>JAAHHN010000268.1 GCA_010672165.1 Spirulina sp. SIO3F2 | reverse complement strand
AGAGTGGTTATGAAATTGGACGGAAAAGTCGCATTGGTCACGGGCAGTAGCCAAGGCATTGGGCAAGCGATCGCCATTCGCTTGGCCGCCGCTGGTGCCAAGGTAATCATCAACTATCGCTCTCACCCAGAAGGGGCCGAGGCAACCGTCAATAAAATCAATACAGCGGCGGGCTCAAACAACCAAGCCTATGCGATTCAGGCGGATCTGGGCCAAGTCGAAAATGTGCAACGCCTCGTCAAAGAAAGCATTGAGCATTTTGGTCAGCTCGATGTGTTGGTGAACAATGCCGGGATCGAGAAACATGCCGCGTTTTGGGATGTGACCGAGAAGGATTTTGACGCCGTACTCAATGTCAACCTCAAGGGCGTCTTCTTTGCCACCCAAGCCGCCACCCAGCATTGGATGGCCACCCAACGCCCCGGCAAGGTGGTCAACATCAGCTCGGTTCACGAAGATCTGCCCTTCCCCAACTTCGCCGCCTACTGTGCCAGCAAAGGCGGCTTAAAAATGCTCACCCGCAACCTCTCGGTGGAACTCGCCCCCCACAACATCACCATCAATAATGTGGCCCCGGGCGCGATCGAAACCCCGATCAACACCAAACTCCTCAACGACCCGGAAAAGCTCGGGGCGCTGCTCAAAAATATTCCCCTTGGTCGCCTGGGGCAGCCAGGTGATGTAGCTAGCCTCGTGGAGTTCCTCGCCTCTGATGATGCGGGCTATATCACGGGCAGCACCTTCTTTGTCGATGGGGGTTTGACCTGGAATTACCAAGAGCAATAGGCCACGCGTAATAGCCCCTTCGTACCCTATCAGGAGAACATTATGGATACGCTATTTATTCCCGTGATCTTGGGCACGGTGCGCCAAGGTCGCCTCAGTGAGCCTGTGGCTAACTTTATTCTGGAGCAAGTGCAGCAGCAGGCTGATGTTGAAACCGAGCTGATTGATATTCGTGCCTTATCCTTGCCCATGGATGATGCTGGCCCCCAGGCTAAAATCCCAGCATTGTCCGAGACGATGCTGCGAGCCGATGGCTACATCATCGTGGTACCGGAATATAACCACACCTACCCCGGCTTGCTTAAACATATGCTGGATCTTAACCGCGACGAGTATTTGCATAAATCGGTGGGTCTTTGTACGGTCTCAGCTGGCCCCTTTGGGGGCATTCGAGCGGGTGAAGCACTGCTCCCCACCTTAAAAGCGTTTGGCCTCGGGACGATCGTTCCTGACCTTAACTTCGGTAACGTCAAAACCTTGGTGGATGAGGCTTTCGGCAAACTCACTGAAGATGCCCAGACCGCCTATAAGCGACGCTTTGGTCGATTTATGGCAGAACTCCTCTGGTTAACTCAAACGCTTAAGTATGGGCGCGAGAACTTTGCTCAAGGGAGTTAAGTATTGATGTTGCAATCCTTGCGATCGCATTGGCCGGAATACCTGATGGAAGCCGGAGAACTGGGAGCATTTATGCTGCTGGCTTCCGGGTTTGCCACCCTGCTCTATGCCCCCACCTCCCCTGTACCAGAGCTGATTCCCAATGGCTTGCTACGTGGGGTGGTGATGGGCAGCATTATGGGGATCTGCGCGATCGCCATTATCTATTCACCCTGGGGCAAACAATCAGGGGCACACTTTAACCCTGCGGTTACTCTCGCCTTCTATCGCTTGGGCAAGCTGGAGGCTTGGGATGCGCTTTTTTATGTGATCGCCCAATTTATCGGTGGTGTGGCAGGTGTGGGGCTAGCCGTGGTTCTGTTTGGCCCCGCCTTTACCAACCAACCCGTGAACTATATCGTCACGGTTCCCGGCATCTGGGGCTGGACGGGGGCATTGGCGACTGAAGCGCTGCTGGCCTTTGGACTGATGGTGATGGTGCTGATTGTCTCCAACCATACCAAACTACATCATCTCACAGGGGTCTTTGCAGGCATCCTGGTGGCGATTTTCGTCACCCTAGCTGGCCCGATTTCCGGCATGAGCATCAACCCTGCCCGTACCTTTGCTTCGGGTCTCCCCGCTCAGGTATGGACGCATTTTTGGATCTACTACTTTGCGCCGCCGTTGGCCATGCTGTTGGCTGCGGAGTTGTATTTACGCCTTTCCCAACGGCGATCGCAAGAGATTTGCGGCAAGGTCTGCCCTAATACGGAAACCCGCTGTATTTGCACGGCTTGTCCTTGTATGGAAGATCCCCAAGCAACTTGAGCGGTGAGTGAGGAGGGCGCGATCGCACAAACCCTGAAATTGCCCACATGCTTGGGTTTGGTGCGTTACGCTCCGCTAACACACCCTACATCAAAATCCCTGAAACCCTGTTCTGGTGGGCAATGTCCACCCTACTCACCCAAACGTTAATCCCTGAAACCAAACCGATAAATCTGTATAGCAGAGGTCTGGAGAGGCTATTGCCTCGACCGCGGGAGGTGTCGGAGAGCTGGCCCTCTGACAAACCCACTATTGGACAGAGAGATAACCCTTCAAATAGCTAACTGACGAGACAAGAGATGACCAACCATTACGACATCATCATCATCGGCACTGGCGCAGGCGGCGGCACAATGGCCAGAGCCCTAGCCCCCACAGGCAAGCGCATTTTAATCCTGGAAAAAGGCGACTTTATCCCCCGCGAAAAAGCGAACTTCGACCCCCAAAAGAACTGGGTAGAAAAGCGCTACATCGCCAATGACACCTGGTATCACAAGGGTGAGCCCTTCCAGCCGTTTCATCCTCACTACTACGTGGGGGGCAATACCAAGTTTTATGGCGCAGCGCTGTTCCGACTAAGGGAAAAAGACTTCGAAGAATTTGAACATTACGATGGCATTTCCCCGGCTTGGCCAATTAGCTATGCTGACCTAGAGCCGTATTACACTCTGGGTGAAAAGTGGTATTACGTTCATGCCCAGACCGGGGCCGATCCCACTGATCCCGAACGCAGCGAACCCTATCCTTATCCGCCGCTCCCACACGAACCCCGTATCCAACAACTCAGTGATGATCTCACGGCGACGGGATTGCATCCTTTTCCGCTGCCGATGGGGATGCGTATGGAGCATGAGGGCGAGGAGGGAACTAGCAGCAATTTGGATTTGTGGCCCCAGTTTGATGGTTATCCTGACCCCTATGAAATCAAGGCTGATTCTCATGTGGTGGGTGTTCGTCCGGCATTGCAGCATGACAATGTTACGCTCAAAATTAATAGCCCAGTGGAGCGTTTAGAAACAGACGCCTCGGGACGAAAAGTTGAGAAGGTGATCGTTAAAACGTCAGTGGGTGAAACGATTGAATATTCTGCGGATGTGGTGGTTGTGGCTGCGGGAGCGTTGGGTTCGGCGTTGCTATTTTTGCGATCGCCCCAAGACAAACACCCTAACGGTCTAGCCAATTCCACCGGACAGGTGGGACGCAATTTTATGGGGCACAATAACGCCACCCTCATTGCGATTAGCAAAACCCCCAACGATGCCACGTTTGAAAAGACTTTGGCTCTGGCAGATTACTACTGGGGAGATGAGGATTTTAAGTATCCGATGGGCTTAATTCAAATGTTGGGCAAGCTCAATGAAGACATGATGAAGCTGGAGTCTCCCGAACCGATTCGAGGCATGACCCATGCAGAAATGGCGACCCATTCCCTTGATTTCTGGCTCCAAAGTGAAGATTTACCCCGCTTAGAAAATGGCATTTCCTATAACAGTGAGGGGCAAGTTGTGTTTGACTATACTGCTAATAATCTAGAGCCTGCGAATCAACTTAAGCTACGGCTGACCAATTTCTTGGATTGTATTAAGTGCCACCCCGGTACCCATAAAGTGGATTTTTATCTCGGTGGTTTTGTGGGGATTCCTTTGGGCCATACGATGGGCACCATGAAAATGGGCATAGATGCAAGTCAATCGGTGCTTGATTCCTATTGTCGTCCCCATGAATTGGATAATGTTTTTGTCACGGATGGTAGCTTTTTTGTTTCGGCAGGGGCGGTGAATCCAACCCTGACGATTATTGCGCAGACACTTCGAGTTGCTGATTATATTAAGCAGCAAGTGTTGTAAATATCCAGTCATCTTGTAGGTTGGGTTGACGGAGGTAACCCAACGCCAGTAAATCTTATGGCGATCGCGTTGGGTTACGCTATCGCTAACCCAACCTACATATCTCATTTTCCTCTTTCATGAAAGATGCAGGATTCAACAGATTAAAAGGATTTTTTCGTGCTTTTGCTGCGATCAATTGCAAAACCAACCACGATTATCACTTTGAGATTGAGTTATTACCGTCGTTCTCTACAACTCAAGATATTCTTGATTACTGGGATAAATTTCCTACCTCTCTATTTGAAGAAAAAGACGCATGGCAAGCAGTTCTCACCAAGCATCTAAACCAATGGTTATTCGAGTTTCAGTTCTACGATGTCAGACAAAAAGGCGAGCTTGTTCAAGAGAAACTTGATAAGCACAATAACTTCTCTTTGAGTATGGATATCTATAAAGAGGCTTTAGTTGAAGAAGTTATTGAAGACTTTTATAAGCTTGGCGAATTCAAAAGTTGTTACACCATACATTTTGGTAATAATCAACCTTTTTATGACGTTAACAGTGATGACCTTTTGCTACTCGCTCAAGACTGTTCTGTATTTGTCCATTTCGGCGTATCCGATTAAATCCACTCCCATCCCACTCGACTGATGACCCTCAAAAAACGCCTCACCCTCACCGCCCTTACTGACAGCCTCGCTGTTGCTCTCCCAGCCCTAGAGACTATTGCCCCACTCCCCTGGCAATCTAGCTTTTTCTCCACCCCACCCGCTGCCCTCGCCCAAAACCCTGCGATTGCCCCGAATGTCCGGGTTCAAGATGTCCCCATTATTGGTATGACGGTCTCTGATATGGACGAGGCGATCGCGTTCTATTCCGACGTGCTCACCTTTGAAAAAATCTCTGATGTAGAAGTATTGGGGGCAGAAATGGAAGCGCTCCAGGGTGTGTTTGGGGTGCGGATGCGGGTGGTGCAAATGCAACTGGGCGATGAGGTGATTGAACTCACCCAATACCTTGCGCCGACGGGCGGGCGACCCGTTCCCATTGATTCCAAAAGTAATGACCTCTGGTTTCAGCATGTGGCGATCGTCGTGAGTGATATGGATGCCGCCTATGAACGATTGCGGGAATTTAATGTGCAGCATATTTCCACCGGACCCCAAACCTTGCCAGAATCGATTCCTGCTGCGGCTGGCATTAAAGCCTTTTATTTCCAAGATCCCGATGGGCACAACCTGGAAGTGATCTTTTTCCCTGAAGACAAAGGCGATCGCCGTTGGCAAGACCATAATGGCGAGATCTTTTTAGGGATTGATCACACCGCGATCGCTGTCGCCAATACGGAAGAAAGTTTGAAATTCTATCGGGATTTGTTGGGCTTTGACGTTGCGGGGGAAAGCTTCAACTCGGGCACAGAGCAAGCGCACCTTAACAACGTCGAAGGGGCACAGCTCCATATCAGCGGACTCAGCGTGGGCCAAGGCATGGCGGTGGAATTCTTGGACTATATCGAACCTGGCCCAGGGCGGTCTTATCCTGCTGATTCTCAAGCCAATGATCTCTGGCATTGGGAGATTTCAATGGTTGTGCCAGACGCTGAAGCCCTTGCAGCGCAGCTACTTGCGGCAGATGTGACCTTCATCTCAGATGGGGTCATTAGCTTGCCCACCGATGACTTAGGATTTCGTCAGGGCTTTTTGGTTCGTGACCCCGATGGTCATGTGATTCGGGTGATTGAACCCTAAAAATTGCCCTGTATTTTGATGTAGTAATTGGCAGTTCCCCCAGACTTATGACCGTACGATTTGAACACAATCTTTGTAGTGACTTGTCTCAAAGTGAGCCGCGAGAATGGCTCGTCACCAATGGTATTGGGGGCTATGCCTGTGGTTCGATTGCAGGTCTGCTGACGCGTCATTATCATGGCTTGCTGGTGGCGGCGCTACGGCCGCCCCTAGAGCGCACTCTCTTGCTCACGAAGTTGGATGAACAGGTGGACTATGAGGGTCAGCGCTATACCTTGCATAGCGATCGCTGGGCCGATGGCGCGGTAACGGGGCAAGGTTATCTCAACCTTGAACAGTTCCATCTCGAAGGCACAGTTCCGGTTTGGACATTCGCCTGCGGTTCAGCGCAGCTTGAAAAGCGGGTTTGGCTCGAACAGGGCGCGAATACGACTTACATTCACTACACGCTCACTCAGGCGGAGCAACCCCTAACCCTTTCCCTTAAGGCTCTAGTCAACTATCGCAACCATCACAACAGCACCCAAGGCGAAGGCTGGCAGATGGAGATTAGCCCCCAGGCCCAGGGCATCAAAGTGCAAGCGTTTGAGAGTGCGACATCCTTCTATCTCTTTGCCCCCCAAGCCAATATCACCCGTAACCACATCTGGTATAAGGGCTACAGCTTGGCGATGGAGACCTATCGGGGTATTCATCCCAACGATGATCACCTCCATGCAGCGAGCTTAGAGATTAGCTTGGCGGCGGGTGATAGTTTTACCGTGGTCGCCAGTACCCTAGAGAACCCAGATTTAGACGGTGCGGCCGCTTTGGCTCGTCAACAGGCCCACGAGCAGACGCTACAAAATGCTTGGCAGCAGTCGATCCAGCCCCCAACACCGGAACCAGAACCCGAGCCAACACCGGAGCCAGAACCTGTATCTGCGTCTTCCACCCAACCGGAGACGCCGCCTGCACCCGCTCCACTGGCTCAACCTGCTCCCCCCGCTATCGTTCAACCGCCAGTGCAGCCGACTGCCGCCCCGGAACCAGACACAGCAGGTTGTGCAGGGCCACTCAAGTGGCTCGATCGCTTGCTAGGTAAACCTTCTGAATCAGCCACTCCCCCAGTCGCAACCCCATCCCCTACGCCAACACCTACTCCCCCACCAGAGCCCGTTCAACCACCTGTTGCATCACCGCCCCCGCTCCCAGAGCCTGAACCGATTCCAGAGCCTGAGCCTGAACCGCAGCCAGAACCAGAGCCACAACCGATGCTCGATGTCCCAGCTTGGATTGCGCAACTGGTGCTGGCAGCTGACCAGTTTGTGGTCGATCGCACCGTTGAGGGCCAACCCGGCAAAACTGTGATCGCGGGTTATCCCTGGTTTGGGGATTGGGGTCGGGACACAATGATTGCCCTGCCCGGTTTAGCGATCGCCACCGGGCGTCCGGAACTAGCCAAACCTATTTTGCTCACCTTTGCCAAGTACCTAGATCAGGGCATGTTGCCCAACCTATTCCCCGAGGCGGGCGCAACGCCGGAATACAACACCGTTGATGCGATCCTTTGGTACTTTGAGGCGATCCATGCCTATTGGGTGGCGACCCAAGATCAGGCACTGATTGCTGAATTGTTCCCAGTTTTGGCCGAGGTGATTGAATGGCACCAGAAGGGCACCCGCTACAACATCAAAGTGGCTCAGGATGGCTTGCTCTACGCAGGTGAATCGGGGGTACAACTCACCTGGATGGATGCCAAGATTGGCGATTGGGTGGTGACGCCCCGGATTGGTAAACCCGTGGAAATCAATGCCCTGTGGTACAACGCCCTAGTCATTATGGTGGAGTTTGCCCAGTCCTTGGCAGAGTCTCCTCAGCCTTACCAAGATCTTGCTGAACAGACTCGCACCAGCTTTGGTCGGTTTTGGCAAGCTGACTTGGGCTATTGCTATGACGTGATTGATGGCCCTCAGGGAGATGATCCCGCCCTGCGACCGAATCAGGTGCTGGCGGTAGCTTTGCCCTCAGCCACTATTGACCGGCCGGGGTTGCTGTCAGCGGCTCAACAACAGTCCCTGTTGCAGGTGGTGCAGCAGCAATTGCTAACGCCCCATGGGCTGCGATCGCTGGCTCCTGAGCACCAAAACTACAAGGGCAAATATGGGGGTGATTCTTGGCAGCGGGATAGTGCCTATCACCAAGGCCCAGTCTGGGGCTGGTTGATTGGCCCGTGGGTACAGGCTCATCTCAAGGTGCATAACGATCCGGCAGCCGCGATCGCGTTCCTCGAACCGATGGCCCAACAACTGCAAGCGGGTTGTGTCGGCAACCTCAGCGAGATCTTTGATGGCGATGCTCCCCATGCGCCCCGTGGAGCCTTTGCCCAAGCCTGGACAGTGGCGGAGGTGCTGCGCACGTATCGGTTGGCTGCTGAGGCCGCGATCGGGCAATAGGAAGGATTGGGCATGGTTTTGTTGGATGATTCAGACCTGAGATCCCCCCGGCTGCGCCGCCCCCCTTCGTAAGGGGGTGTCATAACTAATCGCCCATGACTGGCCATCACCCCGAAGGATGAAAATCTATTTTCAAAGTAAACCGAATCTCAGAGTTGTCCCAGCCGCTTGCGGCGTTACCCCCCTTACGAAGCTAATCCTGTAGGGGTTTCAAATCGCTCCCTTGATTTTGCTAGGGTTCAGCGGTTCAGCCCTCAAAAGTGCGTTCGCAAGATCCTTGCTGTGAGGGGGGTCTACAAAACCCCTACAAGGTTAGC
>JAAHHN010000267.1 GCA_010672165.1 Spirulina sp. SIO3F2 | reverse complement strand
CCTTTAGCGCCCGATGCTGAGTGAGCGCGTGATTGAGATGAGAATCCATGACTATTTGCACTGCCGTTTTGCAGCCACTTGCGGTCAATAATTATGGTTAATAGTATCGGGCGTTTGTGACCCTGGCGCAAAACTCGCTAGCATGTAAACCAGAGAATGTGAAACAATGGGGTCATTAAGCGCTTGCTGATTGCTCAGTTTAATGCTGTTTTGATCAGGAAACCGCTTCAGGGTGCGTGTATACAGAAACTAGGGTTGCCGCCTACATCGATTGTGTAACCACACCATATTCTCAGTTCTCGAAAACGAGGCTATCCCATTTAGCGTGCTGCTAGATGGAGTGATTGGATGCCTGTTTGTCTATAGTGCTGTGGTGTGAGTTTGCATCGTTCTGTTCACCCTTGAGAAACTGTTATGCCTTTCTCCCCTAATAATTTGTCTGAATTCCATAACGATGTGTTTCAGGACACCATCTTGGGGCAGCTCTGTGGTACCCAAACCCGATTCCGCGATCGCTACTTGATTTTACGGATGCTGGGACGGGGTGGTTTTGGCGTTACGTTCCTGGCTCAGGATACGCATCTGCCAGGACAGCAATTCTGTGTCATTAAACAGCTCTGCCCCCGTGTTAGCGAACAGCGAGCGATGGAAACCGCACGACGACGCTTCAAACGTGAAGCTAAGATTTTGGCAACCTTGGGGAGCCACTCCCAAATCCCGATGCTGCTGGACTACTTTGTCGTTGATAACGACTTCTACCTGGTTCAGGAATATATTAAGGGTGCGACCTTAGCGCGATTGGTTCGCCGCCAAGGCCCCCAGCCCGAACCGATTGTGAAGCGACTGCTGCGTGAAACGCTGTTGTTGTTGGACTATGTCCACCGACAGGGCGTGATTCATCGGGATATTAAACCCCAAAACATTATCTTGGCCCAAGATCGCCGCTTGGTTTTGATTGATTTTGGTGCAGTGAAAGCTGAACTTAGCCAACTTAGCGATAGTAGTGTGAAGGGGATGACAACCCATTTTGTGGGTACGGTCGGTTTTGCTCCTCCAGAGCAGTTTTCACTGCGCCCGGTCTATGCGAGTGACATTTATGCACTGGGTGTGACTTGTCTTTATCTGTTGACGGGCAAAGCCCCACTAGATTTTAAGAGTAATCCTCGAACGGGTGAGCTGTATTGGCAAGATCGCGTTGATGTCAGTAAACGATTTGCCAAGATTTTGTCGCAGATGCTGCGTCCAGCTGTGCGCGATCGCTACCAAACTATCGAGGAGATTTTTCCAGAGTTTAAGATCACCTCCCCCCATTTGGATTTGGCAGACTGCATGAATGCTCAACCCACTAAGCGATCGCCAGCAGCCACTCTGGAATCCTCCACCCAAACCCGTCGTCCTTCAGCACTCTCGCGCAAGGCAGATGCAATCCGGGACTGGAATGCCCGCCGCACTAGCGATCAGCCTTCCCAATCTCCCTGGTCTCGTGGCTCTAAGCGTCTGTTGCGGAGTTCGGGTTAAGGGGAATCGACATCTAAAGATTTCAAGTCTCGCTACACTTATAGTGGTTAAGAGGTGAAGACGGTTAACGCTGTAAGGGGGAGACGTTGGCGCAGGATCATAAAGACGAAGACTTAACCACGATGGGCAAGTCCCCCAAAACAGTCCTGAATAAATCCCCGCACAGTCCCATTGCCGATTCGGGAGGGCGTGTGCTGGAGCGAGGGATTCAGCAGCAGCAGATGGGAGAATTCCAAGCTGCCCTGATTACCCTCCAGCAAGCTTTAGCAGTTTTTGAGCAGACTCGGCATAAAAAAGGACAGATTAAGGCGCTGTATTATCTGGGATTAACCTATTATTCCTTGGGGAACTATGTTGAAGCGGAAAGCACCGCCAAGTTGGGTCTGACAATCGCCACCACCATCGGTGATCTACGCCTGAAAGCACAGGTGTTAAGTTTGATGGGGAACACCTATCGCCACCAAGATCGCTACGATGCTGCCCTTGAAGCCCAACAGCAGAGCTTACGATTGTTTCTCCAGACAAAAGACCGGGCGGGTGCAATGGCAACCTTAAACAATTTGGGTTTGGTGTATAAAGCTCAAGGCAAACATCACGATGCGATCGCCTGCCAGAAACGAGCTTTGTCCTTTGCCCAGTCCTTGGGTGATCAATTAACCGTCGGTCAAGTGCTCAAAAACCTAGGTAATGCGTATTATTCCCTCGGCAATTACCCCGAAGCCATTGATTATTACCAGCAACGCTTGGAGCTTGCCCAAGCCATGGCTGAGCCTCGAACCGCGTTGCAAGTGTTTCGCAATCTGAGTAATACGGCCTATGCCCTTGGCGATTATAAACAAGCCATTCGATATGGTCATGAACGCTTGGCATTGGCTCTAGAATTGCAAGATAGCCGAGCCCATGAGCAGACCTTGGGAAATTTAGGGGTCGGCTATGAAGCGTTGGGTGAATATGAACAGGCGGCACAGCATTACGAAAAACGCCTTAAACTCGCGCGTCAACTGGGCGATCGCCGGGTTGAGCAACAGTCCCTTAACAGCCTCCGAAGCGTCTGTTATACCTTGGGAGATTATGCCCGGATTATGCAGTATGAAACTTGATTTCAGCCCTGCCGTTAGAGCGTTTTATCAGTAATAGCAATGGTTTTGCTTCTCAATGATGAAAGCCCCTAGTCAAATCTCAACACAATTCAAAATATTCAGTAATATCTTAAAGGCAGCAATGATCTCGATCATTGGGTGCGGAAAACCACCCGTGAGAGCCTCCTTTGACTTTCATTGGGTTTTGATAAGATGACTGCAACGAATCTGAATGTTCGTCAATGGCGCGTTCAATCGCTTACGATAGATGCCCCCCTTTTATCTCGCTTTAAGGAGACAAACCCATGGAACCCGACATTAAATCTACGGGCGCTGAAGCCCAGCCTTCCCTGAAGACCGACCCCTCTGGTGCGATCACGCCTGCGGGTGGTGAGGTGTGGCAAGAATACCTAACGCCGATCTCAGAGTTTCTCAAAAAGCTTCCGGGCTCTCTGGAGAAGTTTTACACAGAGTACAAAGATATTATAATCATTGTAGGTATTGTCTTTGCTGCCTTTATCACCGTCAAACTGATGTTGGCATTGTTAGCGGCAATCAATGATGTTCCCTTAATGGCACCGATTTTTGAGATTGTGGGCATTGGCTACACGGGCTGGTTTGTCTATCGTTATCTCTGGAAAGCGGAAAGCCGCAGTGAATTGAGTCATGATTTTGCCGCCCTCAAGGCCAAAATCTTAGGTGGGGCCTCTGCTGAGAGCTAGATTCGTACCATCACGCGATTGAGCAACTCAATTGTGTATTTAATGCAGGAGAGGGGGCGATCGCTCCCTCTTTGCTTATTTGCAAGGATATTTTCTATCTATAGCAGTGATCGAGAATGTTAGGACATCGCGTAGGGTGGGTATCGTCCACCAGCAGAGGATTTCAAGACTCCAAACCATGTCCTAACCGCTTTAAGTCTTGCCATACATAATAAGCAAAATGTTGGCGTTTAACTAGATGTCGCCCTGAGCCATAGAGTTAAGTCTATAAGTAGCCCTACGTTCCTTACGATTGAGCAACCTTGTCTGCACCTAGGCTTTAGTGATACTATCGTTGGTCTGTGCGTTTAGATCATTTGCAACCCTCACAATGACTATCACCCAAAGTCGTAAGCAAGAACTTATCTCTGATTATCAAGTTCACGAAACGGATACTGGCTCTTCTGATGTCCAGATTGCGGTGCTCACGGAGCGAATCAATAACTTGACTGAACACCTCAAAGCCAACAAGAAAGATCATTCCTCTCGTCGTGGTCTGCTGAAGCTTATTGGTCGTCGCAGACGCCTACTCAGCTATATTCAGTCCCATAATTATGAGCATTACCAAGCCTTGATCAAGCGTCTTGGTATCCGCCGCTAGGGTCTGTCGTCAGTTAGATTTTAAACGCTTGTCATGACCGACTACAGCTCCTCTTCCTGTTTTTGGGGTCGGGCAACTCTATCCCTTCGTCAGACTTCTGGTTTTAACTGACGACACGCCCTAAATTGTCTTAGCATTATTCATTGCTGAATTTTACTAAACTCATCCTCGTTTACGCCACTTACCCCAAAGCACTATGGCTGAAG
Organism: Spirulina sp. SIO3F2; assembly: GCA_010672165.1. GTDB lineage: Bacteria > Cyanobacteriota > Cyanobacteriia > Cyanobacteriales > Spirulinaceae > SIO3F2. The sequence continues at coordinate 4,426 of JAAHHN010000267.1, read as the reverse complement.
ATTCCTCCCGCGATCGCCTGCCGTTTGAGCCCAAGCGCAAACGTGATAAGCCGCCGAAGAAAAAGCCTGCTACGGCAACCGCTAAAGCAAGCGATCGTTCGGAAAGTGCTCTCAATGCAATTCCCGATGATGTCAGTCGGCGCATGGGCCGGCGCATGGCGATTTTCTGTGGTGTGCCAACCGGATTAGGACTTTCCAGTTTCTTTATCTTCTACCTTTTTGTGAGCCAGGGCTGGCTAGAGTTGCCGCCCTATGTGGTGTTTTACGTTACATTAGTGCTTTTTGGCTTAGGTGTGGTGGGTCTGAGCTATGGCATTTTGTCCACCTCCTGGGAGTCCGGGCGTCCAGGCGGCTGGCTTGGCTGGCAAGAGTTCACCTTGAACCTCGGCCGCGTTTTTGAGGCCTGGCGTACCTTCCGCCAAACGGCAAAGCAGAAGTAAAGCTAAAGCTCTAAGTGTAACGTCACCGTAACGGATTGCCGCCCCGTACAATAGGACGATGGGCGTCGTTGGCCACGAATACCAATTCGCCTGTTGACAGTTCCCAGTGATCAAAGCATTTCTGAAGTTTGAGTCTAATGGTCGACAGTCAGCAGATAGGGAATGAGTATCAAGCCAAATGCGTCTTATATATCTTAAGGATTAGGAGCGGTATTTATAATGATCGTTGTTATGCGAGTGGGCTCACCCGAAGCAGAAGTGAGCCGTTTATGTGAGGAATTCAAAGGCTGGGGACTCACCCCTGAAAAGATTGTTGGCAAGCACAAAGTTGTCGTTGGCCTTGTGGGCGATACAGCCGATCTTGAAGAGGCTTTAATCCGAGAGCAAAGCCCCTGGATTGAAACCGTCTTGCGTGTGGAGCGGCCCTATAAGCGAGCCAGCCGGGAGTTCCGGCATGGCGAAGCCAGTGAAGTGGTGGTTTCGACACCCAATGGCCCCGTGCCTGTGGGTGAACATCACCCGGTTGCCGTGGTGGCAGGTCCCTGCTCGGTGGAAAATGAAGAAATGATCGTTGAAACCGCCCAGCGGGTGAAAGCGGCAGGTGCAAAGTTCTTGCGTGGTGGGGCCTACAAACCCCGCACCTCTCCCTATTCATTCCAGGGTCATGGTGAGAGCGCGTTAGCGCTACTTGATGCAGCACGTCAGGCGTCTGGTTTGGGCATCATTACTGAGGTGATGGATACCGCAGACGTGGCCAAGATTGCTGAGGTGGCGGATGTGTTGCAAGTGGGTGCACGCAACATGCAAAACTTTGCTCTCTTGAAAAAGGTGGGCGCTCAAGATAAGCCTGTTTTACTTAAGCGCGGGATGTCTTGCACCATCGATGAATGGTTGATGGCTGCTGAATATATTATGGCCGCAGGTAATCCCAACGTGATCCTCTGTGAACGGGGGATTCGTACCTTCGATCGTAAGCATACCCGTAACACACTGGATGTGTCTGTGGTGCCAGTCCTTCGTTCTCTAACTCATCTGCCGATTATGCTCGACCCCAGCCACGGTACAGGCTTCTGGGAGTTAGTTCCGTCGATGGCTAAGGCAGCGATCGCAGCCGGAACAGACTCATTGATGATCGAAGTTCATCCCAACCCTGCCAAAGCCCTCTCGGATGGGCCCCAATCCCTCACCCCCGATCGCTTTGATACGCTGATGAAAGAGCTAGCGGTGATTGGAAATGCGGTTGGACGTTGGGAAAGCAGCCGGGAACCTGCTTTGGTTTAGCGGGATCTAACGAAGAAAATGCTAAGCAGATAATCCTGATTTAGAATCCCCCCTGCCCCCCTTTGAAAGGGGGGTTTATCGTATTCCCAAGGAGGGGTTGGCTACGATGCAGGTTGTTTGAACAACATCCCCTATGGATTTATCCGATCGCTTGGGGGATTTTGTTTTGCCGCCATCTTTCCCGTATAGTAGTGAGTCGTTATTCACCTCCCCCTTACATCATGCTCAGAGCTGGAATTGTCGGACTCCCTAATGTTGGCAAATCGACCTTGTTTAATGCCCTTGTGGCCAATGCCAAGGTTGATGCCGCGAACTTTCCGTTCTGCACAATTGAGCCCAATGTGGGGGTGGTCTCGGTGCCCGATGAGCGACTAGACGTTCTCTCGACCCTCTCCAAATCAAAACAGATTGTCCCCACCCGGATTGAGTTTGTGGATATTGCGGGCTTAGTCAAAGGTGCAAGCAAAGGAGAAGGCCTCGGCAACCAATTTTTAGCCAATATTCGAGAGGTGGACGCGATTGTTCATGTGGTGCGCTGCTTTGAAGATGACGACATCATTCATGTGGCTGGTTCTGTTGACCCGGTACGCGATATTGAAGTGATTAACCTAGAACTCGCCCTAGCGGATCTTTTCCAGGTGGAACGTCGCATGGAGCGCTTGAAGAAGCAGGCTCGCACTAGCAAAGACGCCCAAGCAGAGATGGGGGTTTTGGAGCAATTACGGGTAGCTCTGGATGCGGGCAAGGTGGCCCGTGATGTGCCTCTGAGCGAGGAGGAAGCGGAAAGCATTAAGTATCTTAATCTACTGACGCTGAAGCCTGTAATTTACGCCACCAACGTTTCGGAAGATGACTTGGCAGCCGGGAATCAGTGGGTGGAGGCAGTTAGAACCTTTGCCGCCCAAGAAAATGCCAAAGTGGTGATTATCTCGGCACAGGTGGAGTCGGAGTTGATTGAACTCTCAGACGAAGAGCGGGTGGATTTCCTCGAAGCCCTCGGTGTTACGGAAGGGGGCTTGAAGTCATTAATTCGAGCGACCTATGACCTACTGGGATTGCGCACCTATCTCACCACAGGGGAGAAAGAAACCCGCGCTTGGACGATTGTGGCGGGGATGACCGCTCCGCAAGCGGCTGGGGTGATCCATTCGGATCTGGAGCGGGGCTTTATTCGAGCGGAGACTGTGACCTACGAGGTGTTGGTAGAGTCGGGTTCGATGGGTGCAGCCAAGGAAAAGGGTCTGCTGCGCAGTGAGGGGAAGGATTATGTGGTGCAGGAAGGGGACGTAATCCTGTTTCGGACGAATACTTGAGTTGCAAAGTTCTGTGAGACTTCTGCTAGGTCAAGAGTACTGGTTTTTGTTGCAGAAGTTGCAACGAGGGACATCTTTTGCCCCCAAACGATCGAGAACGAACCACAGTTAGTTATAGAAATAGGTGCTGTTCAAAGCATAACGCTTGGTGCATAGATACGGATTGAGTCAAGCAATTGAGTGCGTTGCGATCGCTCCAAATCTCTCAAACAAACAATAAATTGTTTAGCTTCTAGATCTTTTGATAACAGAAGTGCTTCAGTATTGCTAGCATTCACTATTGAAGAATCCAACCCTGCTTGATTTTGAATACATAGCCAGGGACGGAAATCATCCTGATGTTGTTGCTCAAACACCGCTAGATGCTGAAACGGATATTCAGAATTTGATTCTGAGCGCACCTGAAATATTTGACGTCTTTGATCAAAAATCAAACGGACTGCCCGTAAGTGAGCTTGAATGATTTCCAAAAAAATTGCCAAGATTGACCAGACAATGACAAACAATAATATCGACGAAAGACCCCAAGCCCAAAAATAGAAAATAGTGAGTCCGACAATGCCATCCGCCCATAATGTTTGTAAAGCATTCCGGAGCAAAATAAATTGGAAGCCGCCAACGAGTCCAAACTGGAGAAACCAGCCAAAAACTTGAAAACGTTCAAGTTTAATGGGCTGCTCGGGTGGAAATTTCAGTATCAAACGAGTTTTACTGGGTCGGTGGATCGTAGGAGCTTGACTTAAAATCAGTGTCATTTCAAGCCTTCACGATCGCACCAAAATCTGCCAACACCCGTGCTTGATTGCGCAACACTCCCAGTAGATTCAAGCGACTGGTCTTGATTGTTTCATCCTCTGCCATCACCAACACACTGTCTTCACCATCAAAGAACCGACTCACGATCGGCGCGATCGCTTTTAAGCCCACCAGTAATTGCTGATAATCTCGCTCAGCTTGCGCCTGTTCCACTTGGGGCACAAGCTCCACCAGCGCATCGTAAAAGACTTGTTCAGATGCTTGTTCAAACTTGTCTGGGTCAACAATTGTTTCCGGTGAGAGCACCGTTGTGGCCAGCGACCCCTTCGCCGCCAAACGAGTTGAGCGGTTCACGGTCTCGTAAATTGCATCCAACTGACCATCACCCCGAATCCCTTGCAAAAACTGAGCGCGATCGCGCCCATCAAGCAAATCCGTCAACACCCGCGTTTGGTATTCAGCATCCTCCTCACCGAGCACCGCATTAACCAAGTCATAGTCAATGCCTAAATCTTCTTGCAATAGCGTCCGTACCCGCTGCAAAAAGAAATCTTGCAATGCAACTAGAGGCGATTCCCGCTCGGGGAACATTTCAGTAAATAGGGTTGAGACCTGTTCAAGCAGCGTATTCAAATA
>JAAHHN010000266.1 GCA_010672165.1 Spirulina sp. SIO3F2 | reverse complement strand
ACCTCTGTTTCGTCCGCCTGCTGCTCAAGCGCCTTGCTTCATCTTAATTTCTTGTTTTTGAACTCTTTCCTCGACTCTTTGCAAACCTTGATTTTTCAACGATAAGATCCCAAATGGGTTCTATAGGCGGCGGAAGAGTTAAGAGTTCAAAGTTCAGGGTTCAAGGTTCAGAGTCTGGAGCGTTATTCAGGGGGGGTCAAGTACAGCAATGACCAGGGTGGGTTTGGGGTGTGGTGGGCCGCCAATAGAGCAGCGTTGGTAGATGGTTAGGACATCGCGTAGGGTGGGCATCGCCCACCAGAAGAGGGTTTCAGCTCCCAAAAATGTCCTGAGTCGCTCTAGCCTTGCTATAAAGCAGAGTATTTAGTTCTGAGTAGTTCAAGGGGGATAAAATCTCCGGGTAATCCCGTCCCATTGCCAACGGGTTTTCCAGCTTAGAATTGCGATCGGCGATCGCCCGTGTTTGTAGGCGACATCTCGGACTTGCTGAGCGGAGATGCCCAAACGATGGCAGAGATCATTGAAAGACAATCCGACGAGCACGGTGTCTTCGCCAGGCCGCTCCACCACCACTGCATCGACCACCATTGGGGCTTGGGGCTCTGGGGGAGTGGAAGTGGTTACATTCTTTTCTGCCTGCTGGCGTTGGAGGTGTTGCTCGATGCGATCGAGCCGGGCGAGGATCTGTGCGATCGCGTTGGTCTGCTCATTAGCAGGGGGAAGGGCTGGCTGGGGCGGGTAATGCTCTACGTAGGTCGTGAGGATTTGTCGCACGAGTTCAGTGCGGCTGATGCCCAGTTCTGTGGCGATCGCTTCGAGCTTGATGGCCAGCAATTGGGGCAAGCGGGCGCTGATTTGTTTGAGCTTGGGTTTGGCCATTGGGGGACGGGGCAGCGGTGTTACAGAGCAATTGCCTTAGGCAGAGCGCAATCTTAATCCTTTTCATCTTTCATTCTGGCCCATCTGTAGCGTAGCTCGGCGCTAGCAGGGTAAGGCTGAAAAAATAGCAAGAACTGATAATCTTTGCCAAGATAAGAGGTATTCATTTGATACACTGCGGCCGGTAAACAGGTTGTAAATATTACTATTGTGCAAACTCAACACCCTGTTGCCATGATTACAGGAGCATCCAGTGGCATTGGTCAGGCGATCGCGCAACGACTCGCAGGTCATTACAAATTAGCCATCTGCGCCCGTCGCCAAGACCGCTTAGCGGATTGGGTTATAGACTTACGTCAGGAGTCCCAAATTCCGGCTTTTTTTGAGCAGGAGCGAGGTCGATGTCCTGGTGAATAATGCAGGGTAGGTAAAACTTGAAGTTGTTGACTGCCTTGGCAAATCTCGATCGCTTATTGTGGTTTTAAAACGAACACGGAGCGATTGCCTGGATCAATCAACTAGCTGAGCGGGGCATCGTGGTGGAGGCAATGGTGAAATTTGTCAAGGGTGCGATCGCGCCCCTGACTGGTCGACAGAAGGACAATTGACCAGTCTGGTGCTTAGGTGAAGTGGTCTTCGGGTTCACCGAATTTGTTGAGCAGAATCTGAGCTGGGGCAACGACTGCAATATCGGGGACGATGGAGCGGTTGCTAAATGTGCCACGGCATTACGGGATCGGCGATCGCACTCATCTTTACCCCAAAAGCCACCATCTTTGAATTCACCGCCAATATCCTTTGCAACATTTGACCAAATTGCTTTTTTGGAAAGACCAAAAACCGAACGTAGAAATAGCATGATTAAATCTTCGAATTTCAAAGTAGGCATTACTTAATGAGAGCGATCGCACTTTTACTTCCATCGCTCTGGTATCAATTGATAGATTCGATGTAGATGATTCAGATTCACCTGAATCGTATCCAAATTCAAACGACCTTCTTGATATATCACTAAAATATCTCTATCGATCTCAAATCGGAGACCTCTTGGTAGAGTTGAGAGATATTTGAGCATCTTAGGATGGAAAAACTGTTGTATAAAGTCAGGATTTCCTGTTTCAACTTGATACTTTTTGATATGCTGCTTGCCATTACTGCTGTGATTTAAGGGCTGGATAAATTCTTGCCAGCTTGGTTCTGAAAAGTTGAAACCCAGGTGACAAAAGACAAGTTCAAAGAGCTGACTGATGAAGGCAAATATTGGGTCTGACCAATGGGTTGGGGAAATGTAGAGTTTTGGGAAGTTGCTCTGCGTGTGAATTAGGGTAACACCAAGATAGGAATGGGTAACTGTTGTGCGGCGAGACTTCCCTGAGCTGCTGACTTTTCGGGTACGGACATAATGGGTATAAGCAACAGCGATATAGTTACGCCATCGACGCTGAAACCGATGAACTGCACAAATATCAGTGTTTGGGGAAGAGCTTGCATAATAACCTGGTATTCCCAGCAAAAATCGATATTTTCGATACAGTGCTTGATCTTTTTGTGGGTCATATAGCCAATGGTGTTGTTCTGCCCACTGTTGATACAGTTTGCGCCGATCCCGCTCCACAACAGCGTGGTGGGCATTCTTGAGCAGCAGATAGACAATGGCGATCGTAAACACCAAAGCAACTGTTTGCTCTTCACTCAAGGGCAGATCTTCCCATTGGACTGTTTCAAACCATTGCCCGAGAAGGGAGTCTGAATAAAAGGTTGGAACGATAATTGAACCAATGTACAGCAGTAAGAGGGTGCTGTTGATAAGCAATAGGGTGCCCCAAAGGAGTCGCTGTAGCGGAGACGTGGGTTTCTGCATAACAAATCCTACAGGCTGGATTAGGGAAAGTTCTTGCGGTAGGACGTTTTGTTTGGGAAAATGTGAGCGATCGATCTAGGGGGGTCGTCAGTTAGATTAGATCTCAAACTCTTGCTATGGCTGACTTACAGCCCCGTTTCCTGTTTTGAGGCTTGGGCGCTCTATCACTTGTCCCGTAAGGCTTCTGATTTTAACTGACGACACGCCCTAATTGCACCATGACGTTTTTCGATGAATCTATACAAATTGTCGCTGCCAACCTCTGGAACCTTAACCCCAGACAGCTAAAAGCTATGCGTCAATGCCTGGAGTATGAGCCTGATATTGTTGTTTTACCCGAACTACATAACAAGTGTATCTCTGACGCCAAAAAGCTATTTCTTACCCACAGATATACCCTAATCCATGTCCGTATCCATCGAATGATGTCCTTGGGGATTGCCAGTCGTATCCCTTGGAGCCATAGCACAATCATGGATCAAGAAGCGTTTGCCGGCCGTCCCCAGCTCAAGTTACATCTAGAAAACGACATTACCTTTTTAGGTATTCATCTAGATGCCCCTGTCTCTCCACACAGGTATCGAAAACGACGACAGCAATTGTCTCTTCTTGCAGATTGCATCAACCAATCTCAAAATCCAGTCGTACTTGCTGGCGATTTCAATACTTATTTTAGTGAATCTATTTTTCAAACATTTCTCACACAAATTGATAGCCGACAATGTTATAGCTCAGTGCAAAGACCATGCACCTGGCCCTCCTTCCTACCCCTTTTCCAAATTGACCATATTCTGTGCAGCCAACAGTTAAAAGTCACCCAGTTACAACAAGGGTATTTTAATGGTTCTGACCATCTACCAATTTATGGTTGTATAGACTTGAGGTGATATTTAAACATTGATTAATCTCTATTAGACCTCTTGCAAAACGATTGTGAAAAGGAGAATCAAGCAGGAATAGTTGATGTAGTTTTCTGTGCCTTGAGCTCGCTCGTCACAGGTGACGCTGGCATCAGGATAGCTATAGTTGTGTGTTTCAGCAATTTGAACTTTGAGGTCAGAGTTACCCGTGATGCAGCCTGTACCCAATTGACATAGGTTGGCAAATAATTCTGCATCACTCTTCTCCAAATGCGAGACCATAAGTGCTGCATATCAGCATCAGACACAATGCAGCACTTATCGAAGAAGTTCATCAACCAATCTTGTTCAACATCCTCTGGTGCAGAGCCACGTTCAAGAAGCGATAAGGCATTTGACGCTATGCTTTCGATATTCGCCTGCATTTGTGCCTCTTCTTCAACAAAATGGTGTATCGCACGACGATGTAGATCTGTAATTTGGATTTCCGATTCTGCTTTAATGAGACTTGCCTCTGCCTCCGCTTTTGCAATTTGCTTGATCTGTAAGGCTTGAATAAGCCTCCAACAGCATCAGAGATCTTTTCAATCAAAACAGTTACTGGTTTTGATAGTTCACCAAGATTGACCAGTGAATTGGAATTAGACATATGACGATTGAATTTAACCGCTATTTGGAAATTGAAGATTGTCCAGAGTGGGGAATGCTCACTCCATTAGTATTTTAAAACTTCTAGACTCCACGTTGATTAATGTGGAGCCTAATACTGATACATAGTTTCTGGAATTATCTTCCCTATTGTAAAAGCAGATATTATAGAATCAGAGTCAGCCCTGAAATCATGATTCTGGCGATCGCACAATGGACTGTTGAAAATCACCATCAGATTGCCACCACAGGCATCCTGAACGATTGCCTCAATCTTCTTGATCCGAATCCATCCCTTGCTCCCGATCAATAAACTGCTGTACCTTTTGCCGATAGGTCTTTAGCTGCTCATCCACCCAATCCCGGTCTTCACTGTTGGCAAAAATATGCACTAATGGCTCTCCTGCATCGGGCAAAATTAGCACCCAATTATCATTCTGGCGATTAACAATGCGTACCCCATCAATCAGTTCAAGCTGATCGGGGGGATGAGTCTCCACCAAATGTCGCATCAGTGCCCCCTTTACCGTCCACGGGCAACGCATTGTGTAAGCCCGATGGACAATCCGGGGTAACTCTGCCCGCACATTCGCCAGCGATCGCTCCTGAATGGTCAGCATTTCCATCAACTTGGCAATACAGAACATCGCATCAAACCCCGGATGCAACTGGGGGAAGATAAAACCTGTGTCCCCGCTGCCCCCCAGCACCACACCCCGATTCGCTTGACAGACTTCCATCAATGCGGTGGGGCTCGCCTTGGTGCGAATCACTTTAGCATCATGGCGACGGGCAATCTGTTCCACTGCACTGGAGGCATGAACGGGCACAACCACAGTACTGCGGGGATACGTGGTTAGCATCATATTGACCATCATCGCGGTTAAGGTTTCGCCTCGAATCGGAATACCGCTCTCATCGACTAGGATCATCTGCTCACCGTTCGCTGAAACCTGCACCCCAAAACTAGCCCGGAGTGCCTCAACCACATGGCCCAGTTGTAAGAGCAACGATTCGCGCTCCTGATTGGAGACGGCATTTTGGTTGAGGCTGGCATTGAGCACTACCGCATCACAACCAAACTTCGCCAGCAGCCGCGGTAAGATGGCCCCGGACACTGCGTAGACATAGTCAATCACAACCTTCGAGCGACTTGATCGCACTGCGGCAATATTAATTTGTTTCTCAAAGCTGCGGCTGTAGATCTCCAGCATCTCCGAGGGATAACTCATCGTCCCGATTTCTGAGATGGCGACGCGGCGGAGATCTTCCTTGAAATAGGCGCCTTCGATTTTCTTTTCTTTGGCCTTGGAAATATTGATGCCCTTATCATCAAAAAACTCGATCAAAATCGAGTCGGGGCGATCGGGATGGATGCGCACATGCACCCCTCCTTCTACGACTTGGGTGGGAATAACAGTCCGTGCCACCGGGATCGCTGTGGCCTGGAGATTTTGAATCCCAATTCCTGCTGACATTAAGCCGCCGATCAGCGATCGACTCACCATGCGCGAGATCGGTCGTTGATCCCGTGAAACCGTCACCATGCTCCCTGGCTTGAGGGTAGAACCATAGGCGGCTCCCACTTTAACCGCAAACTCCGGCGTAATATCGATGTTTGCCAATCCTGACATCCCCTGTTGGCCAAAAAGGCTGCGCTGGGCCGTGTTGCCCCAAATCAGATTAATGTTGAGAATCGCGCCTGATTCAATTTTCTTGCGGGGCCAGACCCGAACGCTGGGGCTAATTTGGGCTTCTTCTCCCACCCGTGAGAGCGCCCCCACCACTGCCCCTTCCAGGATATGGGCGCGGCGATCGACTCGGGTGCCGCGAGAAATAATGCAACCCCGCAAATGGGCTTCCTCACCAATAATTACCCCATTGGCTACAATCGGGCGCTTGAGGTCAGCATCTGCCCCCACCGTCACATTGTCTCCCAGAATCGTGCCCGCTTGGAGCGTGACACCGGGGCCAATGCGGCAATGATGCCCAATCAAAGCCGGGCGCTCAATTTTAGCGGTGGGGTCAATATAAGTATCTTGACCTACCCACAAGCCTTGGCCCTGTTCATGGTAAGCAAAATCCAGTTGAACCTTACCCTCTAGGGCATCATATTGGGATTCCCGATAGGCTTCCAGATGCCCCACATCACACCAATAGCCGTCTTCTGCAATATAGCCATAGAGGGGTTCGTTGCGATCGAGCAGCAGGGGAAACAGATCCTTGGAGAAATCGGATTCTTGGTTGGCGGGGAGGTATTTCAGGACTTCCGGCTCAAGAATATAAGTCCCCGTGTTGATCGTGTCGGAGAAAATTTCACTGGTGGAGGGTTTTTCTAAAAAGCGGGTGATCCGCCGATCGCTATCCGTGATCACCACACCAAACTCGATGGGGTTGGGCACACGGGTGAGAATCAGGGTGGCTTTGGACTTTTTTTCTTTGTGGAAGGCGATCGCAGCTTGAAGATCAAAGTCGGTGATGCTATCGCCGCTGATGACCAGAAAGGTGTCATTGAGGAGTTCCGACACATTTTTAACGCACCCTGCCGTACCCAGGGGCTGTTCCTCTTCCACGGCATAGGTCATCTGCACACCAAAATCTGATCCATCTTGAAAATAGTCCCGCATGATGTCGGGGAGATAATGCAACGTCGCAATCACCTCATAGATGTGGTTGCGCTTGAGGAGGTTAATGATATGTTCGGCAATCGGGCGATTGAGGATCGGCACCATCGGTTTGGGCAGATCACAGGTTAGAGGACGCAAGCGCGTCCCGGAACCGCCCGCCATCAGCACTGCACGCATGACCAAAATTTCCTGTTTTTACGGCATTCTAGCAAAGAGTTTCACCGTGTTTAGTAGCAGAATATATTGAGTCAGTCCCAACAGATTACTCGCCGCAAAGCTCAACATTTGTACCTCCTTCAACCCCACCGGAAACCCAACCCGGATAGGGTTTAGAAATTCGTATCCAAAGGCGATATTCATCCCCCATTTGGGACTGCCCTGTCAGGGTCATCGTTTCCCCCTCTTTGACACTACCGATAAAGGGTCGGGCTTCGGAACGTGGCTCGGGACGAATCGCTAAATCCACTATTGCCTGACGGCAAGCTCCTGAGGTGAGATTAACCAACGCTGAATGCTGGGTAAAAGGGAAATCATCGTTAGGGGTTTCCGGTTCTGGCGTGGGGGCTGTTGCAGTGGGGCAAGCGGTTAGATGACGCGCAATAATAAAGCCCCGTGCTGGTTCCGAAATTTTGATCCAGCCCCCTGTTCCATCACTAGCTAGGGTGACACGGGTCTGCGCTGGAATCGTCGCGGCAATATCACTATCAGCAGCAACCGAAGGCTTGGTGTATACCGAAAGGGTACGGTTGGTCAGCCGACATTGGCCAATCAGGCTAGGGGATGATTCGGCTTCGGCAGGGGTTGCTGGTGTTTCAGGGGTTTCGGGGGGCGTTGCTGGCGTTTCTGGGGCTTCGGTAGGGGTTTCAGCTTCGGCAGGGGTTTCTTGGGCAGCCAAGGGCGGGGCGATCGCGCCGAATAAACCAACCAAAAGAACCAAGTAAACCAATCTCATAATGCTCCTGGGCAGGATGACGATTTCCAATCGAGGTAATGCCCCTCAGTTTAGGGCGTGTCGTCAGTTAATACCAGAAGTCTGACGGACAAGGGATAGAGGACCCGACCCCAAAAACAAGAAAAAGGGCTGTAAGTCAGTCAGAGCAAGCGTTTAAAATCTAACTAACGACAGCTCCTAGCTTGAGCATGCCTCGAAATAGGGGAGCTAGTACCGCGAGGTGGAGTTCAGAGTTCAGAGTTCAAGGTGCTTGTACAACAGGCATTCTGTGAATTTTGAATGGATGGCTTATTCCTGCCGTTCTGTACTAGAGCCAAAGTCCCTTGCCCAAGCTTGCTACTGCTTAGACAGAAGTTGATCTCAAGTCCCAAAGCTGGACTTTATCCCCCCTTCCCTCCTTATTAAAGGTAGGGCTGTTATTGTTTACCAGAGAAAATTCTAGAGCTGCTGTAGGGGCTCGGTTTCCGTGCCCCCACGTAACCGTTAACACCATCCTGCCCATGAATTAGGTGGGTGGCAGGGCAGCGAAACGCAGCCCCTACCTGAGAACCTCTGGGTTTTCTTTTTTCTTTCAGGAACATAAAACAGTTCTGCCTTATTAAAGGGGGTAACGCCGCAGGCGGCTGGGATATACAAACGAGGTGTGAATTTTGGAATTTTGCAAAGCTCTCCACCCCCTATACGAAGCTAATCCTGTAGGGGTTTTAAAGAGTCATGTGTATTGAGGCATCGAAGATGCTCAGATAGATAGAGAGCGGGAAGGGTTGTGGAAGTTAAACTGTGCCTGACAGTGAGCAGGAGTAAGCACAACAG
>JAAHHN010000265.1 GCA_010672165.1 Spirulina sp. SIO3F2 | reverse complement strand
TGGTACTCTTTAGCTATCATTTTGTTTGGATAGGTCACTTGCACTAATATTGACCTATCTTTTTTTGCCTCCTTAGTCTATATTCCTTGCTACACAAAGCTTTTGACCCTCTTTGTCACCCTCTCAGGCTCTAGCCACTCGTCGAGTTCGGCAAAGCCTTCTGGGGTGTTGGCGAATTTTCCGTTTTTGCCTCGCTTCTCTCCTTTGATGAGGTGGGCATTAAAGCTACTTTTGCTGATGTCGATTCCGAGGTAGAACATTGCTGGTGCTTGTTTGATTGGTCTGAATGCTCGTTTCTTCCATGCTCTCCTTGCACATCCGGGGTCAGTGGCTTTTTGCCACTGCCACTACATACTGTCCAGTCTATTTCTGAGACGATCTGGAGGGTTGAGGCGGCTCTTTTTCTACGCACCAAGTTAGCTTGAACTTTAGGGGCTGCACAGAGTCTCGCCTCTTTCTCCTTGACGATACCTCTTTCGGGGTCTCGCTTAACATATAAGGATCTGGGTCTCCCTGCCCTGCAACCCCCCTAATTCATTGGCTGGATGGTGTTCAAGGTTACGTGGGGGCACGGAAACCGAGCCCCTACAGCAGCTCTAGAATTTTCTCTGGTAAACATATAACAGCCCTACCCAATTTTAGGAGAACGAAGAGGGGGCAAAAACGGCATTTCGAGCAGATGCTCAAGATGTAAGTAGTAGCCCTAAGAGAGGATTAGGTGAGGGCAGGAATGGATTACTTATTTACATTCATTTATGGGGAGATGAAAGAACGGATTGGATATTACAGACCGCCAGCGACTTTGCCATTGGGTAGGGTGGTCTGTTCTAAAATCGCTCGTTGCCATTGAACGCCTTGCTCTTTTGCTCCACGTAGATTTGCACCAGTAAAGTTGGCCCCATCAATGCTGCTGACTGCTAAGTTTGCGCCCCAGAGATACGCATTTTGGAAACTGGCTTGGCTAAGGTCAGCTTGGGCAAGATCGGCTTTATTTAAGTTTGCTCCTGTGAGGTCTGCTTTTTGCAAATTACTAGCCTGGAGATTGGCTTTAGCAAGGTTGGCTTCCGAGAGTTCTGCACTCATTAAATCCGAGCCTTCAAGGTTTGCTGCTTGAAGATTCACCCGTTCTAGATGAGCCGTACGAATGTGACTATAACTTAGGTTAGCCACGGATAAATTAGCATCGGTAAGGGTTGCTCCATTTAGTTTTGCACTACTGAGATCAACCCCATCCAATTCAACACCGATGAGATTAACCCCATTCATGTAAGCCTCGGTGAGCTTGATGCCATTGAAGTTGGCACCCGTTAGAATAGCGCCACTCAACCGTGCCCCGGCCAAATTAGCCCAACTTAAGTTGGCATAACTGAGATTCGCCCCCCGAAAATTGATGCCCTGCAAATTTGCACCACAGAGGTTGATGCTTTCGAGATTAGCCCGTAGGAAGCTGACATGGTTTAAGGTGGCACCGCTGAGTTTGGCATTGCGAAGATTTGTTTTAGCCAGATAAGCACTGCCGAGATTGGCTTTTGTCAGATCAATCCCTTCTAAATTTGCACTCACCAGCTTGGCCATACTCAGGTCTGCTCGAAACAAGAAAGCGCCGGATAAATCTGCCTGCGAGAGATTAGCCCGTCGTAAATTCGCTGCCCCCAACGATGCCCCTTGCAGATTGATATCTTGGAGCTGGGCCCGTTCGAGATTTGCCCCCATCAAGTTCACCCCAGCAAAGTTGCGTTCTCCCGCCGCGTACAAATCGAGCAGTTGTTGAGCATCCATGCGTTTACCCCTCGCGGTTCAAATGTGTTCAGTCAGAAATCTAAAGAAAGTCTAAAGATGTCTATATCTACCAGTGTGGGGGAATTTTCTGGGGTTAACCATTAATTTTCTTGTCTATCAGAGTGAGTGCGAACTCAATGGTAAATAACGTTACAGCGCGATCGCATCCTTAATGTTTCGACTACGAATGGGCTTGATGGAGATGGGTAAATACACTCTTATCGCCAATATCATCTGGAACTGCCTGCCAGAATTTACGCCCAGCAAAAATCAACAGCAAGATTGCAACTGTACCGAGCAAGATTTGTTCAAAGAAAATCGGTAAAACATGGAGCCAATGACCCAATAACAATAGGGGAAATAACCCCGTGAGAAACTTGGCTTCAAATCGATTAAAACAAAAGGCTTCTTTAAAGCACAAACCTGTGAGTGCCACAAAAATCCAGCCGATCGCCACCAGATTGAGGGCATGACCATACACTGCTACAGCCAGCGGTTCAGTAGTTTGCCAGGCAACCCACGCCGCCCCCA
Source organism: Spirulina sp. SIO3F2 (assembly GCA_010672165.1). Lineage (GTDB taxonomy): Bacteria > Cyanobacteriota > Cyanobacteriia > Cyanobacteriales > Spirulinaceae > SIO3F2. The sequence continues at coordinate 6,338 of JAAHHN010000265.1, read as the reverse complement.
GACAGCCTATTCCCCAAAAGACTTGTAGGGCTCGGTGGAGCACCACCATATAGATATGAATGGTGGCCAAGCTCACTCCCAACCCCAGGCTAAAGCCCCAAAAAAGTGGTGTGAGATTCTGCAACACCCAGAGTTGCGGCCCCCACGCCAGCAGCAGTAGCGCTCCAAGACCAAAACAACTCGCCGCGAGACCAAGACCTGCTCGGTAGATCACAACACCGAGGCGATCGCTTTTGGTAATGGAAAACGGGCCAAAATGACCCTGATAAATGTCATTGGTGGGTTCGAGGCATTGTAAGAACATAAGTGGGCTCCTGCAATTTTCTGATGGTGATTTAAGGGATTGGACACCCTCTTTGTTAAGGGGTTCAGCGTAGCTGGGGGGATCTCGCTCGCTTTATTTGTAAGTGTAAACGGTTTGACTCTTTTCAAACTTTCTGGAGAATATGGGCTTGGCGTAAACCCTGGAGCGTACGGCAGCCAGTGCAGAAGAGCGTAGTCGTTAATTCCGCCCGCAACACATCAATTAACGCCTGCACTGCCTCCGGGGAACTGGTAGCGGCCTGCAAAAACGGGAAAGCAAACCCAGCTACATCTGCCCCGAGGGCGATCGCTTTAGCGGCCTCTAGGCCATTGCGCATCCCTCCAGAAGCGATCAGGGGAATTGCTGGGTCAAGGGCATGGATACTCGTGACACATTCAGCAGTGGGAATGCCCCAATCAGCAAAGGTTTGACCGAGGCGATACAGCAGTGGATCGCCAGCCCGTTCTGCTTCGACCTTTGCCCAAGATGTACCGCCTGCCCCCGCCACATCGATCGCGCTGACCCCAACTTCACGTAATTGTTGAGCCATCCGCGCTGAAATGCCGTTGCCCACTTCTTTCGCAATAACCGGAACCGGGAGTTGCTGGCAAATCGTGGCGATCTTTGCCAATAAACCACCAAAGTTGCGATCGCCGTTGGGTTGAATGCATTCTTGCAGGGGGTTGATGTGCAAAATCAGGGCATCGGCTTCAAGCCCCTCCACCACGCGACGACATTGGTCAATGCCATAGGTATAGTTGAGCTGCACCGCCCCCAGGTTAGCAAAGAGCAGAATATCGGGAGCCAGCGATCGCACCTGAAAGCTAGGCCACACTTCTGGTTTCTCGATCGCCACCCGCTGCGAACCCACGCCCATCGCTAAACCATTCGCTTGAGCGGCTACGGCTAGGCGTTGGTTAATCTGTTGTGCCTGTTCTGTGCCTCCAGTCATCGACGAAATCAGGATTGGCGCTTGCAGCGGTTTACCCAAAAACGTTGTGCCCAACTCAACCTCGCCATAGTCCAATTCAGGGAGCGTCGCATGGGTAAAGCGATAGCGCTCCAAGCCGCTGGTTTGCTGGGGAAACTGCACATCGTCTTCAAGGCAAATCCGGATATGATCTGCTTTACGGGTTTGGGTGGTTTGGGTCATGGGTTACGCAGCACAGAGCAGACATCATTCTATCGGGTTGCGATTAAACTCAGCGAGTAGGGAGCTGAATCCTTTGACGCGAGGAGGCGATCGCGGATGACGAAACTCAGAAATATTGGCCCAGTCTCTCGACAATGGCTTTATGAAATTGAGATTTATACGTTGGCAGATTTACAGCAATGTGGGTCAATCACAGCCTACGAAATGATTCGATCGCAGCATCCCAAAGTATCAATTAATTTGTTATGGGCGCTAGAAGGAGCGATTTTAGATCTGGATTGGCGTGAGCTTTCCGCTGAGCAGAAAGCCATGTTGCGAAGTCAGCTGACCGAAGCATACTGAGAATCTGAGTTCAAGCTCAGCAACTCTTACAAGATCTTGAATGATTACTGGTGGGGTCAAGAATACTGGCTCCGATATTGCAGAAGTCTGAGGGGGCAATTTCCCCCTCAGCGGGAGATGTCGGGGGGCTAGCCCCCTGACAACCGGGTCTCAAAATCAAATTGTTCGTTTTGCGATGTTTCTACCCTTAAACTTGTTACTGTTTCATCCAATCTTCACAAATTCACCATAGCCCTCTTTTATCACTTCGGGGAAAGAATAAAGAGAGAGGTAAACCAAGAAACGCTGAAAGCGAGACAGGACAGTGACTCTAGTCAGGAAAGCTAAACCCAGCCCAACCCTCATTGAGGAATAATTGTAAACAATACCGGAAGAGGTTTTCTGATGTAAGGAATTATGAAGCCTTTCGAGATATACACATCGGAATCTTATCAAATGATAGGGAATGTCTATTAATTGCAGTTTTACTGATTTTCGAGAGCCGAAACGTCGAGGATTCGTTGTGATTCGACTCAGGATTTGAATTTTTCGAGGTTCCCTGATTATTATAAGCAAGCTTACACACAGAAGAATGGCATGACAATTTGCCTGACTTGAGTTTGTGCTATGCCCTCATATGGTCGGGTAGAGTAATGGTGAAACCGAGAGCGTGTCGTCGGTTACTCAGTACAGGACAAGTGATGAACCCCCCAACCTAAACGACCCGATCGTTTCCCCCATCAATCGGCACCTGGGCCGCTGTCGTTTGGGCAAACAGGGGGCCACACATTTGGGCAGTGAGTTCGGCGACCGCCTTGCTGGTAACTTCCACTTTCAGCAGATTATTGGTTTTGTAATCTTGGACGCTCAAACCATAATGTGCCGCCCGCGATGCAAGCACCTCATCTGTCCAGAGGGCAGTATCAAAAACCCCATTAGGATGAACCGAATTAATCCGAATATTGTCCTTACCCCATTCCAATGCCGCTACGCGCATCAATTGATTGAGCGCTGCTTTGGAAGCGGAGTAAGCCGCTGCGCCTGGCCCCGGTGCAGGCACATTCTTGGAGCCAATCACGACGACCCGGCCGCCTTTGGGGGCCAGCTTCAGCAGGGGATGGGCTTCACGCATCAGCACCAAATTAGCATCAAGGTTAATCGCCATCACCTTGCGCCAGGTGTCAGTATCGAGGGATGCGATCGCGCAGCCTCCCGGAAAAATTCCTGCATTAAGCACCAGCATATCCAAACCCCCAAAGTGCTGGACAGCTTGCTCTAGAGCCTCAACCAAGGCAGCATCATCAGTGACGTCACAGGGAATGCCCAGGAAATCGAGGCGCTTGTAGAGTGTGGTGATAGCAGGGTTAATGTCCAGCCCCACAACAGCCGCACCCTGCTTTAACAGTTCATCCACACAAGCTTTACCAATGCCCGAGGCAGCCCCGGTGACTAAGGCAATCTCGCCCGTAAACATCGGCGCTTTACCCCCCTTACGCAGCTTGGCTTGCTCCAAATCCCAATATTCCACTTCAAAGAGATCCGTTTGGGGCAGGGCTTGATAGCTTTCGAGGTTGGTAGCGGTGGTGATTACATCGATTGTGTGATCGTAGATATCGGCCACAATTTGGGCAGCTTTGGCATTCTTGCCGATGCTGCACAGGCCCAGCTCGGGGTCGAGCACCACACGGGGTGCAGGGTCAAGCATCGTTTGTGCCTCACTGGCATGAGCCGCAAAATACTTCTGGTAATCACGAGTGTAGGCATTCACATCCCGACCAATCAGGGGAATCCGCTTGGTGCGGATAACGTGATCTGGGGTGGCGGGGCCCTGCTGGGCGATCGCCGCCAGATCCTCCCGTTGGATATAGCCGAGGGTTTTGGGGGTGCGATCGCTTTGCACAATCATCGGCTGCCCTGCCGCCTGGGACACATCCCAACGCAACTGCGCCAAGTCTTGGCGGATACTGGTGGTCGATGGCTCGATGTCTGCAAAGCTAACCCGCGCTTGGTGTTTCTCAATATAAGCTTCAGCGAGTCCGACCAGCTCAATCATCAACTCATAGGATTCCTGCGCCGTGGCCCCAAACGAGAAAATACCGTGATTCATCAGCACCATGCCCACTGTGCCCGCGTGAGCTTCAGCAGCAAACTGAGCCGCACAAACTCGCGCTAGGTCAAAGCCCGGCATCACATAGGGAATAATCACAACGCGATCGCCATAAATCTCTTCAATCCGCTCTCGCCCGCTGGGCGTATTAGTGACAGTGACAACCGCGTCAGCGTGGGTATGGTCAACATACTTATAGGGCAGCGTAGCGTGGAGGATTGTCTCCACAGAAGGAGAAGGGGCGCTGGCCAGGGTCATCTGGGTCTTGAGTTCGTTGACCATCTGGGGGTCAGAGAGCTGCTCAAGTTTGGCCAGCTTAAGCAAGTGAGCCATGCGGACAGGGGCAAAGCCGGGGGCTTCGATCGTGGCGAGATCCCAGCCACTGCCTTTAACATAGAGCAGCTCTTCCGTTTCACCCACCAGATTGGTTTCGCTGACTTTCACTGAGGTGTTGCCGCCACCGTGGAGCACCAGGGAGGGGTCACTACCGAGCAGACGAGAGGTATAGACTCGCAGGTCGAGATCGGTGGTGTATTGGGCAGCGTCTTGGGGGTTCCAAAGGCTTTTCATGGGCGACGAGGGTGAAAAGAATTCGGGGTTTAGTGTACCAGATGGGTTCAGGGTTCAGAATTCAGCGTTCAGAGTTTGGAGCGAATTGGGAGGAGCGCAAACGGTTTGCCCTGGTGGGTTTCTGGGAGAAATAAGAATTTCAGAAATTGGTGGATATTCCGCTTGGCTTAAGCCACCTCTTCAACCCATACCTCTGTCCGTGTCAAGCGAATTTGCGCCAACATAAAGATCGTGGGAATGATCCGACTGTAATTGGTGGCGATCGCCCGCCAGCCCAAATCCACGGCCAAACTTCCCCATAGAAGTGGGCCGAGAAAAGCAAACATTGTCCGCACTGCCCCCTGACGGGCCGCCGCAAGTGCCAAGCCCCGCTTCGCTGTATAAAGCGCCACCTGTTTCTGAAGATGGGTTGTTGCCACTACGCCACCACCCGCGATCGCGGCCTTCGCCAGTTGATATTGCGCCAGATGCACCGTGAACTGTTGGGCAATTTGTCGCAGCACCAGCGATCGCACCACTGTTGTTAGGGCGAGAACTCCACTACTTTTGAGCATAAAGGGCACAGGATTATGCAGCAGTGCCCCCGGCAGGGGTTGGGCAAAATTAGAACGCTTTAATGCTCCTTGAATCCGTATCGTTAATGAGCGCTTTTGGGGCTGGGGCAACTTTTGCCAAGCTCGCCCCATCAGGTTTAAGAAAATTTCTGACTCTAGCTCAATCACATCCATCTGAGCCTGGTGGGGAATTTTGAGGAACCGACAGACCCGGAGCAGCACGTCATGATAGCTCACCTGCTGAGAGCGACCCCGTAACACCGTTAAGCCATCAGCGGCTAAAAAACGAAACCGCTGCTCGACTCGATCAATCTGAGTCGCGCGATCGCAAGCTTGCACCTCAGATTCATCCGCACCATGTAGATAATCCAGGGGGTTAAACCGACGGCAAAAGAGGATATGGGTAAGTTGGTGAAGTTCTTCATCAGTGGCGAGTTCGAGACTCTCCCGCAAGGCATTGACCATCGGCGCTATCCTGAGCTGCGCCCCCATTTTATCGAATCTGGAGCAGCGATTGGACATCCCACCGCTATACTGGCTACTTGACGCGATCGCTCCTCCAGAGAACAAAACCCCAGGAGAACTCATTTGAAAGCTAAACGGAACCTAATTTTGCTGTTTGTGTTTTGCGTGGTGGCAACGGCTGGAGGGGTCTATCTATTGGGAGGGATTGAGCCGACGCAGATTGAAGCGGTGCTAGAGCGGGCGGGGATTTGGGCACCGCTGCTGTATATCCTGTTCTACACCATCGGTACGCTACTGATTTTGCCTTCAACGCCATTGAACCTCAGTGGTGGGGTGATTTTTGGAGTCTGGTGGGGCACAGTCTGGACGACAGTGGCAGCGTTGATCGCGGCGATCGTGGCGTTTGCCTTTACACGTACGATGGGGCGGGAGTGGATTGCCCAACGGCTCCAGGGGCGCTGGGAGTCCTTTGATGCGGAGGTGCGCCAGGGCGGACTTTTTTATATGTCTGCAATTCGTTTATTGCCGATTATTCCTTATGGAATCGTCAATTTTGCGGCCGGTTTAACTTCGATTCGACCTCGTGATTATTTGCTCGGTACTGCGATCGGCACTGTGCCTGGGATTTTACCCTTTGTGATGATGGGGGCGGGTTTGCAAGCGTTGCGTCAGGGGAATGTGGTGCCGATTTTGGTGGCGTTGACGTTGATTGGGCTGTTGGTGGGGGCAGGGACGTGGTATAGAATCCATTTGGGATCTAAGAAGAGGGTAAAATAAGCCCAAAATGGCATATAGCAGTAGTTTGATAGATCGGGAGTGGGAAATCATAGAGCCACTGTTACCGAAAAAGAAGCGAACCCGTCC
>JAAHHN010000264.1 GCA_010672165.1 Spirulina sp. SIO3F2 | reverse complement strand
TTTGAACAGTGGTCGCACTCATAGGCTTAAACAGGACTCCGCCACTGGGAGACGATAAAAGTGGTGGATGAGCAGGGTATGATACTTCAGTCAGGGGCTGAGATCAACAGGGTTTGAGACTAAAACAACAAGTTGGTTGTTTAATTACCAATAGGCTACATTAACAACAAAGATGTTGTCAAAGCGATGTTGTCTGAAAGTCTGGGGTTCTTTTTTACATGACGACGCAGCACGCCTCCACCAAACAAGATATTTTGCAGTGTCTGCTGAAGCAGGGGCCAACCACTGCCCATGCTCTAGCCAAGAGCTTAACGATCAGTCCTCAGGCAATCCGCAGACACCTTAAAGACTTAGAAACAGCAGGTCTGATCCACCATGAAGCGGTGCAGCAAGGAATGGGACGCCCCCAGCATCAGTATTCCCTTAGTCGGGCTGGACGCGAGCAGTTTCCCCACCGCTATGGTGAGTTTACGGTGGCGTTTATGGATACCCTCGTTGAAACAGTGGGAGAAGAGCAGTTGAGTGTGGTGCTCCGCAAGCAGTGGCAACGTAAGGCTTCAGCTTACCGCGATCGCCTCGGGTCTGGCTCATTGCGCGATCGCTTGGATAAACTGGTCGAAATTCGTCAAACTGAAGGCTATGTCACGGAGTTGCATCCGGTGGAGTCCGAAGCGGAGCACTCTGGAGAGCAATATATTTTTGCAGAGCATAATTGCGCGATCGCAGAAGTTGCTGAATCCTTCCCAACGGTCTGTGACCATGAGCTAGACATGTTTGCTGCAATTCTGCCCGATTGCGTGGTGGAGCGGACTCATTGGCTTAAAGATGGAGAGCATCGTTGTGGGTATTTGATGCGGTTACGCTGATGGCTCTGCCCCGCGTCTATGGTCGTTAATCCCCATCGCCCCACTGCCCAGGATCGTGAACAGCTGTTTGCACTGTCCTTGGACATGCTCTGTGTTGCGGGACTCGATGGCTACTTTAAGCGACTCAACCCTGCCTTTGAAACGATTCTTGGTTTTACCACTGAAGAATTATTGGCAGCTCCCTTTTTAGAGTTTGTCCATCCAGATGACCACGATGCCACCCTCGCGGAGGTTGCTAGATTGGCGGCAGGAGCACAAACGATCGCGTTTGAAAACCGCTATCGCTGCCAAGATGGCTCTTACAAATGGTTATTGTGGACGGCGACACCTGATCCGGAATTACCCTTGCTCTATGCGGCAGCCCGTGACATCACCGCCCGCAAGCAAGATGAAGCAAAAATCCGAGAGCAGGCTGCCCTGCTCAATGTGGCCACCGATGCCATTTTGGTGTGCGATCTGGTCGGACAGATTCTGTTTTGGAACCGGGGAGCTGAGGAACTGTATGGCTGGTCAGCCACTGAAGCCTTGGGTCAGAATGGGCGATCGCTCCTGTCTCCCAACGCCACACAAGCTGAGTTTGAACAAATTCAAACCCACCTACTCAACCAAGGCCAATGGCAAGGAGAACTGCATCAGGCGACAAAGGGGCAGCAGCGGCTGATTGTGGCCAGCCGTTGGACAGTGGTGAGAGACGCTGACGGCCAATTGAAATCAATTCTGATTGTCAATACCAATATCACGGAAAAGAAACAACTCGAAACCCAGTTTTTGCGCATTCAACGTCTGGAAAGTATTGGCACATTGGCAGGTGGCATTGCCCATGATCTCAATAACATCTTGGCCCCCATCCTCTCGATTGCCCAGCTTCTTCCCCTTAAAATACCGACCGCGGACGAGCAAATTCAACAACTGTTTGAACTGTTGCAAATCAATGCCCGCCGGGGGGGCGAGTTGGTTAAACAGATCCTTACCTTTGCACGGGGCATGGAAAGCAAAAATACCGTTGTTCAAATTCGTCCGATTATTCTAGATATTCAGCGCATTTTGCGTGAGACATTTCCGCCTAATATTGAATTGAGTGTAAATATTGCCCCGGATCTGTGGACAACCTATGGCGATACGACACAGCTCTATCAAGTCCTGATGAATCTTTGTGTTAATGCTAAAGATGCCATGCCCACAGGGGGCAGGCTTGAAGTTCTCGCTCGTAATTTCGAAATTGACGAGAGTTATGCACGGATGAATCTTGAAGCTGAGGTGGGTCAATATCTGGCGATCACGATTTCTGATACTGGAACAGGAATTCCACCGATGCTCTTAGAGCGGATTTTTGAACCGTTCTTTACCACCAAAGAGTCTCAACAAGGTACTGGTTTGGGCTTACCCACTGCGATGACGATTGTAAAAAAACATAGTGGTTTTTTGAAAATTTATAGTGAAGTGGGGCACGGTACGCAAGTGCGTGTTTTTCTCCCAGCAAGCACACTACAAGCTACAGCATCTGAACAAGAGATGGATTTGCCGATGGGTCAGCAAGAGTTAGTTTTAGTGGTTGACGATGAAGCACCGATTCGGGAGATTACCCAGCAGACCTTAGAGACCTATAATTATCGTGTGGTAACGGCAGAAGATGGCATTGAAGCGATCGCCACTTATGTCCAAAATCAAGCACGAGTCAAGGTGGTTTTGATGGATATGATGATGCCCCAGATGGAGGGAATCATGGCGATCAAAACTCTCCGCAAAATCAATCCTCAGCTCCAGATTGTTGCGACGAGTGGTTTGAAGGTGAGTGATAAAATTTCTGTGGCATTTGAGGAGGGGGTGAAGGGATTTTTGCTCAAGCCTTATACCGCAGAGGAGTTAATCACGACGTTGCAAGGTGTATTGGAGGATTAACAGTTTGAGAAAATACATTGAGTTGACGATTGGTTCTGTCTGATGAAATTACGTATACCTCAATTCTTTGATTCATGGATAATATGGATTTGTTTACTAATCAGTCTGGCAATTCATTGGGAATTTCGTTCTAATTCCCCAGTCCCGCGAGTTGATGGTTCAATATGGGGCATCCCACCAGAGTTATGTTTATTGGAATGCTAGGATCTTCGTTCCTCTTTGGGACGAAGAAACACAGAGTAACAATGGGTGAAGTGATTAAAGTTGCCTTAGAGAGCCTTGTTTTATTTACAATCTGGATTGTTTGGATCGCACCACAAATTTGGCACTATACCCATTCTGTAGAATTGAATCGTTATTTTCAACTTTCTTTATTGTATTGGACTTCATTTATGATCCCTTTTATTATTGGGGCAGTTGCGAGGAGAGAAGGAATACGTATTCAAAAGTTTAGAGAACGGATTCGATATGATGATAAGGATTAACTTTAATTCAGTTCATCTAAACTTTTAGCTGATCTATTATCGATAATGACAACGATTTATTTACCTCTGGATGAACGCCCCTGCAATTGGCTGTACCCTCAGATGTTGGCCCGTTTGCAGTGGAATTTTGATCTTAATACCCCATCCAAAGAACTTTTAGGGCAAAAGAAAAAAGCAGCCCAAATTGATGTAATCACTCAATGGCTTCTCAACCAAATATCCCATACAAGTATTGCGATCGTCTCGTTAGAGATGCTGGTTTATGGTGGCTTACTCCCTTCACGGCTGCATCATGATTCTGTTGAGACCTTACTCCAACGCTTAGAAATACTCAGAGAACTCAAAGTACGCCGACCTAATCTTAAAATCCTTGCCAGCAACTTGATTATGCGCACTCCCCGCTACAGCAGTAGCGAGGAAGAACCGGACTATTACGAACAATGGGGCCAAGAAATTTTTACTTGGGGTTGGCTGACGGATAAAAAACAACGGGTTGGGTTAACGGATGCCGAGCAGAGCCAATTAGCTCAGATTGACAAAACCTTACCTGTTGAATATTTAACGGATTACCGCGATCGCCGGGCCAAGAATTTAGAAGTGAATAAAGCTGCGATCGCTCTCGTCAAATCTGGCGTGATTGACTTTCTTGCCATTCCCCAAGATGATTGTGCCCGCTACGGCTTTACTGCCCTGGATCAACAGGTGATTGTGCAACAAATTCGAGTCGATCGCCTCCAATCCAAAATCCATCTGTATCCTGGCGCAGACGAAGTGGGGTGTACGCTACTTGCCCGCGCTGATGGATATTATGGCGATTATCAACATCAACGGCGCAAGGTTTATGTTCTCTATAGTTCCGTTTGTTCTGAGCAGATTGTGCCCTTATATGAAGACCGTCCCTTGGGTGAAAGTGTAAAAGCGCATATTCTCGCTGCTGGCGCACAGATGGTTCACAGTCCACAGGAGGCGGATCTAGTCTTGGCGATCAATACGGCGGGTCAGGTGATGCAAGAAGCCTGGGATCAGGACAAAAAAGACATTACCTACAACAGTTACCGAAATCTGAATGGGTTTGTCGAGCAAATTAAAAAATTTGCAATTGAAGGGCCAGAGGTAGCGATCGCAGATGTCGCCTTTGCCAACGGTGGCGAGACTGAACTGATTCATCTCCTTGATGACGCCCAGATTTTGACTGAAATTGTTGCCTATGGCGGTTGGAATACCTGCTGCAACACCATCGGCTCCATCTTGGGAGCCGCTATCCTCGCCGCCAACCAGTCCAACTCTCGCGCGATCACCCACACCGTGATTTACCATTTGCTCGAAGATTGGCTCTATCAAGCGATTGTGCGTCAAGACATCATCCACACCTATCTCCCTACCATCGGCGCGTCGTATTACGATTTTCAGGGGCACGATCAACAGGTTGCAGATGAAATCGCCCGACGACTGCTCGTTGAATTTCGCGCCCAATTGCGGAATTCTTTCACTGATGTTGAAGTGAGTCGCTTGGCGATTGCTTTGCCCTGGCAACGGATGTTTGAGATTGGCATGGATTTAGAACTGAAGTGGCCAGAGTTCCGCGATCCGTTGTTTTAACGATAGTCCTCACTCTTTCTGAATCAAAGCCCGCTCACCACTATGCTTTTTCTACTCATCACCTGGTTCTTGGCTGGTGTCAGTCTCTGGACAATTGGGACAGGGCTGTTGTATGGCCTACGTTTGCACTGCTTAGAGCGTCTGGGCGATCGTGCTATTGTTGCAACCTGGCTGGGGGCGTTGAGTTTGGCGGCGTTGATGCTGACTATCTCGCTGGTTGTGCCCCTATCGGCTGGGGTGGGAGCGACGGTTGTGGGGCTGAGTTTGATTTTGGCATGGCTACGGCCAGAAACTCGGCGGGATGCCAGAGAAATGGTGGGGGCGATCGCTGAATTGGGAACCCTGTGGAAAGGGATTATGGTAGGGCTGGCGGTGGCGATCGCTTTCCTTGGCTCTCAAACCGTCTATTGGTCAGATACTGGACTCTATCATTATCAAGCTATCAGTTGGTTCTCACAACATGGAACAGTTCCAGGTTTAGCCCTAATTCATAATCGCTTCAGCACCAATTCTTCTTGGTTTGCGTTGGTTTCCCCGTTAAATCATGGCGCTTTGACCGAGCGCATTTGTTCCGTTACTGGTGGCTTTGCTTATCTCCTGGGAATCTCTCAGCTAGGTCTGCACCTGCGACGTATTATTCAGCACACCGAACAGAAGACCGATTGGTTTGCCGCGGTGGGTCTTTTTCTCACCATCCCCACGTCCCTCAAGCTGACACTGCCGCTGTCATCGAGCCATGATCAACCGATGATTTTTATGTGTATTGTTTGCACGTGGTTGTTATTGCATTTTTCCGGGAATTCACCCCAACATAAAAACAAAGGCGCACGGTTGATTCTGATTTTTAGTGTATTAACCACGATGGTGCGTCTGAGTGCCATGCCCTTAATGCTGATGGCAGCGTTTTTTTATTTTTTTTCTTCTGAAAATAAATTCAAAGCACTCTGGCAAATCCCTACCATTTCCGTTGTAACACTCTCGCCATTCTTGACCTTCAATGCCCTAGCATCGGGTTGTTTACTCTATCCCCTCTCAACCTTTTGTTTTAACTGGTCTTGGGCAGTGGGGAAAGAGCGAGCTAGTGAATATCAAGATTTTATTCGAGAATGGAATCAATGGTATTTTCCATGGGAAATTCCTGATAATCCAGGCTTAGGGGAATGGATTTTACCCTGGGTTCAAATTGAGAAGCCGTTACTGCTATTACTGATTGCGTCAGTTATTTTGCTAGGGGTTCTCCTCAAATCTCCGCGATCGCTGGAACTCAAAGGGAAGTATTACTTGGTTGGCGTTGCAGTATTTGGCATCATTTACACCGTATATTCTGCACCATCCTGGCGTTTTTGTGTGGGATATGCTTGTTTACTCCCTACGCTCTATCTTAGCCAAAGCTGTGCCCGTTCCCTTCAAGCATTTTGGATTAGTATCCTCGCTGTTTCAGCCGGAGCAAATAGCTGGTGGGGGACATCAGTTTCTTTGACAATGGTGACGCTACTCACCATCGGTTTAGCAGGTTGGGGCTATTGGCTGTTGCAGCACCCTAAAAACGAACGTCTTGCACATCTTTTTGGTTTGCTCTTTTGCCTCTGTTTCATTACGCCGCTGCGAGATTATGATGTGACACGATCGCATTATCCGTGGGTTTGGCAGCCGTGGTTGCCACCTACTTTAAGTGAAACTTATAAAACTGAAGGTTTCACATTAGAAACATCGCATGATGTGGATTATTTGAAGACAATTCCTGACGTTATGGAACTTTGTTGGGGGGCAGAAATTCCTTGCACCCATGAATTAACCCATCCAGAGATTCGCTTGCGCGATCCGGAGCGAGGGTTGTCAGGTGGATTTGTACGAGTTGATTGATAAGCTAAACCCTATCGTTATCTTGTTAAGAGCATGACTAAAGACAGACTGAGAGAGTGAAAAATCAGGTCAAAAGCAAAGACTAACGTATTGTTCTTCAAAATAGTAGTCCATCGGTTAAAACAGTGTCCGATCTTGAATTCAGCTAAGGCGCGAGAAACGTGATCGCCAATTGCTTGTTGGCTTCAGAACCAAACACCCACTTAAAGCCAAAGTCAGGGAGGAAATTGATGTAGCGATCGGGGATGGAGATCAGCATAATCCAGCGCAAAATAAGTTCAAAAGATCTACCTCAGGGCTGTCATCAGTTAGATTTCAAACGCTTGCTGTGAATGACTTACAGCCCCTTTTCTGCTTTTTCAGGTTGGGCGCTCTATCCCTTATCCCATAAGACTTCTGGTGTTAACTAACGACGCACCCTAGATCAAAGTAGATAAGCAAATGCGATCGCCTCTAGTCAAGTCTTCCTGAGAAACGTTAACATTGGTTAATATAATGATCCGACTTTAATATGTTCGTCCTCATTCCCCTTTATTGCGATTTTCGTTAGGAGTTCAAACGCGTGAGCAACAGTAAGAACAAAAAATGGCGTAATGCCGGACTGTATGTCTTGCTCGTCATTGTCGTGCTAGCCCTCGGGTCAGCCTTTTTTGACAGTCCCCGCGAGAAAAAAGAAACCTGGAAATACAGCCGCTTTATGCAAGAAGTCACCAGTGGCAACATTGAGACGGTTAAGCTTTCCAGCGATCTGTCCGAGGCGTTGGTGACTTCGCAAGATGGCACTCAAGTCCTAGTCAACCTCCCCAATGATAAGGACTTGGTTAACATCCTTAATGAAAATAATGTGGATATTGCGGTTCAACAGCCTAAGGACGATGGCTTTTGGTTCCGCATCCTTAGCAGCCTCTTGGTACCTGCGTTGCTCCTCGTGGGATTATTTTTCTTGCTGCGTCGCGCTTCCAATGGCCCCGGTTCTCAGGCGATGAACTTCGGCAAATCAAAAGCACGAGTCCAAATGGAACCCCAAACCCAAGTTACCTTCGGGGATGTAGCGGGAATTGAGCAAGCCAAGCTTGAACTGACGGAAGTAGTGGACTTCCTGAAAAATGCCGATCGCTTCACCGCAATTGGCGCAAAAATCCCCAAAGGGGTATTGCTTGTGGGGCCACCGGGAACGGGTAAAACCCTCTTGGCTCGTGCGGTAGCGGGTGAGGCTGGTGTTCCCTTCTTTAGCATTTCCGGTTCTGAGTTCGTTGAAATGTTTGTGGGTGTCGGTGCATCTCGTGTTCGTGACCTCTTTGAACAAGCCAAAGCTAATGCCCCCTGTATTGTCTTTATTGATGAGATTGACGCGGTGGGTCGCAGCCGGGGTGCCGGTCTTGGCGGTGGTAACGACGAGCGTGAGCAAACCCTGAACCAGCTCCTGACCGAAATGGATGGCTTTGAGGGCAACACGGGCATTATCATCATTGCTGCCACCAACCGTCCCGATGTGCTGGATGCTGCGCTTTTGCGTCCGGGTCGCTTTGACCGTCAGGTGGTGGTCGATCGCCCTGATTATGCCGGCCGTCAAGAAATCCTCCATGTTCATGCTCGGGGGAAGACCCTTAGCAAGGATGTCAACCTCGACAAAATTGCCCGTCGAACCCCGGGTTTCACCGGTGCAGATCTCTCCAATCTGCTTAACGAAGCCGCCATTCTGGCAGCCCGTCGCAACCTGACCGAGATTTCAATGGATGAGGTTAATGACGCGATCGATCGCGTCCTCGCCGGCCCTGAGAAAAAGGATCGCGTGATGAGCGACAAGCGCAAGACCCTAGTGGCTTACCACGAAGCCGGTCACGCTCTGGTGGGTGCGCTGATGCCCGATTACGATCCGGTACAAAAAATTAGCATCATCCCTCGCGGTCGCGCGGGTGGCTTGACCTGGTTCACACCCAGCGAAGATCGGATGGATTCGGGTCTCTATTCCCGTGCTTACCTACAAAATCAGATGGCAGT
>JAAHHN010000263.1 GCA_010672165.1 Spirulina sp. SIO3F2 | reverse complement strand
CCCCAAACACAATTTGGTTACTCATACCCACTTCAGTGATATCACCCAGCAATGCCCTACCATCGGAACGGCCAATATATGACTCACTGGCAATGTATCCATTGGGTAACGTCACAGAAGGGCCATCCATATAACATCCTGAGGCAAACAGGGTAGAGAGCAACGTCAGGAATCCCAGGCAAACAGGGAATGAATTGAACGTGATCCGTTGGTGTTTTGTATTCAGAAGCATTGTTATTGAGATAGAACCAATAAACTAACAGCGATAAACGCCGAACTGCTAAGATCATCGTCATTTTGAGACAGGCAGTGAAATCAGCGTGAGAGAGCAACCGCAACCCACTTGGGGATGGCAGAACTTTGAGCAGTTTCCAGGGTATAATCGCTGGCTCGCGATCGCGGGCTTAACCGTCATCTGCGGCCTCGCCTTTTGGCTGTTTCTCGGTAGCATCGGCCTGGTGGATGAGACGGAACCCCTCTTTGCCGAAGCCTCTCGCCAGATGACCGTGACCGGAGACTGGGTGACGCCTTACTTTAATGGTGTGACACGTTTTGATAAACCGCCACTGGTCTATTGGCTGACCGCGATCGCCTATCTCGCCGGGGGCGTCAATGAATGGACTGCCCGTGCTGCTTCTGCTCTCTCTGCTACTGCCATTACGGTGGGTGTCTTCCTAACGCTCCAAAAATTTGGTTTTGCGAGCCCCATCTCCGCCCAACCCGAAACCCAAATCAGTCCTCGTACGACTCGCCAACGCTGGCTCTCGGCTGGCTTGGGAGCGGCAGCCCTAGCCTTAAATATCCAGATGATCGTCTGGGCCAGAACCGGCGTCTCCGATATGTTGCTCTGTGCCTGCTTGTGCGGGGCGCTGCTTTGCTTTTTTTGGGGCTATGTCCAGAGCGAAGGGCAGCCAATCCCCCAAATTTGGCCCAACCGTTGGTATCTCGGTTTTTATGTGCTGCTGGCGTTGGCGGTGCTTACCAAAGGCCCGGTGGGGATTGTTTTACCTGGACTGGTCATTATCGCGTTCTCGTTATACTTAGGGCGCTTGCGTCGCCTCTGGCAAGAGGCGAAAGTCTGGACGGGGTTGGGAATTTTTGCTGTGCTGACCGTGCCTTGGTATGTGCTGGTGATCCAAGCCAATGGTCAGGCCTATATCGATAGCTTTTTTGGCTACCACAATGTTGAGCGCTTCACAGAGGTCGTCAATGGCCATGCAGCACCTTGGTATTTTTACTTTTTGGTAATTTTGGTGGGGTTTGCACCCTGGTCGGTGTCGTTGCCCTTAGCGCTGGCGCGGCTGCGGCCATGGCGATGGCGACGATGGCAAGACCAGCCGCGATCGGCTCACTTGGGTTTGTTTGCTCTGGTGTGGTTTCTGGTTATCTTTGGCTTTTTTACTGTGGCAGTGACCAAGCTTCCCAGCTACACGATCCCATTACTGCCCGCAGCAGCAATCTTGGTTGCCCTGCTCTGGAGCCATGAATTGACCCAAACTGCGAACCTCATACCTCGGCAGCGCTGTCGCCATGCGATCGCTCTGTTGATCACGGCGATCGCCACCCTCGTTTTGCTCACGCTGATGGCGATCGCGATCTTTATCGTCCCCAATTTATTGGGCCCTGATGATGCGGCTCCCATGATGAAGGCGGCGCTAGATCAATCTTGGCTTACGGAAATTGGTGCAGTGATTTGGGGTTTGGGTGCAGTTGCGATCGCTCTATTACTGTTACGACGAGCAACTTGGCGCTGGATTGCGCTCTCCAACCTAATCATGATGGTGTTGTTTGTGAGCTTTACCCTCACGCCTGCGTTCTTTTTGTTAGATGCTCAACGACAATTACCGTTGCGTACAATTGCAAGACTAATACCTGAGGCAAGGCAGCCTGCTGAAGAAGTGATCATGGTGGGTTTCCAAAAACCCAGTGTGGTGTTCTATAGCCGCGATCGGGTGCAATATTACTTTGATCAAGGCGATAGTTCAGGGGATATCAGCCAACAACCCGAGAAACTTCAGAGCCAACCCCGTTTACTGGTAATCGGTCATCCCAAGCTGATCCAAGATTGGCAGCTTGACCCTCCAGACTACGAAATCCTGGCTCAGCAAGCTCCCTACCTCCTAATGCGAGTCCAACGCAGTGCCATCATCGATTTTTATGAGCAACAAACCTCCCAGTCCCCCTAGGTTATTTGTCACAATGGCCAAAGCTAATTCTGAAGGTTCTTTGACAATGGGAGCAGTCATCTTAAGGGGTCAATACCCAAACCCCCAATTCCCGCCTATCCTCAATAGAGGACAGGAAAGTCAGGCAACATTCAGCCTTAATTTTTAATCTAGGATTGCATCAGCTTCGAATTCAGTAGGCAATAAACCAGAACATGGCGCAAAAAGACAAAAAAGAGACAAATGTTTGGCAAGAGACCGCGAGTGTCATTGGCATGAGCGTATTCTTTGCCATTGTAATCCGTACCTTTATTGCCGAAGCCCGTTATATTCCCTCCCGCTCGATGGTACCAACGCTGGAGGTGGGCGATCGCTTAATGATCGAAAAACTCAGTTATCGCTTTGGTCAGCCCCAGCGAGGAGATATTGTCGTCTTTCGCCCCCCTGACGAGGCAGTGAAATGTACGCCCCACAATCCACCCCCTACCCCAATCAAAGATGCCTATATCAAACGTATCGTCGGTTTGCCCGGTGAAACGGTTGAAGTCCGCAAAGGCACGGTTTATATCAATACCCAACCCCTAGAGGAAGATTACCTGGAAGAAGCACCAAAATATAGTTTTGGCCCGGTGACAGTGGAAGAGGGGAGCTATTTAGTGCTGGGGGATAATCGTAATGAGTCCTGTGATTCTCATGTTTGGGGCGTCGTTCCCGAAGCCAAGATTATTGGTCGCACAGCGGTGCGCTTTTTTCCGTTTAATCGCTTGTCATTGAGCTTTTAGAAAATATCTGGGGATAGAATCTTAAGCAAAATCATCTGGGTTATCTGAATCGGGAGGCCCAACCTCTACAATTGTTGTTTTACTCAGTAGGTAGGGGCACAGAAACCACGCCCACAACTCTCTCGCTTATCGATACGCTCGTCTTTGCTGCAATGATCCCTGAGCCATTGGATGCCCCCCGATCTGAGCTAACGCCTTCCCCTGATGTGATCGAGGCGATCGCCGCTGCTGTGGTGCACAAGCTGCATAACCCAGTATCACTCGACGCGATTGAGCCTAAAGTCTTAAGCTATCCTCGCTATCAACGCATCAGTATTGCCCGTCAATGGTTAAGTTTGGCTGCCCTAAGCTTGCTGGGCTATGCTCTATGGAATTGTTTTGTGCCGTTGCTCCCTCAGCCTTTGGTGTTGGGGCGTTTTCTCGTGGCACTGCTAGTGATTGGGCTGGGATTTGCCCTGATCATCGTGTTGGTTTCAGAGCTGTTTCAAGGCGCGGGCATTGATCAAGAAATTCAATACCGTCAAGGTGGCCAAGTTATTAAAGACTATCAATTTATCCCCTCGCTCAATCACTTTCGGTTGGTGCTGGGCCTGTTGGTCTTGGGCTTTATCACCATTATCTTGGGGTTTGCCAACCTCTACACTGAACTAGTACGCCAAGATCCCAGCAACTTTGGGGGTCTAGAACCAGGTTTTTTGGCAATCTATTTTTCGCTGGTGACCTTTTCTACGGTGGGCTATGGTGATATTTATCCGGTGTCGATCGCGGCCCGCCTAGCCGCCGTCTGGGAAATTTTTACGGCGATGTTCTTTAGCCTGGTGGTGATTTCAAGCACTCTATCCTGGACGATCGCCCACAAACGCCAGCAACAACAAAGCGCGATCGCCCAGCGAATTCAAGCAGCCCAAACTGCTGAGCGTTTGGCAGCGTTAGCGTTGGTGAGTCAGGGGGGAATAGATGTTTCAGAGAATGGAGAAGAAAACAAGGCAGGATAAAAGTTAAAGGGGTTAAACTTGCTTGTTACTCGCTACTCGTTACTCAGACCAAGGGGCGGTGATGCCACAATAAATTGACCCTGAGCATCGGTCACCAAATCATCCACACGTTGCACCGCATCCAGATTCATTGGCCCATAAAGATGGGGAAACGTACCATGACCGGGCACAGGGTCAACTTGCAAACGAACGGTGAGGCGATCGCACCCAATCCAGAGCAACACCAGCCCCGTTTGCCCCTGAAAAAAGCGTTGGGCAGTAGCGGCGACTTGTTCGGGGTAAGAGCAATGGATAAAGCCTTCGTCTGCTAATGAAGGATGGTGATAAATCCCTTGTTCTTGTGCAGCCTGCCAAGCAGCTTGGCTGGTGATATGACAAATCCAGGAACTCATATGGTGATTTTGATTATTTCCCACAGGGAAGCTGAATGGTGAATTGACTACCCACACCCGGCTCGGAATGGTAGGTTAATTTACCCTGATGTTTTTGCTCCACAATTTGTTGGCAAATGGGTAAACCCAAGCCGATGCCTTGACCCTGTCCTTTAGTGGTGTAGAACTGATCAAACATCTGCGTCTGCACAGATAGGGGAATGCCCACACCATTGTCTTGTACTGTGATCAGGACAGACTGTTCATCAGAGCTCAGTTGAGTGGTCAACGTCAGTTGGGGTTGGAAGCTAGAGGCGATCGCTTCCGGTTGAATGAGTTTCGCTTCAAGGGCGTCGATTGCATTCAGCATCAAATGCATAATCGCCTCATTGAGTAGGGCAGGATAACCAGAAACCAGAGGGATTGAAGCATAATTTTTAATAACTTGAATCTCAGGTATCGTTGAAGTTTGAGGACGGAGGCGATCGCTCAACAACACTAAGCTACTTTCAATCCCCTCACTCACCTGGGTCATTTTCCATTCTGATTCATTGAGCCGTGAGAAATTCTGGAGCGAGAGAACAAGGCTGCGAATTCGTTGGGTGCCGTTGAGCATAGACTGGAGCATTTGGGGCACATCTTGACGAATAAATTCAAGGCTTAGCTCATCCCCATCTACCTTATGTTCGAGCTGTGCTTCTGGAACTTGCCCATCAATATTTTCATAGCTTTCAATGACTTTAAATAAATACTCAATATAGTCCTGCGTATGCTGCAAATTACCGTAAATGAAATTCACTGGATTATTGATTTCATGGGCAATTCCAGCCGCCAATTGACCCACTGCTGCCTGCCGGGAGGCTTGCAGTAATTGGAGTTGGGCTTTGCGCAATCGTAAATGGACATCGATCCGGGCTACAACCTCCTCTTGTTGAAACGGCTTCGTAATATAATCAACGGCTCCAAGTTTCAACCCTTGAACTTTGTTTTCTAACTCGTGCAAAGCCGTCATAAAAATCACAGGAATCGATTCTGTTGTTGGGTTAGCCTTGATCTGGCGACAGGTTTCAAACCCATCAATTCCCCCTGGCATTTGAATATCTAACAAAATCACATCCGGTAGACTCCGTTGTAATTTCTTCAGTGCATCTTCCCCACTCTTCGCAATTTTGACGCGTAGTTTTTCACTTTCTAGAACATTTAAGAGCACCTTTAGGTTAGTTGGATTATCATCAACAACCAGAACATCACCAACATGGGTTTGCTCAATTTGATCCATCATAATTTTCCTTGCAAAGCACTAGATATGGGACTGAATGAGTTGAAGAATACCTTGATCATCTAGATCTTCTGCTAGGGCCAACACATGCTCAGCAAATAGACTGTATTCTGGATGATTGACTTGAAGCTGACGACTTTCAGCTTTTATCCCTTCAATATAGCCTTCTTGAGCCGCATGGTAGAGTTTATGCAGCAATTTGGCGGGGGGAATCTCTAGAGATGCAGTTTGCTCTGGAATAGTGCTGGGTGTGGTTTCAGCCGTGCTGTATTGCCAGGTGAGTTTCAGATACTTTTGCAGACAAGCAAATAAGGCAATGCCTTCTACCGGCTTGGCAAGGAACATATCTGCCCCAAACTGGAGACTTTTTTGACGATCGCTCGCTGAGACACTAGCGGAGGAGACAATCAAGGGAAGGGTTTGGATGGGGGATTGGTTTTGACGAACTTGCTTAATGAATTCTTCCCCAGTCATCACGGGCATGGCCAGATCTGTAATGATGAGATTGGGCTGGTGCGCGATCGCAGTCTCTAAACCAATCGCCCCATTTTCAGCTTCAAGTACTGTAAAGCCCAGGGGTTCAAGGAGATTTACAATCACAGAGCGATTTTCCCAGCGATCGTCAACAATCAAAATCGTCTTGGGCTCCCCTTCATAACCCACCACTTGCCCCACTTCATTAAATGATTTCACTTGGCGCAATTCATGCTCAATCGGGCAGGTCACCTCAAATGAAAACGTTGTTCCCACCCCCAACTGACTCTCCACGGCGAGTTGACCCCCCATGGCATTAACGATGGTCTGGCTAATCGCGAGTCCGAGCCCCGTGCCCTCTGCCTTGGCATTGGCTTCGCCCGTTTGCTCAAACGGCAAAAAGATGTTGGCTAAATCTTCGGGGGCAATGCCCACCCCTGTATCTGCTATTGCAAAGCACAGACCAATCTGCTCTGGATCATCGGCTGGGGCTGTGGTGGATTCCGGCACAGCAACACGCAATGTGACTTGACCAGTATGGGTAAATTTAATCGCATTTCCCAACAAATTAATTAACACCTGGCGTAAGCGTTTTTCATCAGTCTTGATCCCCAGCGGCAAATTATCAGGGGGGTCATAGGCCAACGTTAAGTTTTTGGCCTGCGCCCGCATCTGACACATTTCGACCACACCTTGAATGCAAGAGGGTAAATGGCACGGCGCAGGAACCAGCTCAAACTTACCCGCCTCGATTTTGGCAATATCTAAAATATCGTTGATCAGGGTCAGGAGATGATCCCCACATTGGTAAATAATCTGTAACCCATCAAGATCCTTAGACGTCAGATTTGCACCCCGTTGCAGGGTTTGGGCATAGCCCATAATGCCATTGAGCGGCGTACGCAATTCATGACTCATATTGGCCAAAAAGTCACTCTTGGCTTCATTGGCAGCATCGGCAACTTCCTTCGCCACTTGGAGTTCTTGGGTTCGCTCTTTAACCCGTGCTTCGAGTTCCGCAAATGACGCTTTCAATTGACGGGTCATTTCGGTGAAGGAGGCGTTGAGAATATCAAGCTCATCGGCATTAGCAGGTAGTTTAAGGTCTGCAATGGGGGTCGCAACGGTATCCTGACCAATGACTGTCTGGCATTCGTCCAGAATGGGTTTAAGCCGTAGATTTAAGCGCCGCACAAACAGAAGAACGACCAAAGCCAGCAACAATCCTGCCCCCAAAGCACTCCCCAATGTGATGGTCAGCACCGGCCCCAGAACGACAGATTGGGGCACGGCTGCCAACATAATCCAGTTGGTTCCTGCAATGCGTTGGTAGGCCCAATAGTGGCGATCGCTGACAAACAAACCTTGGCTGCGATCGCCAATTTGCTCCCATGCGGTTTTGAGCACCGGGAAATCTTGATAGGTGGCTAGGGCCTTGGCTTGTTCTGGATCAGGCGGATAGGCTAACAGATTACCGGCCTCACTCAAAATAGCAAAATATCCTTCACCCCAACTGTCTGGTGCTTGCAGCTCTTCACTCAGGGCGGTGACGTTCATATCCAAACCCACAACGCCCAGCAAATCTCCCTCAGGTGAAAACATCGATAAACCCGCTGTGGTCATGGTGATGCCTGACCATTCATAGGGTTCTAGCCACAGGAGTTCTTCGGGCTGTGCCATAGGCAACTGCCAATAGTCAGTATTAACGCAGTCATCAACTTCGCAAACATCGACATAACGAAATTGTTGATCGGGGGCAGGGAATTGCTCGCCAATCTGATCAGGGGTACCTTCATCAAGGAACACGTAGGGCCAATGAGCAAGGTCATCCGGGGTAAATAGGGCTGGCGCTTGGCCAAAACCCAGCGCTAAGGTTAATTCAGACCGTTGCTTAAACAGGTTTAGAACAATGGTTTTGTACGTCTCAGAATCTTGCACCCCCAAAGACTGAAGGGTTTTTGCAGTTGCAGCAAGATCGAGAACAGTTTGTTGGGCTTGGGTGATTTCGCCTTCGATCAATGCAACTTCAGTGCTCAGTTGACCCTGGATTTCTTCTTGGGCACGGGACTCTAAAACCCCATAGAAGATATATGCCATACCACTTAAACCAAGGAAGGCACTCCCCAGAATATAAATCAGTAAGCTTGAACCGATGGAGCGACGGGATTTGTTAGACAAAGACTGCATAATAGCAACAGTGGGATAGGAACAGTAACGAGAGGGTCAGTACACTAATACATAGTTTCAAACTTACACCAGGATACTCTCCGTGTTTTGACCATGACTTCAATAAAGATCCAAATCTTTAAGTAGATTCAAAAACATCAATAAATCTTGATAAACTCGATAAACTTTAGCAAACGAAAATTTCCAAGATGGATCTCTCCTCAATATAACAAGGTATTTTCGATGCTTGCTATTACCCAAGGTACAAAACAAAGCTCATTCCAATAGAACATACGGGTCGTCTGAGTTCGGGGCTCAATTAGAGTTGTGATCGCTGAAACCCCTGACTTTCTAGAACATTAGCGTTTCTTATAACCTCAGACCCAGAAGAGATAAAATACAGCAAGACTTAAAGCGGTTAGGACATTTTTAGATCATTGAAATCCTCGGCTGGTGGGCGATGCCCATCCTACACGATGTCCTAACATTATCGACCACTGCTATACAAAAGTGGTGAGCAGAATGTCGTGAATCTCAGATTAAAA
>JAAHHN010000262.1 GCA_010672165.1 Spirulina sp. SIO3F2 | reverse complement strand
CTTCAATGCTGTCTTTCACTTCCGTAATGCTCTCCCGCATTTCCGTGATGCTCAATTGCAATCCTGAAATATTCACCTGCATTCGCGTCTCCGAGTTCCTGGCCAATGGTCAAATCTGCGAAGCGGTTGCCACCCTCGACCAACTCCACACCCAAAACTTTGGACAGAAGTTGGGGCGGTTTGAATCCGCCGAACCCATGACCTGTGCTGAGATGCAGCAGCGTTTACCAGATGATGCTGCCATCCTTTATGTTTTCTCCCAAACCGAAAAGCTGCACCTCCTGACCCTGCGCTCAGAGGATGAACCGAGCCATTACGAATTTCCGTTATCTAGAGCTGAAGTAATTGACCAAGTCGCCCAATTTCAGCAGACCATCACCAATCCGGTTCTGCGGCGGAGCGAGACCTTCCTTCAGTCAGCTCAGCAACTTCACCAGTGGCTAGTAAAGCCCATTCTAGAAGAGTTGCAAACCCACGAAATTCACAGCATTTTGTTTAGCTGGGATGAAGGCTTAAGAACCGTGCCGATCGTGGCACTCCATGATGGTTCTCAGTTTGTGATTGAACAGTATCAAACTTCACTGATTCCCAGCCTAGCCCTCACCCCCACCCATCGATCGCGCCTCCAGCAAGCCTCAGTTTTTGCGCTGGGGATTGCTGATTTTGAACAGTTTACGCCCCTCCATGCAGTTCCCTTAGAACTGGCCAGCATCAAAAGCCGATTTCCGACGACAACGAGTTTTCAAAATGACCAGGCCACTCTAAGTAATTTCCAAACCCAACTCCGCAACCAGCCCCATCAAATTGTACATTTGGCAACTCACGGTACGTTTCAACCCGGTCAGGTGAATAATTCTTATATTCAGTTGTGGGATGAACGGTTAAGCCTCAAAGCGATCGAGCAGATGGATTGGCATCAAAGTGCCGTGGAATTGTTGGTCTTGAGTGCTTGTCAGACGGCATTGGGAGACCCATCCGTGGAATATGGCTTTGCAGGTTTGGCGGTGCAGGCTGAAGCGGGATCTGCGGTAGCAGGATTGTGGAGTGCTCACGATGCTGCGACATTGGCACTGATGCGGGAGTTTTATCGGCAGTTGAGTTTAGGGCAACCGAAAGGGGAGGCGCTGCGGCAAGCCCAATTAGCTTTGTTAAAGGGCACAATCCGACTTGAAAATAAATATTTAGTGGGATCAGATAAGGCGATCGCCCTGCCCACAGAGTTGCAGGAATTGGGCGATCGCACCTTTTGGCATCCCTACTACTGGTCGGCGTTTACCCTGATCGGCAATCCGTGGTAATTCACTAATCAATATCCACAAAAACTCTGTTGACAGAGTATAATTGAATCTGTATTGCAAGTTTTTAACAAATTTGTTTTAGTGCCAAAATATACCATTCAATTTTCTTTATTCTTGGGGGGCTTTTGCCAAGTTTCAGCATTATTTTCAATTCAGAATCTTAAGTTAGGAGAGATATTCAAGATGTTGACTAAGCTGACTTACTGTTGCGGACTATTCCTATACATCCTATTGAGTGCGAATACTGTGTTCGCTAAACCCAGATCAACCCCAGGCTCTCAAGATGCTTCAGGTGAACCCGTAACTCAAACCGTTGGTGGCGGAACCCGCAATGACCCTTTATTCCCTTCAGAAAATAGCAACCCAACTGAGGATTTCCAGGCTCCCCTGCCTCAACCATCGGCACAGGCAGAACCCCCTTTAACCCCGCTTGTTCCTCAAAACAACATTATTTTGACCCAACAGGAACGGGTTAATCTTTACGTCTATGTTCCGCCAACAATCGTGAACAAAACAGCGGTGCTAGAAATTGTCGATCTCAACAGCCAAGAGACAGTCTTTATGGAGTTTTTTGAATTTGAGAGTACCGAGACGATCACTCGATTGGTGTTACCAAATACCATTACATTTGAAACGACTCACCCCTCCGATCAACGTTATCAATGGCGACTGTATGCCTATTTCGCTCAGCATAGTACAGCACAGCTATTGACGGAGGGATGGATTAATCGCGTAGAGCCGAGTCAGGAATCAAGTTCAGTCCTTTGGCATGAAAATCTGGAGTTGTGGTTCGCGCAACGAGAGGACAGTCCAACAGTCTGGCAGCAAGGCTTGGCAACTGAGACACTAGAGCGCTATGCTGACTATCCAGTGCAAACATACATGTTTGGTGTATCCGAACATTCCCAAGCAGCGGGTGAATCTTGAGATTTCAATCTCTCCCTAGGTTGCGACTCAATTCAGGGTGGTGGACAATTAGCATTGTGACATTTTTGGCAACCTGCCTTGTTTTAGGGTTGCGATATCTGGGTCTCTTGCAAGGCTTAGAATGGGCAGCCTATGACCAGTTCTTACGTTGGCATTCAGCGACCCTCAATCTTCCCCCCGACAATCGCATTAAGATTATCACCATTGATGAAGCTGACCTGCATTTTGGAGGGCAAGCTTATGTTCCGGATGAATTGCTTGCCCAGATGTTACGCACCGTCGCTGCCCAGCGTCCCGTTGTGATTGGTTTAGATCTCTATCGAGATTTGCCCGTTCCGCCTGGACAGGCCGCTTTGCAATCAGCGCTCGCAGACATTCCCAATATTGTGGGAATTCAGAAAGTGGGTCATCCTCAGGTCGCGCCTCCAGCCATACTCGAAGACGCCGGCCGAGCCGTCGCCAATGACTTTATGTTAGATGGCGATCATCGGGTACGCCGTGGCTTTTTGTTTGTGATTGATGCTCAAGGCCAGCTCTATGACGCCTTTGCGCCCTATCTTGCCATGTGGTGGTTAGAAGACCAGGGCATCTATTTTGAAAAGCAATCTGAGGATCGTTGGCGTTTAGGTGCAGCCAGCTTTAATCGTTTTGGCGCCTTTGACGGTGGATATGTCAGGGCAGAGAGCAGCGCACATCAACTGCTAATTAACTATCGAGGTGTTAGCCCGCAATTTGAAGCGATTCCTCTCCGAGAAATCGTCGCAGGTGGGCTGCCTCCAGACTGGGCCAGCGATCGCATTGTGCTCATTGGTAAAATCGCTGAGAGTTCTGCTGATCGGTTTGCGACGCCATTGAGTGGCTGGGATGCCTTTAAGCCGCCAACTTCCCTGTCAGGTGTGGAAATTCAGGCGCATATTATTGCACAAGTTTTGGATGCTGCCACTGGCGATCGCCCACTCATACAAGTCATTCCAGAACCCGTTGAGATTTTGGGGATCTGCCTCTGGTCTACTTTAGGTGCTATTACGATTGGATTTGGACAAGCCAAGGATAGTGATTCAGCATTGCCAACCAGTATTCGCCATAGCAGACGATTACTGCACCAAATTGGGATGGTGGTGAGTTTGC
Source organism: Spirulina sp. SIO3F2 (assembly GCA_010672165.1). Lineage (GTDB taxonomy): Bacteria > Cyanobacteriota > Cyanobacteriia > Cyanobacteriales > Spirulinaceae > SIO3F2. Next base: position 5,424 of record JAAHHN010000262.1, on the reverse strand, counting down.
TCGGGGGTCTGATTTTGAGTAGTTATCTGGCCTTTACCCAAGCGATCTGGCTACCGATTGTGCCCGCTGTACTAGGATTTGTGCTTGCGGGTAGTGGGATTGCTTTTTACACCACCAACCAAGTGAATCAACTCCGGCTCAAAAACGCCAATTTAAACCGTTTGGCGAATGTGGATGGTCTCACTCAAATAGCAAATCGACGCGCTTTTGATATCTATCTACACCAAGCATTTGCTCAAGCCACTCAGAAACAAGATCCGATCGCGCTGATTCTCTGCGATGTGGACTATTTCAAACGCTACAACGATACCTATGGCCATCAAGTTGGAGATGGTTGCCTCCAGCAAATTGCCCAAGCGTTAAACAATGTGGTTCAACAACCGGGGAGTTTGGTGGCTCGCTATGGTGGGGAAGAATTTGCAATTATTCTGCCACGGTTGGAACGGGCACAAGTAGAAGCGATCGCGACAACCATTCAACGCACCCTTGCCCAAAAGGCGCTGTCCCACCGTACGTCTGAGGTGAGTCAATGGGTCACATTGAGTATGGGAATTGCCATTGCCTTACCCTCTTCAATGGGCTTGGATGCCACCCAACTTATCCGTGATGCAGACCAAGCGCTCTATATGGCCAAGCAAGAGGGGCGCGATCGATATTGCAGCTTACCTCCCAAACAAGATATGTTTTAATATCAATCATTCATAACGAGGTGTCACCCCGAAGGATGAAACGCTATTTTCAGAGTAAATCACAGATCTCTAGTGGCCCTACTATTGGTCAGCGTTGATGCTCATTGGGAATTCTTGGTAACAGCCCAATCTCCCAAATGGTTACTGATTGGTTACTTTTAAATCACACTACAGTTTCCTCCATATGTCGGCAGAAAGCGTATTTTGGCTACCTGATCTGTAATCGGCATGTTGTGATTTGGCGCGATCGCACGTTGGGGTTATTTCATAGAACACATATTCTAAAAACGCTATAATACCCCCAAGCGATCGCGCCTTTTGATCATGGCTTCTCCCAATATCCCTAGTCCGCTGGCTGAACCCCAAGCCCTCTCCCCAACAGCATCACCGCCTGTTGCTAATGAAGCTAATGCGCAAGCTGCGGCACAGTATGCTGCTCCTGAACCGAATATCAGCCATCTTGTCCTGGAGGATGACGCGCCTGTGGATAATCTGATTCAAGAAAAGCTCCAGCGGTTTTTGGTGCAATGTCTTTACAGTGCATACCACCCTGGTCAGCCCTTTTTGGCGATGGCTGATGTGGGGATTTTTTTCGGTTTGTATCAACCGCCTATTGTTCCGGATGTGATGTTGAGTCTGGGGGTTGAAGTCAGCCCCGATTGGCACGAGAAAAAGCATCGCTCTTATCTGGTGTGGGAGTTTGGCAAGGTTCCGGAAGTGGTGATTGAGATTGTCTCGAATCGTAAGGGCAATGAATTGATTCGCAAGCTAACGGATTATGCTCATACCAAATCCGTTTTGTATGGAGTAAGAATGATGCTCGCCTTGTGATCGCTCAAAAGCCATATCTGGTGGGCAATGCCCACCCTACGCAAGAGTTTAGCCTTTGCTATGCGGATTTGGTATCAGATGGGCATCACCTACTACGTGGTGTTTGATCCGCTCCAGCAGCTTTCAACTCAGTTGTTGCAAGCCTACAGTCTCCAAGCTGGGCAATATCAGCCTCTAACCCAACCTCAATTCCCCAGTCTGGGGTTGGGTTTGACGGTTTGGGATGGTGTGTTTGAGGGCAAGCAGTACGATCGCTGGTTACGGTGGTGTGATTTGGCGGGGAATTTGCTATTAACGGGAGATGAGCAGGCGGAGCAGGAGCGGCAGCGGGCTGAACGGGAAAAGGAACGGGCTGAAGTGGCGGCGCGGCGGGCGCGGCAGGCGGAAAAGCGGGCGGCTCGTTTGGCTGCGTTGTTGGAAGCACAGGGGATTGAGTGGGAGGAGGAGTAGATTCACATTAGTCATTACAACAAATAGGGTTTATTCTCAGGGGATGAACAGATGTTTGTAGGTTGTATTCAAGGTAAAAGATTAAGTTTTAGGGGTTGGGATTTCAAGGAGAAATTAAATGAGAACTGCCACAAAATCCAAGATGCATGCACTACCATTAAGATATGATGGCTTGTGGTAGGCAATACAAAATTACTACTTGTTTAAATACCAAAGAGTTTATTGACTCGTTCAATTTGTTTAGGTGCTAAAATCTGCTCATAAATTTGGATGGCTTTAGCCCGATATTTTTCGGATTGGCTAGCATCACCCATATTTCGACAAGTCAAGCCATATTGAAAATATGCTTCAGCAAGATCACATTTAGCACCGATACCCTTCAATGTTTTTACAGAAAAGTCATGTTTTTCTATAGCACTTGTAAGCTTTGAGTTAGACCTATCTATGCTAGCCAGTCCAGTGTATACTCTAGCCTCTGCCTGCTTATATCCAAAAGCTTTAGATTGTTCTAGGCATTCTTTGTAGAAGTTAAGAGCTTCTTGTTTATATCCAAGATTTTGATAGGCCATAGCTAAGAATAGAGGATTATAAACGCTCGCCCATTGCGTATTGTACATTTTTTTTAAACTTATCATGGTTTCGGATCTTTTGATGTAAGAAGATGATAAATAAAATTTTTCTAGACATGAAAATACATAAGCCAAGCAAGAAAAAGACACTTTTAGACTTTCGTCAAAGCCATAATCTAGAGCTTTTTGTCGATATACTTCTAATGTATCTTTAGCAGTTTCCAAATCCCAGAAATCAATATGACATAAGGCTATATTAAGATAAGATGCACAGTATGTTCTGTAAGTCTTGATAATTTTAGGTTCAAAGCAATCTTTTTTATTTATGGGTTTAGGACTGTTTTTATCTACTAAGTTTTTTGAGCCCAAGTACTTAAGGATTGAATACTGAGATTTCTTGTGACAAATAATACCAAGCTTAACTTCTCCTAGAAGGTTATAGGAATAGCCTAAAACAGTATGTAATCGAGTCGAACAAAAATAGTCATGAACTGAATCTCTAACCTTCTCAATTGAATAACAAATTTTATCAAGAAGTCCAAATATATAAAAGTATGTCCCCAAACAGTTTGTATAAATCAGTTCAGAATCTTCCCTAGTTCGGATGTGCGAAATAATTTGACCCGCAGCATTGAAATCCTGAATAGCCATGTAGTGATGATAAGCTTCAAAAGCAGTAATAGCATCAGATAATGTATTGATTTCTTGAATAGAATTTGTCCAGAAATCTGCGAGATAGCGGTTAGTATTTTCCCAGTCACTTTGCCTTTTTAAAAAGACACTGGCTATCTTTTGGACAAAGGGGTGCAGCCAAAATTCATCCTGCTCCCATTCCACCAAGTCTCGATCCTGTAATTCTTGTACTGCTTCTAAACGTTGGGTTTCTGGTATGTCCCATAGAATGGCAAACAGCGCTTCCATTGGTACTCGTGGAATATCTTGAAACCGGAAACACCCCATCCGACACAGTAATTTATAAGCATTTGGGCAAGCCCGAAGCCGCTCTAACTGCTCTATCAAAAAATTCTGAATATTTTTCTCCAGTCCAGCATTCTGAGGAGGGTAATGCTTCCAGTAACCTGCCAAATTTCCTTGGGCATACCGCTGGATCGGATGACACAACTTTTTCATCACCAGTGCATTGCCCCCATAAAAGCTATGTACTGCTTCCATCACAGCATCATTCACAACGATTCCCCGATTCTCAAAAAAGTACTGCCATGCCTCCTGGTCCAGTGCAACCAAATCATAGCGCTCTATTTCCAGTCCTTCATTTAATGGCTCTCGGCTGGTTATCAGTGTCACTGACTGCAACTGAGGCTCTGTCAACATATTGATTAAGCGTCGGTAAGAGCGATGCTTAATCAAAAATTTTCCTGTTGCAGGGTCTAATGCTGGCTCTAAGTTATCAATCAAAATGCCCCTTGATTCCTGGCTTAGTAACTCCCGCAATCGCTCTAGTGCAATTCCATATTCTTGTCCTGGTTCCTCTCCTAAGCGCCGAATCTGCTCCTGTACCCAAGACTCAGCCGAATCTACCCCCTCTACATCTTTTGCCAAATACAAGTTCAGTACCTTATCATCCCCAAAACGCTGTTGCAGCCAATGCTTAGCCAGGGTTGTCTTACCCTCTCCTCCCTTTGCCACAATCAATATTGCTCTAGCTCCTTCTTTCTCTACCAGACGATCCAAATCTTGCATTGCCAAATTTCGTCCCACAAATTTAGCTGTCCAACCAGTCTGCCCTGATCCTGGGTCAGAATTTGTAGTTGAAGAGCCTTTAGGCGTGGATGTAAATAAGTCTTGTCGATACTTCCAAAAGAGCGACTGCAAGCTTATACGCATATCGTTATAGCCTTCACCCTCAACCCGTAAGTTCATCTTCTTTCGAGCGTCTCGGATATGACCCCGCACGGTATTGCCTTCAATTCCAAGCTCAACAGCGATATCAGAATCACACCGCCCCACAAGGAACAAAAGTAATACTGCGCGACATCTGGGCGGTAGTTGCCCAAAACGCCACTCAAACTCAGATTGACCAATTTCAGACCAGTGAGCCATATAAGAAGCTGAGGATTCCTAATGCTGTGTCATTTTCTAATTCTAGAATAAAAATCTTACAGGCTCACCTGTAGAGGAAACAGGTTATTGGCAACCTATAGCCCCGCTCCTGATCTGATTTTTTCTGCTTGTGTAATTGTTCTGCACAAATTGTGTAAGCACTACACAATTTGCAGGATTCTATATTTTAAGAATAAAAAAAGCTCTAAATACAATCCAATTTTGCACATTTTATACACAAAAAGCACACAAATAAATTCATCTGCACAATAGCTTTACAGGAGATTTTTTATATGTGAACTTAGAACTGTTCAAGAGGGTCATCCCTTATCAATACTTCAAAGGAGAAAAATCATGTCAACAATTGATCTTGCATTGCAACATACAAACTTCCCTCTGATGATGCGTCTAGCTATTCAGCCTCTTCATGATGTAGATGAAATTGATTTTCACTACGATGGAGAAAAACAGATTTCTAGTATGACTTCAATGTCGGGCTCCTGGTGTACAAAGAGTTCATCAACCTGGAAAACTTTTAGCCCAAATGACAGTGATCAGCAAGAGGATGATTAACACATAATTCTAGCGTTCCGCTAAAACACCCTAGACCCCCAATAAGTTAGGAGTTAGAGAATAGGTCAAGATCATGCTTGATCTGTGAATGTTTACAGCCCTTTTCAAATAGATGAGGAGCAGTAACAACAGTGAGAAAACCAGTTTTGGATATCTTCTGTAGTGACCGAACCTAAAGATTGCTCGATAGCATCTACCAAGTCAGCATATGTCCTGGGTTCAAGTTTGTTGAGCTTTGATTTCATTTGTGA
>JAAHHN010000261.1 GCA_010672165.1 Spirulina sp. SIO3F2 | reverse complement strand
GTCCAACCAACTCCACTCACCACTACACCTGGCAATGGCAAGGCCAAACCCTGCAAATCACCTATGAAACCCTCGGCAGCGGCCTCCCAATTCTGTTGCTACCCCCCTTTAGCACCGTTTCCACCCGTGCCGAAGTTGCACCCCTAGCCCAACTGCTAGCGCAGAACTATCAAACCATTACCCTCGATTGGCCAGGCTTTGGCGACTCCGATCGCCTCCCCTTTGCCTATCAACCCGAACTCCTTCAGTCCTTCCTCGCAGACTTTGTCAGAGCGCAATTTTCCGAACCCATCCCCGTCATCGCCGCCGGCCATGCCGCAGGCTACGTGCTCAAACTCGCCCCACAGAACACCTGGTCGAAAATCGCCCTGGTTGCCCCCACCTGGCAAGGCCCCCTCGCGGTCATGGGTGCTCCAGCAGGTCTCCGCGCTGGTATTTGTAACCTGGTGCGATCGCCCGGTCTAGGCCAAGTGTTGTATTACCTCAACACCCGGCCCGCTTTTCTTAAATGGATGTTCCGTCGCCATGTCTTTGCTGACCCTGAGCGTTTAACCCCAGAACTAATCGCCGAGCGCTACGAGGGAACCCAAAAAACAGGGGCTCGCTACGGCCCTGCTGCCTTTGTCACCGGAACTCTCGACCCCGTCGCCACCCAAGCCGACTGGTTAGCCCTTGCCGAAGCCGTGACCGTGCCCTTCTTCGTGATCACCGCCGAACAAGCCCCACCCAAATCCACCACCAATATGGCAGCTCTCACCACCCTAAGCCAGGTGCAGAGCCTCGCCTTACCCGGCTCCCTTGGCATGATTGAAGAGTCAGCAGACGCGATCGCGCCCCCCATGTTGGATTTTCTCATCACATAATGCGCTGTTTAGGCATCACGGAGAATCCCGAGGCTCAACCGCAGCGCCAGTTCACCCGGCTCAAAGGTTTGGTTCGGATCTTGGGGACAGCGATCGCATGGGCCAGAATATGAGGCACTTACGTTGATATGCTCGCAAATCACGTCTGAAACATCCACACGCTGATCAATATCGTCTAGCTTAATCGTCGCCCCAGTTAGATTAGCATTCTTCAAGATTATCCCCGATTGTCGGGCATCTCGAAAATCTACTCCTATCAGACTTGAATTCGTAAAATCTGCATTTCTCAACACAGAATTTCTCAAATCAGAATTTTCTAAGTTGGCGTCACAAAGTCTTGCATCTATGAAAAAAACACCCACAAAATTAGCTTCTTTTGCAACACAATCGCTTACATTAGCTCTGTCGAACTGTACAAATCGACATCTCACTTTGGTCAGGTTTGCCGCCACAAGCCAAGCCTGCTCGAACTTTGTCCTCTCTATTTTTGCTCCAGACAGGTTAGACCCTTGCCAGTTAGACATTTGAGCAGTTGAATTAAAGATCTTGGCAGCTAAGAAATTAGTATTTTTCAGGTTGGCATGATCTAAGTTGACGTGGTTTAGTTCTGCCGTTGCGAAACTTGCTTCTTCGAGCTTGGCCATCTTGAGATTGGTTTTGTATAACAGAGCCTGATCTAAGTTAGCACCTCGCAAGTCGGCACCAGATAAATCACAATGACTTAAACTCATTCCACGCAAGTCGGCATTCTTAAGGTCTTTCCTCCCTTGATTAAGAACTTGCCAAGTGGTTCTGACTCGCTGCTCAACTTGAGTCGATTCGTCAAGGATAGTCTGGTGAAGACCAAGATGGTGCAGCTTTGCCCCTGTGAAATCTACCGAGCGTAAATCTGAGCCGTTAAACGTCACTTTGGACAAATCCGCACCATTAAAAGAGCTGTGTCTCAGGTCGCCCCGAGTGAACTTCACTTTAGATAGCGTTGCGTTGTGGAAGCGACTGTTTCTCATGTCACTCGCTTCAAAACTGCCGTTAATGATTTTTGCCTTGATAAACTGTGAATCACGAATATTTGCATTAGTAAAATAGCTAAAGCTCATCGTCACTCCCGAACAATCTACACCTTGAAGATTTATTCTGCTACCATGTGTGCTTGTAAAACCAGCTTCCTGTAGATTCGCACCTTGTAAATCTGCATCATCTAACCAAGACTTTGTGAATCGAACACCACTCAAGTTCGCTTTTTGTAAGCTGGCTTTACTAAGAATGGCTTTATGTAACTCGGCAGAGCTTAAATTTGCCCCTTGTAGATTTGCTGCTCTGAGATTTGTGCCGGGAAGTTTGGCCCTGCGAAGATCAACACCTTGCAAGTCAGCATTGGGGAGTTCAGCATTGTGAAGATTAGCCTCCTGTAAGTTTTTCTCTCCCTGTTTGGCTCGGGCTTCGTCTCTGTAGCTCAAAATATTGTGACCTATGAATTAAACATAAGACTCCCAATTCCCCTGATTGTAAATGCCACCTCACATCCCAAATCACTGCGCTTGCATTGTGTTCATCAGCAACTTGTAAACATCGGTCTCACTCAGATTGGAAATCGAGCTGGCAGCGATCGCGGACTTCTTGTAGCGTCAGAGCATTGGCATTGAGGACATTAACCATGAAAATCCGCCTTCGGGTGAGGGAGTTGTCTCTATTGTATCGAGATTGCGATCGCGACTTTTCAGACAGGTGCTTCCTTTGAGCCTAAACACCCGCCCAAAAAACAACCGCTAAATGTTAAACCGCCAAACAATCGGTTCCCAACCATAGGCATCTCCCTGAGTTCTGACATGGCCGAGCCCTGGAAACGGCATATGGGGCACCAACAATAGGCGGCGCTCAGTCGTCACGGTCTCAAGTAGCTCACGACGAGCGATAACACCCTGCTCAGGATCGCTATCGAAAGCCACCTCCCAGTCTGGGTTTTCCAGGTTGAGCGGATCACTAAAGAACACATCCCCAGTCGAGAGCAGACTCTCATCACCAGAAGTAATCAAGAATGCCGCCTGTCCGGCGGTGTGACCCGCAGAATCGATCGCTTGGATATGGGGAATGACCTCGTCGCCCATGGCAAATAGGGTGGTGCGATCTTGAATCGCGCCCAGGATCGCTTTGGCTCCCGCAATCAGCCCGGCTTTTGTCTCTTCGTCCAATAGGGATTTAGGAAGCTCCACGGTGTCCGCCAGCCAAAAGTCAGACTCGGCCTGGGAAATGTAGAACTGGGCATTGGGCAACCGCAACTGACCCTCCGCATCCAAGATGCCGCCAATATGGTCGGGGTGAGCATGGGTCACAATGACCGTGTCAATATCGGTGGCGGCTATGCCTGCTGCGGCCAGATTCGTCAGCAGATGACCCGCAGTGGGGCCAAAGGCATTGCCTGAGCCCGTATCAATCAGCACTTTGTGTTCATCGGTTTCAAGGTACAGCGCATTGACATGGGCAAACACAGCCTCGGTCGAGAGAAAATGCTCGGTTAGCGCTGCCGCCACTGCATCAGGGTCAGCTTTAGGGACAAAGTAGCTGGGTGGAAAGGAGAGGGTGCCGTCACTCACGACCATGGCCTTAAAGTCGCCCACTTTGAAGTGATAGACAGCGGCATTTGTCGGGCTAGTTTCAGACGGTTCAGCGTCTTGGGCGCTGGCGAAGCCGCTCTCCTGGAGCAGCCCACTTTGGCCGGATAGCAGCAGGCCGAGAGTTAATCCTGCTGCCAGCAGCAGTAACGGCCAACGTCGCAGGCTGCGAGCAAGATAGTTTGTCAGTCTTCCCAGTAGCGCACTGTACCAATGTTGTTTGCTCATATTGTTGATGTCGTTCTTGAGGTGTATTGGTTCTGACTAGCAGACCTAGCGCCAACCCCCTGAGGGTTTCGCTTGGCACTTGACCTGACTGGCCTAGTACTCGACGGCGGAAGTAAGCCACCTATTCAAAATCAACCCGATATCTGTCATACAGACACTTTGAACTTTGAACTCTGCACTTTGAACTTCCGCCCTGCGGTACTAGGTTAAATTTTCCCCATTATATGGAGCAGCAAACCAGTGTGACACCCGAAGCGATCGCGCTGGAGCACAGTGCCAAAGGCGATCGCCGCAACCGACCTGAATTTGATTCAGCAACACCCTTCCAGTTGGACTCACGAAAGTGACGGAGAGTGGCCGTCACATCACAGTGATTCGAGGCTAAGAGCTACCCACGCGAAATTCAATCCTCAATTCGGCAAATCCATCTTACTCAAACGTTCAGCATTCTCGGCGGATACTAAAAGATAAAGAATATGATTGGCATAACAACTACACGCTCGGCAAGCTTCCCCACCATAAAGCTCGACGTGATGGTCTAAGATTTCTACATCTAAAGCAGCAAAAAAATCAATGGTGTCTTGTAATACTGACGCACCCTCAACTTGCCACGGGCGATCCCATGGTCTGTTCGCACATTGCAAGGGGTAGAGCGTGAGCCAAACTTGATCGTGTTGGAGGTGGTGAGCGATCACATTCTTTTGTCGCACATTGCGGATCGGATTGCCTTCCCCATCCCAAAGGCGTAAAGTGCCCTCTACAGTTCCCGTCAGCAATGTTTGCCCATCAGCACTAAAGGTTGCGTAGGCAACTGCATCTGGATGATCGGCCAGTGGCACAGCGATCGCAGGATTGATAATATCCACAAGGTGAACACGGCTTTCTGTCATGCTAGCGATGACAATTTTTTGACCATCCGGATGTATCGCAAGAATGCGAGACTGGCGATGATCTTGACGACCATCAAATAATATTTTGGGTGGTTGGTTGCCACCTTGCCATTGGTACAAGACACCCTGATCCGTTCCGATTAAGAGGCTTTGGCCATCCACACCAACCGCCAAAGCAGAACTGTTGCGGATACCACTCTGGAAGCTGTCTTGCAGTTCACCCTGGGTACTCCAGATATATAACGCCCCCTCCGTGCTCATCCCCACAATTTTTTGTCCACTCGGATGGAAGGCGACGAACGTGACATCACCTGCATGATCCTGAAACGGCTCACCAATCTGGTTTCCCGCTAGATCCCGTAAGTGGACTGTTGAGCGGACAGTGAGATTTTGTCCAACAAAATCTTCAACAATAACGGTGGCAATCTTCTGCCCATCGGGGCTAAACGCCAAAGACTGGGACAATGCACAGACAATGAGTTGACTGGAGTCCCCATTCTCTAAGTTCCGCAGGTGTATTGAGGAAGAGAAATTCAGATCAGTGAGGCCAAGACGACTACTGGCCAGTTGAGTCCCATCTGGGCTCAGGGCGATTGCCCAAGTTTCATCTCGTTCTGTAAATAAGAAGCCGTCTTTATCCCAGAGAACCAACGGCTCACAGTTGTCATTGAAATGTGCAGGTGAGATGGGTATCGGCGGCTCAATCTGAGCCATGCCTGGCTTTAGCTTGTAGGTTATGGTGCTGCATGCCACCATGCTACTTAATGCTGCTAATGTTAATGCTCGTATTGCAACCATAAAACATTTTCCAAAGTGGTGGGCAATACCCTTGGATAAATTGCTGCAGAACGTTCTCGCTCACCGGACACAGACTGCATTTATTTTTTAATGCTAGCTTGAAGGTGTTCCGGTGCAGCAAGGTTGTTATGTCGCGATAACCATCTAAAAGCAGGATGACAAAATGAGATTCAAGATGAACGTCCAATGCAAATTTATACAATTGTTTGTCGCTGCTGTACGAACGATAGACCTGTAGTTAGAGCTTTCAGGCGATCATCCATCCAATGATCATTGGGAACAAGTTGGTTAATTCCCAGCTTTTCTAGCCGACGTTTAACTTTACCCGTTGCCCCGACGACAAGTACCTCTCGGCCCTCTTCAGTCGCTTCTTGAATTGCGTTTTCGATGGCCAAAGAAGAGGTGACGCCTAAAACCGGAACTTCTCCAAGGTCAACAATGAGCACGTCATAAGAATTAATTGCATCATGCTCCCGAGAAATGGCCTTGGCGACACCAAAAATCATCGGTCCACTGAGATGGAAGAGTAACACTCGACCATTGGCTGAATCTAACACCTCCTGTTCTTCTGGTGTCATTACAATCTGGTCATCCGCATCGGTAATCGCTTTTACCGATTCAGACTGCATTTCATCTAGACGGGCGATGGTCAGGATATTGGCAGTAAACACCCCGACCCCGACTGCTACCATCAAATCAACGAAGACCGTTAGTGCCACGACGCTATAAACAATGCCAGCTGCCTTCCAAGAAATCCGATGAACTCGCTTCAGAAAGCGCCAGTCGATGATATCGATGCCCACCTTCAAGACAATACCAGCTAACACGGCGAGGGGAATTCCTGATGTCAAGGGTGCTGCCCACAGCACGACTATAAATAGAATTAGGGCACGGCTCAGGCCGGATAGCGCTGTACGGCCTCCCCCTTGAATGTTCACGACTGTTGCTGTTGTGGCCCCTGACCCGGCAATGCCACCGCAGAGACCCGTGATAATGTTAGCAATTCCCTGACCAATCAACTCTTTATTGGACTTGTGCTGAGACCGAGTCAAACTATCAGAAACCAAGCAGGTTAATAGACAGTCAATGGAGCCGACCATACCGAGAACCATGGCATTGACAAATATGAGCCTTAAATTACCAGGCGTAAACGTCGGTAGTTGCAAAGTCGGTAAACCTGGCGTGATTTCGCCAATGGTGGCAATGGTGCGAATATCAATATCCCGCAACAGTATCATTGATATCAATGTTCCGATTACCAACGCCACCAGTTGAGGCGGAACAAATTTCTTGAGATTGTTGGGATACGCAAACAAAATAGCAAGCGTTAAAAAGCCCAAGCCTGTTTCCCAAGGGCTCAAATTAGTGATTAGCATCGGTAAACTTTTAACGATGCCAAGGACCCCACCTTTGGGGGTTTCTTGACCGAGAAAGGGCGCAATCTGCATAAAGATCAAAATTACGCCAATGCCAGTCATAAATCCTGAAATGACGTTGTAGGGCAGCATTGTGATGTATCGCCCGAGCTTCAGTAGCCCGAAGCCAATCTGAAACACGCCTGCTAGCATGACGACGGTAAACGCCATGGCGAGGCCATTTTCAGGGTCGCTGGCTGTGGTTTCAGCAATGACCGCAGTAATAATTACTGTCATTGGCCCCGTTGGCTCAGAAATTAGGCTGGGAGTACCACCAAACAAGGCGGCAAAAAAGCCGACCAAAATGGCCCCCCATAACCCGGCAGAAGCGCCAGCACCAGAAACAATACCCAGTGCTAATGCCAAGGGCAGCGCAACGATTGCGGCTGTCAGACCGCCTAAAACATCGCCTCTAACATTATTAAATTTGATCCGATTCGTGATTGGCATGGGTTGCCCTTGGGTGAAAACAGGGTAGATTTGACCTAAACCGAGTGAGCCTGAAACCGCAAAACAATTGTTTGTCTGCAAGATTCAGATCAGGTTTAGCTGTTGCATCATCTCCTGTTTTGGCCAATATTACAATGTGTAAAGTTGCTGATGCTCGCTTTTTCTCGATGTGGGGAATGAGTGGGATTGGGGAGTCAATGGGCTGGTTAACCGTTTTCTTGCTGGTTAGAACCATCAGTCTGAACTAGGGCGTGTCGTTAGGTGGGGGGCGATCGCTGACCCGATCCATTGAACCTAGACTGGTGTTGGCTGGTAAGCTTCGATCGCTGCTCTGGTTTACCAGACAAGCACAACGGAAGCGGTAATGACGGAGAGTGACCGTCAATTGAAGTGATTCGAGGTTAGGGTTTATAGGGCGATGGCGTTGGAGCGCAGTGCCGAAGGCGATCGTCAAAGCTGACTTGTCGGTAGGCAATGCGCACTCGACTGCTCAATTGTTAAGCCAGCGGCAAACCCCTACCAGCCCAGCGCTCCTTACAATAGAAGCGAGACCCAGCCGCACGAGGCGAACCATGGTACAATCCCCTCCTCAACCCCAAACCCTCTCGCTCCAACTCCCCCATAACCTCGCGCTGCGCGTCACCCCAGAGCAGTTCGCTACCCTCGCTGCGACCAACCGTGACCTCAGACTTGAACGCACCGCAACCGGAGAACTGATTGTGAACCCACCCACTGGCGGCAACACTGGCAAACGCAATTGGAGTATTTCAGGAGAACTCTATCTTTGGTGGCGTAGTCACCAAGAGCCTGGAGAAGCCTTTGACTCCTCCACCGGCTTTGAACTACCCAATGGCGCAAACCGTGCCCCTGATGCGGCTTGGGTACGTCAAGATCGCTGGGAGGCTCTGACTCCAGAGCAGCAGGACGGCTTTATTCCCCTCTGCCCCGACTTTGCTGTTGAACTCCGCTCGAAGACCGACACCCTTAAAGACCTCCGGGCCAAGATGACCGAATACATCGAGAACGGCACACAACTCGGCTGGCTGATTGACCCTAAAAACAAGCGGGTGGAAATTTATCGCCCGGGTCAAGCCGTTGAAGTACTAGAGAACCCAGACGCCCTTTCAGGAGAGCCGATTTTGTCTGGATTTTGCTTGGATTTGAAGCGCGTGTGGGGTTGAGCGGCCGCTGGTATCGTGGCTCTGCCGTGATATGCACCGTTAGCGGCTCTGCCGCCTGGATGATTGCGAACATAATGAATGGACAGGAGGCAGAGCCTCCCGATTGACATTACCGGGCAGAGCCTGGTAACGAGTCGAACCCTCGATCCTGTTGCCACCCAAGCCGAATGGTTAGCCCTCGCCCAAGCCGTCACCGTACCCTTCTTTGTGATCAACACTGCACAAGCCCCACCCAAATCGACAGCCAATATGAGATACTCATCACCCTGAGCCAAATGCAGAGCCTGGCCCTACCTGGCTCTCTCGGCATGATTGAGGAGTCGGCAGATGCGATCGCCCCCCATATGTTGA
>JAAHHN010000260.1 GCA_010672165.1 Spirulina sp. SIO3F2 | reverse complement strand
TGGAATTACCGTTGGATTTCCGTGGGACGGGTAAAGAAGGATTGAAAGGCGATCGGCGCCTATGATAAGGCAATCGAAATTAATCCTGACTATGTGGGGGCGTGGTCTAACCGTGGTGTTTCGTTGCGACGGTTAAAGAAATACGAAGAGGCGATCGCTGCCTATGACAAAGCAATTGAGATTGAGCTAAACTCCTCTTTTGCTTGGAATAATCGTGGTGGTGTATTGATGGAATTAGAGCGCTATCAAGACGCACTCGAATCAGTCGAAAAAGCAATTCAGATTGATCCGAATAATGCAAATGCTCAACGCCGATATCAAACCATCCTTGAAAAGCTCAATTGATAGTGCCAGTTGTAGTCATAAATAAGCAGGTTGGGTTTTACTACCAATTAACTCAACCTACAGCCCATGATTTTTGTTTTGCACAGAGTTTGCTGCTTTATAGACTAGAGAATAATCAGGTCTTGGGCAACGGCAGCAACTCATCTGATGAATGGCTTAACCTTAATCGCATTCATGCTCATGATCGTGGTCGTGATCACTATGCTTAAGGCTTGCATCTTGATCGCACTCAATATCTTGAGTGTCCTCTTTTTCAAGCGCAAGGTTTGAGGGAGCGGCCCCCACCTTGTCTGAAGAAGATTGCCCTTCGGCAGCGAAAGCCAGGGCGCCTAGTGGTTGCAGGGCAGCCAAGGCAACTAAGCAACTGAGAATTGTTTGGGTTTTCATTGAACTATGACGCAGCATACTCTAAAGAGTGTAAAGAATAAATTAATACCTTCTAGTTATTAAAGCAATGTCTGCTTTGTATTTCTATCTCAATTAACAAATCGATATAAGTCCAAAGACTTTGCTTCTATTGGCCAAGGCTTACGCAACGGGGCGATTATGAAAACAAAAAACCGTAAAAATTAAAACATGAAAGACGTGGTTTTTCGGCTGGTCAATTGCCAGTATCCGCTAGCGGGCCCATTCAAGTAGTAAGGTGGGAAAAATCAATGTGCTCAAAACTGGAAGGCAAGACTATCAAGATTTTCCTGCTCTACATTGACACACTGGACTCAATTGCTAGGAGCTGAAGGTAAAGGTGAAGCGGGCTCTGAGTTAGGGGAGATGTGTCTCTCTGGAGCTGTTTGGATTTCGATACGGTTGGGAGGAGAATGTACTTCGACACGGTTCGGCACAGTGTACGGCAAAACAAAAGGTGGCTGTCGAGATGGGCGTTTTATCTCTCTTGAGCTAGAAGACCGCAAACGATAAGGGGGAAATAGGGGTGAATATATTTGAAGGGGTGTAGGAAAGTGTGGCTCATCACTCTGGGCTTGATTGACAGAAAGTTGTGTTAAACTTCCCAAATTCGACAATAATTGCCAATCATTAACTTGTTCAAAATCGAGAGAGAGATTAGTTAAATTGGTTAGATTTGATATTGCGTCTAGGCTGGTTATTCCACTTGATTCTAAATTGAGCGTTTCTAGCTTTGAAAGTGCGACTAAGGGTGCATCATCTTCAATTTGATTCTCAAATAAACTGAGCTGAGTCAATTGAGTCAGGTTACTGAGGGGACGGACATTGGTAATTTCGTTGCTGGCTAAATCTAAGAGTTCGAGATTGACCAGGTTACTTAAGGGTGAAAGGTCTTGAATTTGATTCTCATAGAGCCAGAGGTGCTTTAATTCGGTGAGGGCAGCTAAGGTTGAGAGATCAGTGATTTTATTATTGTTGAGCCATAGAAAGCGCAAGTGAGTCAATGTTGCTAGGGGAGCAAGGGATTCAATACGGCGATCGCCCAAGGCTAGAAATGGGTCAGCTTTCAGTCGTTCTTCAACCTCCAGACAATCTTCTGTTTCCACGGCATCGAGTATCGCCTCAACCGTATGCTAGTCTTCTCGGGGAAGCTGGTCTCGATGCTGACACCAGTCTCGAAAGTTTTGGAAGGTATCGGTGTTTATTTGGGCGTTGCTTGTTTTTGGCCAAAGCCCGATGGATAGGGCGAGCAATGGGATGAGTGGGAGGATGGGTTTAAAGTTGGTCATCGCAGGGGAGTTTATGTGTGGCAGGGTTACTAAGCGATCGCAATTTCTAAAGCGGTGCTGGTTGAGTAGGGTTCAGGAATTACATTGCCACGCGACTGGAGATCTTCAAGATGAAAAACAATGGCTTCATGAATGAGCTGCAAAACTTCTGGTTGAGTTTCGCCGACCGCAACACAGCCGGGTAAGTCAGGAACATAAGCGCCATAACTCGTGGTTTCTTTTTCGAGGATAACGGTGTAATTGAGGTGTTGAGTCATTCCAAGGCTTATATCGCAACAGGTGTCAGATGGTAGATGTGACCAAGCTGGGCAGCGGTTTGCAGGTCTTGATTCTGTAGAGCCTGACGCAGGCGATCGAGTTTTTGGGCTTCGGCAAGGTCAAGGTAGGGAGCCCAGTCGTGATCTGCGTAGGTCAGGGTGATTTGGATCTCGGCCACGTAGTCACCTTGACGGATAACTTTGGTTTGGGTTTTGGTGTTCATGGTCAGCATGGTCGCAACGAAGCTAATCAAATTGACCTTGGATATCTCTGGATTGATGCAGAACGCGCACGATCTCCAGACCTTCAGGAATATGAATATAGAAGATGAGATAAGGTTTGATCGGGAAGCTTCGCAAACCAATCGCTAAATCATCTCGTTTCTGACCCATATTAGGAAATTGGGCTAACATTGGAAACTTATTGATGATCTCGGCAATTTTCTGATCAGCTCTAATTTCATTTTGCTGGGCAAGATACACCCAAATATCTTCTAGATCAGCTTCTGCTTGTTGGGAAATTCGAAAGTGATTCACTTGATTGACCTCTATCCCAATCGTTTTTGACCCCGCTGCTTGATGTCAGCTAGCAGGTTAGGGAGGGTGTCGGGGGTGTAGGTGCGATATTGACCGTTACGGAGTTGGTTTAATCCTTGTTCAATTTCTTGCTTAAGCGCTTGATATTGTTCGGGTTGGTTAGTTTTGGTGGAAATGGCGGTGTTGAGTTTGGTGATAAAGAGTTCGATTTCAGGCTCAGAGAGGGAGAGGATATTTTTGACGAGGGAGTCGATGAGTTTGGTGTTGATGGTGGGTTGTGTCATGTTTAGGTTTGGGAGCAGGAGAATTTTTTATTTATATTATTTATTTATATTACTTACGATCTAAATTGCAGTGCTTTTAATCTAATATCAAGTGGTTTATACTCTTTTCAGTAGGAGGATTCTTTGTTTTTGGTGAGACTGCTATTCTTTTCGTATCTTGACGATCTATAGCTTTTATGTACTGGGAGGTATTGGATGGAAATTCTGAAAATTGTTTACAAAGAAACTCAATCAAACAATTTGTACACAGCTTACTACGATGGTTCCCAATGGCATGGAAATGAAAAAATAGAAATAGCAAGTGAGCAAGGCAGCATTAGTCCACAATCCGAAGATCGTCCAAGAGTGACAGTGTTTCATAACTATTTGTATGTAGTGTATAAACAGTTTAATGCACTTCATGTAGCGTGGTTTGACGGCACTACCTGGTTGGGTGATTTAAGGCTCTCGGATATGCTCGGGAATATAGATATTACTCCAGTAGGCTGTCCGAACATCGTAGTGTATAGGGGACTAATATATACAGTGTACAAAAAACGTGGGGCTGATGATGCACTTTATGTAGTGTGGTTTGATGGCACGACCTGGTATGGAAATGAGATAATCTCGATTGGTGAGCGCCGTCTAAGGTCTCCGCATAATCCGAGTATGGTTGTTTTCGATAACCTACTGCATATTATTTACAAGTCTTCAGATTCAGGTAAGTTACATACTGCTGTCTTTAATGGAACTGATTGGTGGGGAAATACCCCAATCCATGTCGAAAACCAGCAGGACGGCATCAGCGTACGATTCAATCCTAGCTCGGTTCTGTTTAACGATAGAATTTATATCTTTTATAGTGTGGATACTTCGAACCAGTTGTATTCAGCTTGGTACGATGGTAACAGTTGGTCAGGAGGCATCAAAATCAAGGAGCAGGGCGGCAACATTGATCTGCGTTCTCTAGGGAGCCCTAGTGCAGAAGTTTATGACGGCAAGATATATATCGTGTATAGATTTAACAGTTCAAGTACTTCATTGTATTCAGCTTGGTACGATGGGCAGAGTTGGTCAAGAGACACCTCAAGCCACAGTCTGAACGCTGATAACGCTGATATTAGCCTACGCTCCAGTAGCAATCCTGGGATGGCGATTTTTCCCACCAATTTAGAAACACAGGTAAACTGGATGGGTAACCTTTCAGATGAAGTTCTTATCTCTGAGATAAATATTCCTGGCTCTCACGATGCAGCGGCAATCAATACGTATATTGGGACACCATATGCCTGTCATAATCAATCCATTACTAGCCAGTTAAAGAAAGGAATTCGCCTGTTAGATATCCGTCTCCAAATCAATCTTAGGGATCATCATTTTGAGTTTATGACCTGTCATGGATCTGTGGGATCGAGCATAGGGATCAACACATATCAAACCTTCAGGTCGCTACTCAATGAATGTAAGGATTTCCTGGAAAACCATCCTACAGAAGTGGTGATAATGTCTCTGAAAGTAGATGATTGGAGTGATGTGGAGAGTAATAACAGAAACACTGCTTTGACAAAATTGTGTGATTTATTACAGGAATATCCCACAACCCAATTCACTTATCTTCCGCACCTTAGAGAAGTTCCAGGAAAGATCTTTCTGTACAATCGGATCACTCAAGATCTGAGTCTTGGCGTTCCGATCAGTTGGCCAGACAATACTGACGGAGTTTATGCATATCCATCCTCGCATCGCGTCTACCAAGTTTATGTCCAGGATCGCTATCAAGGACTTCCGCTTGTTGGGTCGGAACAAGAAAAATTCACGAAGGTAAGAGATGCATGTGAGCATAAAAATGAAAATAGTTTGGAGGTGCGATGGAATTTTGCCAGTGCCACTTGGAATCAAATATTCGGAGTTTATATTATGGATGAACTGTTAGATTATTTCGGCGTCCAACCCGCATCAGACCGTTTGCAAACATTCGGATGGGTGCTATTCGACTATCCTTTCACGGCTTACCATACAGATAAATATGGTGCCATAAATATCGTAGATCTGATTATTTCTTCGAATTTTAATCCTCGGTATAGGGGTTATGATGAGACTTTCTCATTGAGCAATGGTGGGCACAACTCACTCTGACTACGTTGTAGCTCAGGCAGAAGTTAAAGAAGTTTTTATTGGTAAACGTCCTCAAAGCTTTTCTATAGCAAGAAATACATTGGGCTTTGTACCGTGTCGAATAGACAAACTTGATTTTCGACGTAGCATTCAGACGCCGAAAAAATAGCTTGCTCTAACCGAGCGTTTATGCCCCGCTGTAAGCGCCCCAGCAGCCCACCCCCCTGCTCTTCAAGAATTTCCAGAACCAGCGGTACAACATGATCCTGCACCGCTTGAGTAATTGCAAACTTGAACGCAGTGTCAGTCAGAAAACTCAGTACCATCAGATTTTCAGGGATATTGAATACTTTCCCAGAATAACCAACCAGAATGGCGATCGCGCTGAAGCGATCGATCCATTTTATGTTTTAGGTCAAATGAACTCTATCTCATTCCTCCTCAACCACAGGCGGATATTGCGCCAACACTTCCTTCAAATACCGCCCTGTATGAGACGTCGGATGCGCCGCCACCACCTCCGGCGTCCCCGCTACCACCACCTCGCCGCCACGATCGCCCCCTTCCGGCCCCAGATCAACCAACCAATCCGCACAGCGAATCACATCCAAATTATGCTCAATCACCAATACCGAATTCCCCTTGTCTACCAGACGCTGTAAGACATTGAGCAAATGATGCACATCGTAAAACGAAAGCCCCGTCGTGGGTTCATCAATTAAATACAGCGTCTTACCCGTCGCCCGCCGCGACAACTCCGACGCCAGCTTCACCCGCTGCGCCTCCCCCCCCGAGAGCGTTGGCGCAGGCTGCCCCAACTTCACATAACCCAAACCCACATCCATTAGGGTTTGTAGCCGGGTCGCCGCCTTGGGGATATTTGCGAAGACCGTCACCGCCTCTTCCACCGTCATATTCAACACATCCGCGATCGAATAGCCCTTATATTTCACTTGTAGCGTCTCCCGGTTATAGCGTGCCCCTTTGCAGACTTCGCATTGCACATACACATCCGGCAAAAAGTTCATCTCAATGACATTCACCCCCTGACCTCCACAGGCCTCACAGCGCCCACCTTTGACATTAAAACTAAAGCGCCCCTGCTTATAGCCCCTTGCCTTCGCCTCCACCGTCTCAGCAAAGATCGCCCGGATTGCGTCAAACACGCCTGTATAGGTCGCCGCATTCGATCGTGGCGTCCGGCCAATGGGGGACTGGTCAATCACAATCACCTTATCGATCGCGCTGATGCCCTTAAACTCCCGCAGATGCTTCGGGAAAGGGATCTTCTTAAAAAGATGATGACGCAGGGCTGGATAGAGTAACTCATTAACCAACGTAGACTTGCCCGACCCTGAAACGCCTGTGATGCAAACAAGTTGACCCAGCGGGATCGTCACATCAATATTCTGCAAGTTATTTTGGCTGCATCCTTGCAAACGCAGATGACGTTTATTCCCTTCGCGGCGACGGTTTGGTGTGGTGATTTGCTCTCGTCCGGAAAGGTAAGCGCCAGTCAGCGATCGCGGACTTTCCAACAACTCCATCAGCGACCCCTGCACCACCACTTCACCCCCATGCACCCCCGCCTTGGGGCCAATATCCACAATATGATCCGCAGCCCGGATTGTGTCCTCATCATGCTCCACCACAATCAGCGTATTGCCCAAATCCCGCAGCCGCTGCAATGTCGCCAGCAAACGGTTGTTATCCCGTTGGTGCAAGCCAATACTGGGCTCATCGAGCACATAGAGCACCCCGGTTAGCCCCGAGCCGATTTGGGTCGCCAACCGAATGCGTTGGGCTTCACCACCTGAGAGCGTCATAGCGGCGCGATCGAGGGTTAGATAGTCTAAACCCACATCCAACAGAAATTGCAGCCGGGCCTGGATTTCCTTGAGGGCCAACTCCCCGATCAACGCCTGACGCTCCGTCAATTGCAGATCATGAATGCGCTCTAGAGCCACCCGAATTGAAACGTTGGTGAGGTCATTGATATGGTACTGACCCAAGCGCACTGCCAGGCTCGCGGGCTTGAGCCGCTGACCGTGGCAAGTTTCACAGGTACGGTTAACAATATATTGTTCGAGCTTTTGCTTATAGGTCTCGGAGCTACTGTCGTGATAGTTGCGCTCCAGCATCTTGAGGATACCGACGAAGCGCCGTTGGTAGCCCTGGCCCCGGTAAGGGTCAGATTCGATATAAATCGGTTCATCGCATCCATGCAGTAAGAGATCTTGCTGTTCCGGCGTAAGCTGGTTCCACGGCGTCTGAATCGTAAAGCCGTGGGCTTCGCCCATACCGTGGAGGAGCGAAAGATAATAGGCATTTTCTTTGTCTGACCAAGGGGCGATCGCGCTATACAAGGGCAATGTCGGATCAGGAATAATCAGTTCCTGAGCAAACGTACGCTTAAAGCCAATGCCATGACAGGCGGGACAGGCCCCATAGGGAGAGTTAAAGGAAAACAATCGAGGGGAGAGTTCTTCCATCACTGCCCCATGTTCTGGGCAGGCAAAGTTTTCGGAGAGAATAATTTCTTCTTCATCGGTAGCGATGATCGCGGTGCCTTCGGTGTGTTTGAGGCAAGTACCGAGGGAGTCGGCCAAACGTTCGGCGATGCCGGGTTTGGCAATCAGACGATCGATGACAATTTCGATATCGTGCTTATGGTTTTTCAAGAGTTTGATCGTTTCGGTTAGCTCCCGCACTTCGCCGTTGACACGAACGCGCACAAAACCTTCAGCGGCTAGGCTAGAGAGCAGTTTTTTATGGGTGCCTTTTTGCCCTTTAACCACTGGAGCCAGGATCTGGAAGCGGGTGCGCTCGGGTAGTTCAAGAACGCGATCGCACATTTGATCGATGGTTTGGGGCTTGATATTGCGATCGCAATGGGGACAATGGGGCTCACCTGCACGACCAAAGAGTAATCGCAAGTAGTCATAGATTTCGGTGACCGTTCCCACAGTTGAACGGGGGTTGTGGGAGGTGGATTTTTGATCAATCGAGATGGCTGGACTCAACCCCTCGATCGCATCCACATCCGGCTTATCCAGTTGCCCTAAAAACTGACGGGCATAGGCGCTCAGGGATTCCACATACCGTCTCTGTCCCTCCGCGAAGATTGTGTCAAAGGCAAGTGAGGATTTTCCTGAGCCAGAAACCCCGGTAAATACAATCAGTTGATTGCGGGGTAGGGCGAGATCCACATCCTTAAGATTATGCTGACGCGCACCCCGTATCCGAATCTGATCCTGCGCGGGTGAACGAGTCCCGTTAGAATGACTGGGAAGTGGATCGGAGAGATTGAGGGGTTGACGCATTGTGATCAGCCTGTAACAGTCCTTAACAATTCTATCGGGATTAGCCCCTTCGCAGTGGCTAACATTCACAGCAACCAACACAACTGCATTAAGAACAAGGGTATCACATCCTTATATGACCAAAATTCTTGTCATTGAAGACGACGCCACCGTACGGGAGAGCCTAATCGATCTGTTGGAAATTGCTGGATATGAGGTGATCGGGGCAGCCAATGGCAATCAAGGTTTGGTTTTGGCCCAACAGGAGCCCCA
>JAAHHN010000026.1 GCA_010672165.1 Spirulina sp. SIO3F2 | reverse complement strand
TCACAAATGAAATCAAAGCTCAACAAACTTGAACCCAGGACATATGCTGACTTGGTAGATGCTATCGAGCAATCTTTAGGTTCGGTCACTACAGAAGATATCCAAAACTGGTTTTCTCACTGTTGTTGCTGCTCCTCATCTATTTGAAAAGGGCTATAGAGAAATAAACAATCACTGAATAGTCCCTGCGATGAGCGGGGGAAGGCTGTAAATTTGGGACGTAACTGGACAGCCCATCACTTGACCAAAGGCGATCGCCAAATCTTGATACACCGATGTTAGGGAAATATTAGGGACAAATTGGGCCAGGCTGCCCACCGGACGATCCGCAATCCCGCAGGGCACAATTTGCTTAAAGCCGGTAAGGTCTGGACAAACATTCAAGGCAAAGCCATGCATCGTGACCCATCGTTTGACCTTGATGCCAATGGCTGCAACCTTATAGCCCTCAACCCAAACGCCTGTCAATCCGCTCATGCGCTCACCCTGCACACCATACTTGGCGAGGACTACAATGATCACGGCCTCGAGTTGGCGGAGATACCAATGTAAATCCAAGCGATAGCGATGCAAATTGAGGATGGGATAGCCTACAATCTGGCCAGGGCAATGGTAAGTCACTTCTCCACCTCGCTCAGTACGTATTAATTCATGACTTGACTGAGTTGATGCAAATTTGACATGAGCTAACGAACTCCCTGTACCCAAGGTGTAAACCGGATGGTGCTCAAGCAACAGAAGCTGATCGGACAGAGTTGGGTCGGCAACTAGGCATTTGTGGAGCTGCTGTTGATAGCCCCAGGCTTGGCGGTACGGAACGATACCGAGATGATAGACACCACAGGTCGGTAGGGGGGCTTTCAAGTTCTGGGGCATTTGTCAAGAAATATCAAGGGATGCAAATGATGGTGAAGAGACGTCACAAGGCAGTCTTGCCCGGAAGACAAAGTGCTAGGGTAAAGGAGAAGTAAACAAGAAGCAAAGGCTCATAACCAAAGATTAAGCAATGGGGAGACCGCCTGTGCCATATCTAAATCGAATTACGCTACATCAAATTCAGCACCACATCATCCGTCGTTTGATCGGTACGATCGCTTATCACCATCGATGTTGATTCGAGGTGCAAGTTTCGGGTTGGCTATTCTCTAGCGATCGCCTCAACCAGGCTTCTAGCATAATCCCCCACAGCGGATGAATATGAACAGTTGGTAATCCGAAACAAACTTAAATCTAGTTTTCTCACCATCATCTCTATCACGATAACGTTAGCGACTCTGGGCTTCAGAGTAATACGCTAGCGGAAATTCGAGTTTCTTTGTCAATTCAAGGAGTAATCACATATGAAGCTTTTAATCCAGGGCAATAACATTGAGGTTACGGAATCGATCCACAACTATGTGCAGCAAAAGCTAGCCAAAGCAGTTAAGCATTTCCAGCACATTACCACTACAGTTGATGTGCATCTTTCAGTCGCCCGCAACCCTCGCATTAGCAAGAGCCATCAAGCAGAAGTCACGGTTCATGCCAATGGGACTGTCATTCGTGCCCAGGAGCTGAGTGAAGATCTCTATGCCAGCATTGATCTGGTTGCAGATAAAATCACCCGGCAGCTTCGCAAGTATAAAGAAAAACATCTCCACAAAACCCATACCCAAGCCAAAACTGGTCTGCGTCCTGAAGAACAACTTGTTGAACAGGATCTAATTGGCGATCGCGAACCTGCGCTGCCAGGCGAAGTGGTGCGAATGAAGTATTTTACCATGCCGCCAATGAGCATTGAGGAAGCCCTCTTACAGCTTGAGCTGGTTGATCACGATTTCTTTGTGTTCCAAAACCGAGATACAGGCGAAATCAATGTTATGTATCATCGCAATCATGGTGGTGTGGGGGTAATTGCACCCCATCCTGCCCACCCTAATAATGGTCATCAAAATGGGAATGGCCTTCACACCAACCATCTTAACGGTCATAGCAAAGCAAAACCACTAGAGCCAGTGGTGCGATCGCTCTCCTGACTTAAGTCATTGTAAATAATCGATCAGGGCGTAGATGATACGCCCCTTTTTTTATCATCCTCGCTCATCAAAACGGTGGTAAAAACCACCATATTTAGCCCAATATTCCTTGGTCTGATTTTTAGGGATTAGTAAGCTTGCTTTGATTTCATACAGTAAGACTTGTCGATGTTTCCCCAACCAAATCTTTCTCAGGGGCTTAACGTAGATAATGGTTCCGCCCAAGCATTTGATACAGTCTTCAAATCGTTCGATCGTTGCATAGTTGATAGTTTGAAATAAGCAAAAATTGCCAGAATAGATAAGATGACGGCTTCTAATCCAGGCCTTTAGTTTTTTGTTGGCTTCTGGTGGTAGCATACATCTGATTATTCCAAGGCTATTTCAACTGAGATAATTCGTGAGCAAAGCTGGCTTGTTTTTCAAACTCTAGCGGACCGGATGCTGATCCCCAAACCATCTGATCAGTTTCGGGATCAAAACCGCGATCGCGGCTGACCCAAGTCGCTTCCGTCAACTCCACTTCACTAACCAGATAAGTGTTTACACCGTTACGCGGGATCATGCAGTTTTTACCAGGCTCAACTTGGCCAATAAACTTATTGCCTTCTCGATAAAAGACCATGGCACAACCACACCGTTGAGTAAAACAACCGGGCTGGATGGTTTGCAAGATTGTGTCATCCCGGGAAGCCCCCGCATGGAGAATCGGATCATTGAGGCCAAAGTTTTTGATATAAATTTGCTCATCTTGTTCGATAAAGTGATGAACTCCTTGCCGATAGGGGCTCCAAAGATCGTAGTCATAGGCTTGCTCTGAATAGAAGCCCACGCCGTTGAACACCTCCCAGGGCAAAGGTCTGAAAAAGACATGAATATGGGCAAAGTCTGTAGGATTAGCCCAAGCTTGTTTTTGGTTACTAAAATCCCCTGCAATCCACTGGGCCAGCAACCAGAAATCTTCTGAGAAATCTTCGCGTCGCATTACAGTTTAGCTCTCGGTTAATTTTCTAATTTCTGAGGCAAAGGATGCTGTGACAACCCCCGTACCGCTGGCCGTTCGAATTAAAGAAACCCGAAATCGGACATTTGCCGTACCGAACCAAATGCGTTCTTCTGCTGCGGCGCGATCGTACTCAGTAATGAGGGTAAAAATATCTTCATTGAAGTGATATCGACCGATCGCAGGTATGGTTTCTGCATATCCCTGGGAGCGCAGAAGCTGACCACTATTAGAGTTATCGGGATCAGGCACAGGCACAAGAATACAATCTCCAGACAAGCTGCTATCTTCTTCGTCATCGTCCCAGTCTGACTCGCCTTCCCATTGCATTCGAAAGGGGCTAGTAATTAACGCTGGCTCAATATTTGAGGTATTGCATAGTGCCAAAACCTCAGGTGAGTTGGGGTCAACAGCGCTAATTTCGATGGTGGAGCGCACTTCTTCAAAATGTTGAAACGCTAAGTTGTGTCCACTCCGTTGCGATCGCCAGGTTCCAATCGACTGACTTACAAAAGTATCAATATCCATAGAGGTCAATTTATCAGCCCAGAATATACCAGCTAAATATGTAGGATACGTCATCAGGTTATGACTGCAACCGGACAGAGCAAGTAACAAACAACCCAACCGATGAAAGAGAATGGATCGATAAACTCTAATGCAGGAATGTTTGGAGGTTTAACTGATGACAACCTCTAAACAGCATACCGCTTTAAAGCGGCATATCTCCTACACAAGAAAAATCCGATCAGGCTTTCAGCCTGATCGGAACTGAGAATTAATCTATTGGAGGTTAAGCAATTTCAGTAATACTCAGGATACTGCCACCCAACTTCTGGATTGCCTGAATGCGGTTCGTGAGTTGAGCGAAATCAACTTCATAGGTGTTAACGCTGCGCTTCATCACAGGGGTTTTCGCCCCTTTCGAAACCACAAGGCGGAAACGCTTGCTGGTGTTTGTGTATGCACCAATGCCAGCGGGTTCAGAGATGGCAGTGGAAAGATTAGCTGCTAAATCTGAGACCAGCAGACTCTCAGTACCACTATCAGAGCTTGCAAAGCCCCCTAACAAACCAAATGTGCGGTTGAAGTTGACGTTTTTGCTGCCTACTTGGCTCTGGGTTCCCCGTGCATAGGGAACAGTATTGTCACCAAAAGCATTGAAGTATTCTTCGCTATTAATGTAGGAAGAAATTTCTGCTTCATACCCCTCAGCACTATAGAGCTGGACATGCGCAGAAAGCTCAGCTTGATCGGCTGGGGCACGGCCAAGCAGGTGCTTGAAATTCAACTCAACAAAGCGATATTGAGATGAAGCATTGAAAAAGCGATCGCGGTATAGATCAGAGGTCGCAACCGCACCGACAAACTGGCGGACAGTCATTTCCCCATTACGGAGATAAGCTTCAGCACTGGCCAGACGCTCACTCTCTAGAACATGGGCATTGCCAAGAACTTGCTTATAAACTGCCCGAATAACGGTTTGTACGTCACTTTCTGTAGCATTTTCCCGCAACTCTACAGGGTCAGAATCCACAGCCCAAAGTACAGACATTGGAATTTATCCTCCTAAATTAATGATGTAATAAGTTGGCTTTGTAAAGGCGCACCATCACGGTGCGCCTTTACATCAATAAGAATTAAGCAACTTCGGTGATGCTGACAATCGTGCCGCTCATCCGGTTGATCTGTTGAATCTTGGGAGTCATTTTTGCCCCAGATACAATGTACTCAGTGGTGCTGCGACGACGACGCTGGCTATCGAACTTGGCACCACGCACCACGATCTTGAATGTCTTTTCAGTGGCATCTTTATAACCTGCAATCCGGCCGGTTGCAGGGGCTTTGATTGCCACAGCAGCATTCGTGGCAAGGCTATCTACCAATTGCGAAGCCGTAACCGCTTTATCACTTTCTGCGGGGCCACGAACCACAGAGAACACTCGGTTGTAGCTCACTTGCTTAAAGCCCACTTGGCTGATGTCCCGATAGTAGGGAACTGTATTATCACCAAAGAGCGCTTGGTATTCTTCACTGTCAATATAAGAATCAATTTCAGCGTCGTAGCCTTCATTCACCACACGCTGAATATGCTCAGAAAGCTCTGCCTGGTCTTTCGGTGCACGGCCCAGCAGATGCTTAAAGTTCATCTCAACAAAGCGGTAAGGCGCACAGGATTCAAAAAAGCGGGCGCGATAGAAATCAGATTTAGCAACTGTACGCACAAACTCTTGAACGGAATAAGTGCCATCTTGAAGCTGAGACTCAGCGCGGGTGAGCTGTTCACTTTCCATCACATGGGCATTACCGAGAACCTGACGATAAACCGCACGGATGACAGCCTGAGCATCATCACTTGAGAAACCTGTC
This sequence comes from Spirulina sp. SIO3F2, assembly GCA_010672165.1. Classification (GTDB taxonomy): domain Bacteria; phylum Cyanobacteriota; class Cyanobacteriia; order Cyanobacteriales; family Spirulinaceae; genus SIO3F2. The sequence continues at coordinate 41,490 of JAAHHN010000026.1, read as the reverse complement.
CAAAGTTCGACAGGAGCAGTACTAACCATGGTTTAACTTTTCCTTAATATATCGATTGGTTTTGAAAGGGAGATGCCAAGAGCACGGATGTCGCTGCACTCTTGGGTTAGGGGAAGTTTTAGATCCCTAAATAAGCGTAATGCTGGCGATCGTGCAACCCTGGCGGTGAACCCGCTTGTAGGTTTCAGACAGCTTGTCAAAAGGAACCAGCTCAACCCGGTTAGTGCGACGGAACTTGGATACCCGGTTGACCACATTGGCACGATACCCAGTGATTTCGACGCGGAAGACGCGACCCTCGGCGGCGCCTGATAAAGTCCCTTTGAGTCTCGAAGGATCGACCCCAGGAATTTGGAAAGACCAGCCATTGCCATCTGTTCCACCCGAAGGTGCCACAACTGGCGCAGGATTCTCGTTGATCACCAACTTGTTCAGCACAGGGCTCTTGCCACTCAGACTCCCCTTGAAGTCACTGCTGGAAGCGCCGCGCAGGAGCTTAAACATATGGGTAAACTCAACCATACTCCGACCCGGCTGGGTTTTGTATCCGGTATGGAAAGGCACAGTATCTTCGCCAAAGAGCGCCATATACTCGTCGCTATCGATGTAGGAATCGATTTCCGCACCAAAACCCTCGGTATCCAAGATGGCACTATGTGCTTTCATCTCACCAAAGCCATCAGGGGCACGACCCAGAAGATGTTTAAAATTCAGCTCAATCGCGCGGTAGCGAGGACAGCTATCAAAAAAACGAGACTGATACATCTCAGATTTAGCGACATGGCGCACAAACTCCCGTACGCTCAGCTCGCCACGCTTAAATTGGGATTCAGCAACTGCGAGTCGCTCGCTCTCCATCACATAAGCATTACCCAAAACCTGACGATAGACGGCATTGATTGTAATTTCTGCATCTTCGTCAGAGCGCCCTGGCCAAGATTCATTGGGGGGAATATCTTCAAAACGAGCAACTCCCAGTTGGGATGCTGGTCCAAAAACCATCTCTTGTCTCCTTTGATTGTTAAGTAGTAAGCATTTAAATTCAACCCAACGCTCACCCACAACAGTCTGGGCGAGCAATATATATATGCTCACCAACATCTTGCCATGAGGACTTGCTCATATAAGCTTATATGGTTTAGAATTCCAAGCTTCTAAACTGTGGTTTGTTGAATTTCAGATGTATATACCCTGAGAGTTTATCCCTCAATGTGGCAGTAGATAAATTTAGATTTAGATTTTGTAACAAACGTCAGTTCGTCAGAAATCGGTGCTTGGGGTCAACTCTTTCTAAACCATCCACAATCTAAAGAGGTCTAGATTCTAGCCGCATCCCAATTGTGGGTTGAATGCGCTTTACGTCTTACTGAGACGTTGTTGAACTCCGGAGCAGAAGCCTCATGACGCTGGATTGATAAATAGCGCCCTATGTCCACCGCTCTAAAAACGGCAATCAAGCTAGCGATTTTTCCGATAATTCCCCAATCCCTACCTTGCTCTTATTGCGAATGGGTTGATTCTGAAGGGCCCGTATAACCGAGCCACTACTTACAGCCCGCAAGTCAAGTTCTGTAACAAATAAAAGGATGATGCCTTAAAAATCCAGTGGATTTATGGTATTCATAGCCTTACCACGGCTCATAAATTCATATTTTTTTACATACAAGTTTGCAATCTAAGGAGATATAGCACCATGCCGGACATTGTCCAAATGGAGGTGAATGCCTCGGGCGTTGACTTTGACATCATCATCAATTCTGTGTATCGTCAGATACTTGGTAATGCCCATGTGATGGAAAGTGAACGGTTATCGGCAGCAGAATCACAACTACGGGATGGCCGGTTGACGGTGCGAGGTTTTGTCCGGGCTGTGGCAAAGTCGCCATTATACCGATCTCGATACGTTGACAATTGTCCGCGCTACCGATCGATAGAGCTTAATTTTAAACATTTTCTAGGTCGGGCACCCCAAAACTATGCAGAGATAACAGTGCATACTGCCATCCTCGATCAGGATGGGTTTGAAGCTGATATTGATTCTTATTTAGACAGTAGCGAGTACAACAAGGTGTTTGGGGAGTGGGTTGTTCCTTACAACCGAGGGGATAATAGCTTTAATGAGCAAACAACCATGGATTTTGTCAATACAGCACAATTGCAAGGTGCAACATCCAGTAGTGATGTTGTCCCCAATTGGGCCAATGTTTCCTATGCGCTGATGAAGCAGGAAGTGGATTCTCGTCTAGTCTCACTTCTGAATGTTTTAAATGCTTCAGGTTCCGGTGGATTATCTATATCGTCAACACAACCCGTCATCCGATTGGAAATGGATGCCTCAGGCGTTGATTTTGACATTGTTATTAATGCTGTATATCGCCAGGTGCTTGGTAATGCCCATGTGATGGAAAGTGAACGGTTATCGGCAGCAGAATCACAACTACGGGATGGCCGGCTGACAGTGCGAGGTTTTGTGCAGGCCGTGGCGAAGTCCCCATTGTACCGTTCCCGTTACATCGACAATTATCCACGTTACCGAGCGACAGAACTCAATTTCAAACATTTCTTAGGTCGGGCTCCCCGAAGTTATGCAGAAACGGCAATGCATAGCGATATCCTCGATCAGGATGGGTTTGAAGCCGATATTGATTCTTATTTAGATAGTCTCGAATATGACCAAGCGTTTGGTGAGTGGATTGTTCCTCATGACCGAGGTGGCATGAGCTTCAATGCCCAAACGACAATGAATTTTGTCAATACTGCAAAGTTGCAAGGTGCAAACTCCAGTAGTGATATTGTTCCCAAGCGAATCAATGTTTCCTATGGGCTGATGAAGCAGGAACGAGATGCTCGCCCCACTTCACCGCCGTTCTTTGCACCAGTTGTTCAGGAAAGAATGGTTGAGCCTGTCTTTATCCTCTTCCCCAAACAAATGTTTACGCCTGTGGAATGGTATCCCGGTGCATCAGAAGGTGATTTAGACGGAATTATCCGCGCTACGTATCGTTACGTCTTAGGTAATGCCCATGTGATGGAGAGTGAGCGATTGACGGTGCCTGAGTCGCAATTCCGTCGCGGTGAACTGAGTGTGCGGGAGTTTGTGCGGGCGATCGCTAAATCCGAACTCTATCGCTCTCGGTTCTTTGACAACTGCCCCCGCTATCGTGGGACTGAACTCAACTTCAAACACCTACTCGGTCGTGCGCCCCACGACTATACCGAGACATTCCACCACAGCCAAGTTCTCGACAGTGAAGGGTTTGAAGCTGATATCGATACTTATATCGATAGCGATGAATATATGGAAGTGTTTGGTGAGGACACTGTGCCTTTCTGGCGCGGCGACCAAAGTCAAGTGGGTCAGAATCTCCTAGGCTTTATTAATTCCAACCAAATTCAGGGGAGTTATTCGACCAGCGACAAAGCTATCGGCTCTGATGCGAAGGTCGCCACGGCTTTGATGCGGAAATCCCCATTGGGCAAGGTGAAAACGATCGAAGAAATTCTTAAGGAGGTGTTCCGTCCAAAGACGTTTATCAGCCCAGTTATTCCCGAAGCATCGCAGGTAAAAACCACCGAGTTCGAAACCTTGAAACAAGAATGTCAAGAGCAAAATGCTTTGATTGCCAAGTTACAAGCACAACTTGCAGAGCTACGGCCAGCAGCCGCTTTAGGCATTGCTGTATTTAGCTCCGGACAATCCGATACCCCCTCCCTCTCAACAACGGTTGAACCTGTCGAGCTGGATGAGATTAATAGTTATACTGAGCTACAAGGTTGCCGAGACCAACAACAGGATGTGATTGAGACGTTGCAATCTCAGCTTGCTGATGCTCGCCGGTACGCAGCGGTAGCAGGTGGCCGCCTCAACCGTTGGCGTTACCGTTCGTTTTAAGACGGTTTAAGATGCTAATCGACTAATTAATAATTTTTTAATGGCAACTTGCATGGGTGAGCGTTGCTCACCCTTTTTTCTTGGACTTATTTGCACAAAAATGTATCTCCATCGCACTTGCGCACTTGCTAAACTGCCAAGACAGATTTAATCCTGACTATGATCAAGGATTTCAAGATTTGCATTTCTCGGAGCGACTAAAGAAGGACAACAATCATTTTGGGTTTTAAACTTGAGCACGCTCACGATTATTAGCTAATGCAGCCTCAATATCCGCTTCAGAAATACAACGTCGCTCTGAACAATAGCCCATTAAGTTAACCCCATTCATCATCTTAGCCATCGTCACTCTAACCCGGAAATTGTCATTAACGAACCAGCATCGTTCTGTCCCTTGATTTCGTTCATATTCAGTGTTAATGGTGAGAACCCCATCTGGTGCAAAATGATATTGGCAAACAACTGGAATTCCTTCAACATACCCCCGGTTGCGTAGGAATGCACCCTTGGTTGGATCGTCTGGATTCGGCAAATCAACCAGAATCGCTGCATAATCTGGATTGGGTTGTTCGTCTTCTAGGTTGTGCTGCCATAAAAAACTTGCGCCACCAACCGCTAACACAGAATCAATATTTTGCTCTTTACAAACCGCTTGAACCCGTTCATCATCGGCAGCCAACACATCAATGATCAAATTGGATTCGCCTGATTCGTCGGCTCGGGTATCAAAGTGATGGACAGTACGCTGAGACAACCAAATGCCCGCGCTTTTACGAAAAAAGTCCATCATGTTCATTGGGGTTGATGTTTGCATTGGCATTGCAAGATTCATAAAAATATTGATTTTGGTTGTACAGTTCGAGATCTCTCTTTAAGGAATGTAACGCTAGTTGCGCCAAAGCTCCCCGAGCAATTATAGGATAAAGCTGTGTGTCGCAGTGTTTATATTATTCAACATTGCAACATAAGGAATTTCACTGAGATAACTTAAGCCAGAAAAAATTCAACTTTGAGAGATTTCAGAAAATCAAACTGTTTCAAAGGGTTTTAATAGATTCATTTGCTAAAGTGTATCTATCACTTCTTATCAAATCTTCCCATTGAATCAACTCCGTCTACAATAGCCACATTTATCCATTTATCTAGCAGCAACTCTTAATCAGATGTCACTTAAACTAATTGCTTCTGTTCAAACTTTGCAACAAGCCAAGATTGACGGTCAAGATTTAACCCAGTTTGATTTACAAGCTGCTGCTTTGGACGGTATTGATTTGGCTGGAGCCAACTTAGCTGGTGTCAACGCCATTGGTGCAAGTTTAGCGGGTGCAAATCTTAGTGCAGCAAACCTGCAAGGTGCAGACTTACGGGGTGTGAATCTGCAAGGGACAAACCTGAGCCAGGCAAATTTGCAAGATACGCTTTTGTTTCGTGCCCAGTTGCAAAGTGCGGTATTGACAGCAACTCAACTTGAAACGACCAAGCTAACTTTAGCCTACTACGATAGCCATACGCTCTGGCCTCAAGGATTTGACTATCGCAATTCAGGTGCGATCGGCCCACGTGCGAATTTAGGGGGTGTGTTTTTAAACACAGCGAATCTCGTCAATGCCGATTTACAAGGCGCAAATTTGCGAGGTGCCTACTTAAGTGGGGCAGATCTAAAAGGCGCTAACCTCAAAGATGCCGCGTTAAGTGGCGCTGATCTGACCAAAGCTTGTTTGATGGGAGCCTATCTACACAATACCCGTTTAACAGCCACAACCCTTAGAGAAACTGATTTTCGAGCGGCGGATCTAACGGGTGCAAATTTGGATCAACTGGCAACGATCGCAGGCGCTGACTTTAGCCATGCTCAGGGGATCAATGCAGAGACCCAGGCCATGCTCTGTAGTTTTCCGAGAGAAGAATTGGGGGGGTGGAATGCGTTTACACGTCACCATACTGGCGAAACGTTGGGGTGTCCCATTGGATAAAATATAAGTTCTGCTCAGCATGAAAAACTGATTATTTGGTAAAGCTTAACAATGGTTAGTGTAGAAGCCCAATTTCCACAGGAGCCACAATTATTGTCACCAGAGGCAACTGATGAATTCGTGCAAAGCGTTAATGAGCAAATTGCGCAGGGTACATTGGATATCGATGAGCCATTATTGTTAAAGCAACTGATCGAATGTCTAGGTGATACTCGAGGAATGACACGGTTGAGCATTGTTGAGCTCCTAGGAGAACTCGGGACGGTGGCAACACCTTATCTACAAGAGAGTTTGGCTCATCATGAAAATCCGACCGTGCGCCGTTCCTCGGCTAAGACCCTGGCTGCAATCGCCGACCCAACAGCAGTTCCAGCGCTAATTCAAGCCTTATTAACCGATGCAGATGCGGTCGTAAGGGGCTCATCAGCAGGTGCATTGGCGAAAATGGGAGAAACTGCCGTACAGCAACTGCTCCAGATCTTAGAATCGCCCGACTATCCAGGGACAATCAAAGGTCAGGCTGCATGGGCTTTAGGGTTTATTGGTCGGGACGCCCAGCCCTATTTGACCCAGGCTCTGTCGTCAAACTCACCAGAAGTGCGAGCTGCGATTGTGGGCGCGATCGAGAGCGTGGCGCGGGAGAATCCGAGCGAGGGTATGGAAGACCTATTAATCAATGCCTTGAGCGATCCAGCAGAAATGGTTCGCTGTGAAGCAGCTGCGGCTCTGGGGACGCTAGCTTATCAACCTGCATTACCTATCCTCGTTGAGTTACTGGAGCATATTGATTGGGAAACCCGTCGTGCCGCTGCGCTCTCTATTATGAAAATCGGCGATCCCCAGGCGATCGCCGCCCTAGAAACAGCCCGCGATCGAGAGTCAGAAGCCGCTGTTGAAACCGTTCTTAAGCTGGCAATCTCTCAACTCAAGCAACGTTTATAAGTCGTTTCTACCCAATAACGCTAGAGAGTTACCAAGTCATGATTGAAGATCAAAATCCCTTAAAGCATGAACTTGAAGCAGAACTCAATGATTCTGAATGGCTACAAAAGTTCAAAGCTTGGGGTCTCCTGTTGCAGCAATTGAAAACAGAAGTTCCTGTCACTCAGCTTTGCCAATTGCAATGGGTGACAGGGGCTGATGATCTAGTAATTCACTGTTCCAATTCTGAGATCAGAGACGCGTTGAAGCAGCAAGCTCAGAAGATTTATCAACTCAACAAGACTGCTAGCCAGATTATTGTGAGGCTTTCTGGTTATAGAAGATCTAGTGATTGAGAAGTTGAAAGAAACAGACAGGTAGGGGAGGGTTTTAAACCATCCGTGTGAACTTAAGCACAAAACCCGCTGAATGAAAGGGTCTGATGGGGCAACATAAACCCGACCCACCCTGGTCATCGCTACGCGAGACCGCCCCTCCCAAGAGGGGATTTCTTGATCTCCTCCTGGGAGAAGTACCCGCAGGGGGAGGTGGGTCAACCCACTCGAACTCTTACCAGAAGCTGAATACAACGAACAATCTAGATTGAACAAACAACAAAACCCAAACTGGGAAAACCCAGTTTGGGTGATGACTCGAAGTGACTTAAGCTTAAAGCCGCTTAGAGAAGCATAGCATTCTATCTATCCTTAGCCTAAACAACCCCAAAACCAGTCAACTTACGAGGAGAGCGATTACGCCATGGAGTTGATGACATAGTCGAGGTAGGTGTTGTACTCAACCAGAGCTTGAGCAGACATATCACGAGGTGCGCAACCACGAGAGCGAAGAGCGGTCAAACCAGTGACATAAGTATCAGCACCAATGCCAAGAGCCTTGTAGACTTCGCGTGCACCATTGATGCCCCACTCATCGAGAGGACCGGTACCACCCACAACCAAGCAGTAGTTGATCAGACGCAGGTAGTGAACGATGTCACGCTTACACTTGTCTTTCTGAGTCCCAGCATCAATATCCTTGCCTTGACCGTTGGGATACTTCTTGTAGATTGCATCAACAGCTTCTTGAGCAACTTGGTCATAGTTACCAGCAAGCTTGTCAGCAGCTTCCATACGAGCAGCTGCACGTTGCAGACTACCTTGAACGGACTCTAGGTCAGAGCTGCTGGGGAAACGAGCTGCCCGGTCAGCAGCAGCAACAACAGTTGTCAAAACTGATTTCATCTCTTTAGATCTCTCCTTAGTGAAAGTATTTGTTTAAATCAATGTATCGATTGGCAAAAGCCCAATTAGCTGATAGCACCAACAACAGTGTCGAAGTAGCCAGCAACTTCAGATGCCAAAGAAGCACAGTCGCCTTGAGCAACAGATTCTTTGCGCTGAGAAGCAGTGTTGTTAACGAAAGCAACAGCAGCAGCCTTCATGATGCTAACTGCACGAGCAGCATTTCCAGCAGGAACACCCAATGCAGCGTAGGTTTCCTTGAGGCCATTCAAGCAACGATCGTTGAGAACGGAAGCATCGCCAGTCAGCAATGCATAGGTGATATAGCGTAAAACGATTTCGCCATCACGCAGGCAAGCAGCCATTTTACGGTTGGTGTAAACGCCACCACCAGGAGCAATTAAACCAGGGCTTTCGCAAACGATCCCAGAAACAGCATCCGTTACAATGCAGCTTGCATTGCTAGCCAAGAAGTTAACGGCATCCAAGCGCTTATTACCATCTGCAATAAAGCCCTTCAAGCTGTCTAGGTCTGCACCACCAACAAACTTACCACCTGCATCGGCAGAGGTTACTGCCTTTGAAAAAGCATCAAGCATATGAATCTCCTTCAATTAAACAATTTAAGAACTGTAATTTTTGTTTTTTGTAGCTTATCGCACTAAGACGAGAAGCTTTCCTAGGTAGGATAAGGGGCTTTAGGACTTCAGTCTCGGTTATGAGAGAGTAAGTAAAGAAAGTTAACAATAGTAGGAGTACTGCTAAAACTTAGAAGCCTGGCCAATCAGGATAGAAGCCTTGATATATCCTAGCTAACGTGAGCTGGCAAAGCGTCTCAGACCCTTAGCCCGAACCAAGAAATCAGCCGTATCCGTATCAAAGATTGCCTGATCAATCGCAACATTGAGCTGCTGAAGCGCCAGCAAACAGGCATAACTTAATGCCCAGACTGGATTGTCCAAATACGTTTTCAGTTCGGGGATAGCACGGGCATCGCCCAATTCTCCCAGAGCGATCGCGGCAGCAAACCTGGACTTCTGAAACTGGGGTGCTGGATTATGCAGGGCTTCTAGGATTAGGTCATAGGCAGGTTGGTACCTGAGCCAGCCCAAGAGTTTAATCACATGATAATGAGCACCATAATCCCCCCGCGCTTTTTGCTGAAACTCTGTTATCAAGGCGGTGGGCGCAACCTCCGGATACAGTTCTAACAACGTCTGGGTTGCCAAATAACAGCGGCTAAAGTCTGTTTCATAGAGCTCATGGATAACAAAATCCAAGCTTGGGGGTTGATCATACTCATGAACCAGCGCCAAAGCCTGGGGATGATCACGAATGGTGATGTCTAAGGCTGTTTCAAGCTGAGCAAACGTAATTGCTTCGGTGGGCATTCCTGCTTCTGCCAATAGGCGAATGCCTCGGAGTCGAAAAGCGATCGAAACTGGGCACTGAATAATCTTGGGAATGGCATCATAGCAGCGGGCATCAATTAAATCTTGAATGGAACTGCGTCGTGCATTGACAGAATCATGTTGCAAGAATTCCACCAGGCGCGGCAACTGAGTATCTTCCCCTGCAAGCTGATATAGGGCTGAAATCGCTGCGCCTGCAATAGCCGGATCATCCGCCTGCATAAACGCACGGATGGGCTCAACTGCAGCGGTAGATTTCAACTTCGCCAACGTCTGGATAATCAGACGCGTATTTTGGCGTTCATTGCTCAACAGCGCAATGATTTCGCCGATTATTGTTTGCTCTGGTTGATCTGGACACCCAATCTCGCCGATCGACCAGATGGCATTCTGTACGGTGTAGGGATCTTCATCCTGTAAACGCTCCTGGAGGAAAGGTAACGCTGCGGTTGCTTTGAGATATCCCAGCGTTTCAACGGCTTTGCGTCGCACAATACGGCTATTAAGATCTTCGACAGGAAGGGTTAGGGCTTTGATTAATGCCTGAATTGCCCGATCGCTGGGATAGTTGACCAACTGTGAGGCCGCAATATAGCGATCGGCGGGATCGTCTAGCTGTTCAGGAGGTGTTTCTAGCAATAAGATCGCTTGATCTTCAGTAAGGCTAAAAATACTAAAGGGACGTTGATTCATATTGTCAATGCAAGAAATTGAGCCAAGGGCAAACGCAAAGATTGTTTCACCATGTCTGAATGCAAATTTTATTGCACTACAACCTTCAAATACTGATGTAGGATATCTATCTGAATTTAGGGCATGTCATCGGATGTAGGTTGGGTTGGCGGAGGAAACCCAACACCAGAAGGGCTTGCAACGATCGTGTTGGGTTTCGCTACCACTCCACCCAACCTGCAAATTCATGAGATTTGCCAACTGAATGACAAGCCCTTAATTTTTCTTTGAACTGCTCGATAAGCGTTCAAGTTTTTGCTGGAGCAGTGGTTCTTGCCCTTCAAAACACGAAGATTCAAATTCCTGATATCCCAGTTGGTTTAATGCCAATAGGCAAGCATACTTCAGGCCAAACACTGAACTATTGAGTTGTTCTTTAAGCAAAGACACAACTTCTGAACCGCCCAACTGTGCCAGGGCAATGGCCGCTGCGCCTCGTGACTTTTGGAATTGCGGCTCAGTATTGTGTAAAGCTCGGATTATCAATTCTCTTGCAGGTTCATACTTGAGCCAGCCCCAAAGTTTAATCACATGATAATGAGCACCATAGTCATTATGAGCTGATTTTTCATAGGTAAGCATTAATGCTGGCCCTGCCACTCCAGCATAATGCTCGATCATCGTTTGGGTTGCCAAGTAGCAACGACCAAAGTCGGTTTGGTACAGCTCATTGATCACGAAATCCAAACTGGGTAGTTGATCATATTCATGAAGCAGATCCAGTGTTTTAGGATGATCTAAAATTACGTCATCAAGATACGGTTCGATATCCGAAAAAGCGATTTTTTGAGTCGGCAATCCAGCTTGAGCTAAGAGTCTTAAAGCCCGCACCCGAAACGCTAGTGAAATCGGACATTTGGCAATGGCAGCGATCGCCTCATAATATTGAGCATCAGCAAGATCTTGCATCGCTGCCCGTCGAATTTTGACTTGCTCATGCTGTAAAAACTCGACAATTTGATTCATCCCACTGTAGTCATTGGTCAAGCGACAAATCGCGGTGATTGCAGTGCTGGCGGTGAGTTTATCTTCAGCGGTTGTGAGCGGTTCAATGGCCGCGATCGCAGGTTTATAGTCAAAGTTTGCTAGCGTCTGGATAATAACGCGATAGCTTTGGTTCTCTTGCTGAAGTAGATTCGTGATCTCAGCTTTAATCTGATCATCATCCGTGCCAATTTCTCCAATTGCCCACACAGCATTCTCAACTGTGTATTGATCGGGATCAGTCAGACAAGATCGAATTGTGGGAAGCGCTGTCTGGGCTTTAAGGCGACCGAGACTCTCAACAGCCTTACGACGAGCAATGCGATGATCCATAGCTGGATCGAGATCTTGGACTGTTGTAATTAAGGCATTGATCGATCGCTCCGTTGGAAAATTGATTAGATGTGAGGCGGCAATATAGCGCTCGGAGGAATCATCCAGTTGCTCAAGGGGAGTGGCTAAGATTTCAATGGCTTTCTCTTCTGTTAAGCCTGGAAACATATTGAAGAAACGTCGGTCTTCAGTCATCACTCAAGGTTGGTAAAGAAATTACTTGTAAAAAATCAGAAAATAGTTTGTTATTTAGAAGCTTATTCTTCCTTAAACTCAGGGTAGCTATTTAACAAGCATCAGGAATCAAACAAAGGAATCCACTTTAACGGATTCAATCATACCATTCCGAGACGACGCGATTATCGTTCCGTATTGCTAAACCAGCCTGAGTTTGATAAGGGTAGATATTGGCGCTAGGATTATAAAATTGGTACAGCCTGCGGTCTATCTATATCTATATTATTTAGTATATTTACTCAATGTCTTCCTCCTCATCCCAATCCCCTGTCCTCTCTGTTGAGCAACAGACCCTCGATCAACTGATTGAGCGGGTGCAGGAACAATGGTTTACCCAGACATTTGATCCCGCTCAGACTGATGTTTTAAAAGCATTGGTCGCAGGGTTTGCAGACTCACGCGGAATGACTCGATTGGCGATCGCAGAGCTGCTCGGTAAAATTGGCGATCCCGCCACTCCCCATCTTTTGGAAGCACTAACCACCCATCCGAATCCAGTGGTTCGTCGTGCCAGCGGGAAGACCCTTACTCTGATCGGTGATCCCAACAACGTTCCGACGCTGATTCATGTGTTGCTTAATGATGAGGATCAAGTGGTGAAGGGCTCAGTGGTTGGTGCATTGGCACGAACAGGGGAAGCCTCTGTTCCCGCTCTACTCGATATCCTCACCAATTCCGAATATTCTGAAACCATTAAAGGTCATGCTTCTTGGGCCTTGTCTTTCATTGGAATTGAAGCGAAGGAGCAGCTCTACACAGCTTTTGAGTCTAATAGTTCTGACGTTCGCTGTGCGGTAATGGGGGCATTGACAAGCCTAGCGATGGATCAGCAAGATAGTCACGCTTTAACTTTACTCAGAAAAGGACTTGATGATTCCGAGCCAGCCGTACGAATTGAAGCAATTACAGCTTTAGGGAATATACAGGATCAAGAGAGCATTCCAGAGTTACTCAAGCGATTAAGTGCTCCTGAACCTGAAGTGAGAAAAACTCTAGCGTTGGCCTTGATTAAGTTTGGCGATCGCCAAGCTATCCAGCCACTGCAAAATTGTTTAAGCCAAGAGCAAAACTCAGGCGTAAAACCTGTCCTAAAGCTTGCGATCACACGCTTGCAGCAAAAAGATGAGCTTGACGATGATTGGGATTAGACCATAGGGGAAGGTAATCAACTTCCCCCTATGCTGCGCAAGAATCTCGAATCGCTAAATATAGCGAGAAGCGCCTTGGCAATCACCAGCATTACCGGGAAACTTAACCTTCCTCAGTAATACTCACAATTCGTCCACCAGTTTTGTGAATGGACTGGACAGATGCAGACATCTGACTAAAGCTCACCGTCATGGATTTTTGGCTGTACTTATTCAAGCGAGCCGCTGCGCCACTGGTTGAGTAACGAATCTGGAATCGCTTGGCAGTATTGCCCCCACTGGCACTCTTGGATGCTGCGGGCTTAACCGGAGTTGCCAGGTTAGCGGCAAGGCTGCTAAGCAGTTTTGAAGCATTACTGTTGCTGGTGCTGCCACTCGGTCCACGCAACAAGGCAAATGTGCGATTGAAGGTTTCGGTGGTGAAACCAGCTTGAGTATTAGCACTACGATTGTAAGGAACAATATTTTCCCCAAAGTTGCTTACATACTCTTCACTATCAATATAGGAATCAATATCAGCACCATAGCCATCAGCATTGTAAGTTGCCACATGCTCAGCAATTTCCGCTTGACCCAGAGGAGGACGGCCGAGTAAATGAATACAGTTCAACTCGATGAATCGATACTGAGAAGATGTTTGGAAATAGAGGGATTGGTACAGTTCGGATTGGGCAACGGCACGCACGAAATCTCGCACAGTCATATCACCATTGCGCAACATGGATTCTGCACTGGTGAATTCACTACCATCGATGATGTGAGCATTACCCAACACTTGCTTATAAACTGCGCGAATAATATCTTGCAACTCAGCTTCGGTTGTGTTTGGACGCATTTCAAGGGGAGCTGTCGCTCCAACCATAGTGATTAAATCACTCATGTGTTAAACCTCTGTAAATGTTTAATAAAGTAACATTGAGTTGACAGAAAGCATTAAATGCCCCATTGGAGTGCATCGAATGATACAATTCTGTCTGCCTAGACTCTAGGGGATGGGGTTCAAGACTGTCCCATATATGAGGAAGAACGTTACAAAACTTTGAGTTCCGCTCTAGATATTTCCCAAAGACACCAATTAGCCAAATTTGCAACAAAATTCTATAACCATCAACGTACTTGTCTTGCAAGTGAGAACAATTCTGTTCAAGGTAGAATCGAGAGCAATTATGGAGACTTGAACTCAGATTATGGATATTGAGGAGATTAAAGCACATCTAGAGAACGATGAGCCCCAACAGCGGTTAAGGGGCTTACGGGAACTTAGATTGTGCTCCGCCGAAGTTGCGATTCCACTTCTCCAGCGCCTTGTTGATGATTCAGAGTTTTTAGTGCGATCGCAGGTGGCGATGGGTTTGGGCAACAAACAAAGTGATGCCGCGTTTGAGTCGTTATGCCACATGCTCAAAAACGATCGCGATCATAATGTGCGAGCAGAAGCGGCCAACTCATTGGCTTTATATGGCAAACCGTCCCTTACTCATTTGATTACAGCCTTTAAAAGTAACCAAAACTGGCTTGTGCATCGCAGCATTATCGCTGCATTATTGGATTTTCCTGCTAGTGAAGCGGCAGCCGCAGCACTCTATGAAGTTTGTGTTGCCGCTTTGACAGATGTTGACTTTACTGTGACTGAAGCAGCAATCGAAGCACTCGGCCAGTTTGCCAATTCTCCGCGAGAAGCCGACGCGTTGAGTCATCTTTTGCCCTTAGTTTCTGCCCAAGGATGGCGGGTTCGCCGCAGTGTCGCCAGAAGTTTGAAATGCTTTAATACGACCGACGCGCAAGCGGCACGGCAAACATTGAGTCAAGACGATGATTACCGAGTGGTGCGAGCGACCTTATCTTTGAATTAACCACAGGTTTTGGGTTAGCCATGTCTAACGCCACTGATTTTGACTGAGCATATCCAAACGAGAGACTGCACTCACTGCCGATTCCTTAATATAAGGATCGACCGAGTCGTTTTGGGTAAATTCTTCTAAAACAGCCTTGCAGCGTTCATCACCTAAGGAACCCAGCGCATTGACAGTGGCCACGGCGATCGCAATATTTTCCGTTGTTCTCAGGGTCTCAACCAAAATTTCAAATACGGCGGGGCCAACTGCGCCTAACGCCATAACGGTTGCCAAATGCACTACTGGATCAGGATCGTTGACCGCTTGCTTCAGGGCTTGAATCCCAGCATCGGGAAAGGCTACCTCTTTGTGGTTAACCGCAACTTGGGCTAATGCTTTCGCACAACTGGCTCGAACCGTAGGATTCTCATGCTTGGTTAACGCTTCAGCGAGGACTGGAACCGCATCCGGCCCAATAATGCCCATGGTTTTGACAGCTGTGCGTCGATAACTAATATCCTCAGCATCTAAGATTGCCATCAGCCTGGGAATGGTCTGGTCATCACGAGACTCAGCAATCTCGCGCATCGCACGGGCTTGCATATTCGGATTGGGGTGTTTCAGTTGCTCAAAGAGTTGATCAGCAGTCACGGCAAGTCGTTGGAAATCAGGACGTTAATTAGTGCAGCATAAAAGACCCTCTACAAGCATCCTTATCTCAAAGGAAGATGTAGAGAGCCTTAAAATTTATGCTCTAAGCGTTGAAGCTAGGTGGCAAATCCCATGTCATTAGGACAAGGAGTTGATAACGTAGTCAACGAGTGCATTGTACTCAAGAAGAGCTTGAGCGGACATATCACGAGGAGCACAACCACGGTCACGGATGAACTTGAGCGCTGCAACGTAGGGAGCGGTGGGCAGGTTCAGAGCGCGATAAACTTCACGCTGACCAGCAATACCCCACTCGTCCAAAGGACCAGTACCACCAACAACGAGGCAGTAGTTGATCAGACGGAGGTAGTGCGCGATGTCGCGTTGGCACTTGGACTTGAAGGTGTCGGTGGAGTTAGCTTGACCTGCGTCATTCAAGTATGAGTACTTTTTGATGCAAGCATCGTAGCCTTCTTTAGCAACGTTGTCGATGTTAGCTGCGAGTTTCTCAGCAGCTTCAAGACGAGCACCAGCACGCTGGATGCTACCTTGTACGGATTCCAGGTCAGAGGAGCTGGGGAAACGACCAGCCGCATCAGCAGCGGTCACAACAGTGGTGATAACGGATTTCATTGTTTTTTCTATCTCCTAATTAAGATTTGATCGAAATGTTGGAACTGGTATTGAGGTTAACGGTTGCGTTGGCAACAATTAGCTCAGAGCAGAAACAACGCGATCAAAGTAGCTAGCAGCTTCAGCGGTCAGCGCAGAGCAGTCACCTTGGGGCTGATCGTTCTTGGTGTAGCGAGCACCAGCCATAGCTTCGGTGTTGGTTTGGTTGATGTGTGCAACAGCAATTGCCTTCATGATGCCAACAGCGCGAGCAGTGGACTGAAGGGGAACACCCAGTGCAGCGTAGGTTTCCTTGAGGCCGTTCAAGCAACGATCTTCGAGGACGGAAGCATCACCAGCGAGCAACGCATAGGTTACGTAGCGGAGGACGATTTCACCATCACGCAAGCAAGCAGCCATACGACGGTTGGGGTAGCAGTTACCACCAGCTTGGATCAAACCAGTGTTTTCACAAATCATGCCAGCGATAGCATCGGAAACTGCACAGCTAGCGTTGCTAGCAACAGAGTTAACAGCGTCCAGACGCTTGTTGCCTTCAGCGATGAAGCCTTTGAGGTCAGCGAGTTCTGCGCCACCGATGCAAGCGGTTTTAGAGTCAGCGGAAACAACTGCTCTTGAGAATTTATCAAGCATGTAATTCTCCCAAAATTATTTTTAAAGGGTTTGCTTCGCAAGCCTTCAGTCTGTAGTGTTTGCTACGTTCTGCGCTTGTCTTGTAATAACCTAAAAGACAATTGCGCTTCTGTCCCTGTTTATGACGAACAAAGTAATGTTTCGTTACAAACGCCACCAAAAGCAGTGGAACTGTAAACGTTGAAACCATTGGCTGCAACTGGGTTTGAGTCCATTTAGATGCACGTAAGAGTGGTGGTAACAAAGCTTCTAACTCCATTGTTTTGACCTCTGCATTGCTAAATGGGCTCAAGGTTTCATCAGGGGTTGTCTGAGCAATCGCGCATGGGGTAGGCTGAAAATCCATATTTAAGACGTTGCACCTTAAATAAGACTCAATAGATATATTTAGTAGCGCTATAAATCTTGCGATAAAAGCCATGTCAGACGAATCTATGCCCATCAGCGAGGCGATCGCCGAACTCGAAACCTACCGTCAGCGCATCTTTGATGACGCGCTGGATATGGCCCGGAAACTCAAGCTTTCCAAGAAAGCCACCTTGGCTCAGCTTGAAAAGAATCCAGAGGTCATTGAGATCAATCGAAGAATTGCAGTTTTGCAAGAACGCCAAGACGCAGCTACCCAAGCATAATCATCGGCTATGGCTTTTCAACTCAGTGATCGCGCTAAAGAACTTATCCCCAAAGCTCGTATTGTGAGCTTTGCTGGATGGTCTGGGCAATATCCGCCAGAGTTAATTGCCCGTTTTCAGGCAGCGGATGATGCAGGTCGGTATTTAGAGGATGCCGATTTGGAGGCGATCGCTGCCCAAAACGGTAACACTACCGCTATTCAAACTGCCCAGCAACTCAGAGATACAGCCAACGATCTTGTCTCCCAAGCAAGAGAGCAAGTTCTCCAACAGTTTCCTGGAATTGCAGAATCAGGAGGTAAACTGTATCCCCCAGCACGAGCTGAAGCTTGCTGGCGAGATTTCTGGCATTTTCTACGCTGCGTCACCTATGGGATTGCCACTGGCCAAGCAGAATTTACTAGCCCTGAGGGCTTGCATTATATGAACTTGCTCTATCAAGAGTTAAAGGTGCCGCTTGCTGCCATGATTTATGGGTTGAACGCACTGAAGCAAGTAAGCATTGAGCAATATGGTGAGCTTGCAATGGCACCGTGTTTTAACCATCTCATCGAGAAGCTGGAACAATTTGAGCCATAGATGGGATTTAAACTGTATCCCAATTCCCAATATAGAGCTTGAGTTTCAATCTGTATCAGTCTTGAGCTTAAGCTCAAATCCTGTCCTCACTCAATCACTAATTCACAATCTGGTTCCTTGATGGTGCCATCTGGCATAGTTGTGCTACAGAACCTCACGTCGGTGAGATCGGCATTATCCAGTAAAGCATCGGTGAGATTCGCAAACGAGAGATCAGCTTGAGAAAGATCTGCATAGCGCAAGTCGGCCTTGCGGAAATTAGCACGTTGTAGCTGAGCCGCATTAAAGTTCGCCTGCTGAAGATAGGCCCAGGTCAAATCCGCATCATTAAAATTAGCCTGCTGGGCTTGAAGCGCTTCGAGCTTCGCATGATTTAAATCTGCACTTTGGAGATTTGCACGCATTACATCTGTGCGGGTCATCTGGCTCTCGCTAAAGTTAGCACCTTGTAACTGAGCATTCACAAAAATTGCTTGATCCAATACAGCTTCTTGCCAACTCGTACCGACTAAGTTTGCGCCCCGGAGGTTAGCAGCAGTAAGGTCAGCACCTCGAAAGGTTGTGCCCCTTAAATTCGAAAAACTTAGGTCAATATATTGGAGATTTGCCCCCCGCAGAATGCTGCTGCGGAGCCAGGCTCGTTCAAGATGCTGTCTCTGGAGATCCGCATTGGTGAGATTGCAGCGATCGCAGCGCCGAGTCTCTAGCAAGGTTTGGATATTATCATCCAATTCCCGCAGTTCTGGTTGGGTTTGGATCTGAGCCTTAACAGGAGCGAGGATTGTCCCGAGAAGACTTAGGGCAGCTAGCGCAATTGCTGGTTTAAATATCATGGCAACTTCCCTAAAACGCTTGGCTTCTCCACGATAGTTCATCGTAGGGGCTGTCGTCAGTTAGATATCAACTTCTGGCTGTGACTCACTTAACGACCCTTTCTCTGTTGTTAGGTCAGGCGCTCTATTCCTTGTTTCATCAAACTTCTGATGCTAACTGAGGACACACCCTAGACGGTCTAGGTGCAATTGTTATCCCCTAACAATTGTCAACGCTCGATTTGCCCAAATATCTTGCCGCTATTTCGTAACATCCCTCTAGGCAGCAATAAGGCAAAACTCTACAATAGAATTGTATTCCTTTTGACTGCGCACACCCTACAAATATGACACCTCCTGACGAAGAGCTTTCGTTAACCCAGGAACTGACACTTCAAGCCCGTATTCTGGGGAGCTTTGTGGGCGTTTTTTGGCTCGTGGAGCTGATTGACCAGTTTGTATTTCGGGGGAACCTCGATCGCTTCGGCATTGCCCCCCGTGCGGCTAGTGGGTTGCAAGGCATCTTTTTTGCGCCGTTTTTACACGGGAGTTGGCCCCATCTCATCAGTAATACAGTTCCCTTTGTGGTCTTGGGCTGGTTTGTCATGATCCAAGAGACTGCCGACTTTATCATTGTCACAGTGTTTAGCCTCCTTACAGCAGGCTTGGGCACTTGGTTGTTTGGGGCAACGGGTTCAGTGCATGTAGGCGCCAGCAGCTTAATCTATGGCTATTTGGGCTTTTTATTACTCCGGGGCTACTTTGAGCGCAACCAAACCTCGGTGATGCTCTCAATTTTGGTGTTTTTTCTATATGGTGGGGTGGTTTGGGGCGTATTACCCACCCAGGCCGGGGTGTCTTGGGAAGGTCACCTCTTTGGTTTTGTGGGCGGTGTATTGGCCGCTCGGTATCTGAGCAAACAGCGTCGCAGACACCGCGATCGCTGAAACTATTAATTCGGACGGTGTGGGGCAGGGAGACCCAGCCCCAACAATAATAGCCAGAACCTAGTTAAGCAGTCGCTAACAACTCATGGACATTTTTTGCCGTCTCAAAGAAGTGGGCCACATGGTCTTCGGGCGTACCAGGGAGTACCCCATGACCCAGGTTAAAGATATGACCCTTGCCACCGCCCTTGCGCACCGTATCCAGAATGCGATCGCGGATAAAGTCCTTAGAGCCAAACAGCGCACCCGGGTCCATATTGCCTTGCACTTTCATATCCCAACCCAGGCGATCGCGGGCTTCTTTAAGATCCATCGTCCAATCTACACTGACAATATCGACCCCAGACGCACCCATGCGCTCTAACACCCCAGCGCTACCGCTGATATACAGAATTAAGGGGGTATCCGGATGCTTGGCTTTCACCTGACGCACCACCTGCTGCTGATAGGGCAGCGCAAAGGTTTCATAGTCTTGGGGACTGAGTTCACCAGCCCAAGAGTCAAACATTTGCACGATCTGGGCGCCGCATTCAATTTGGTGGCAGACATAGAGCGCGATCGCGTCCGCAACTTTGCTTAAGAACTGGTGCAAGATCTGGGGCTCAGAAAATGCCATTTTTTTGATCACCGCATAGTTCTTGGAGCTTTTCCCTTCGACGGCATAGGCTGCCAATGTCCACGGTGCGCCCACAAAACCCAACACCGTTGCTGCATTGCCCACTTCTGCCCGGAGCGTCGTCAAAATTTTCCGAATAAAAGGCAGCGATTCGTCCGGCTCTAGGGGCGTCATGGCATCCACTTGAGCTTGGGTACGGATGGGGTCGGGAATGACTGGGCCTTGTTTCTCAACAATATCGAAAGGAATGCCAATCCCCGGCAGTGGCGTCAGGATATCTGAGAACATGATCACCCCATCGGGCTTAAACGCATGCCACGGTTGCAGCGAGATCTCGATCGCCAAATCGGCATTTTCTGACCGCTCTCGAAAGCTGGGATGTTTGTCGCGGAGATCCCGATACACTTTCATGTAGCGTCCTGCCTGACGCATCATCCACACTGGCGGACGGTCAACGATTTCTCCCCGTGCAACGCGCAGCAAATAGGGTAATTGCTCAGACCCAGTCATCGAATAAACTCCGTAATTTTTAACATAATCTTCAAGTGCCTTGGCTAGCTTATCATCTTGTCTGATGCCCCTTGTGGGTTTACTAGAGATTCCCAAATGGAGGGGTAGTTTTGGTTACATTAGGTTGCGAAAACGTTACATTTAGCAACATAAAAGCGATCGTTTTTGATAAAGACGGTACGCTCGAAAATTCAAGCGATACCCTACGAGAATTGGCGATTAAACGGGCGCGGCTAATTGATGCTCAAATTCCAGGAATTGGCGATCCGCTATTAATGGCGTTCGGGCTGCTTGATAACCAACTAGATTCTCAGGGTTTGATGGCAGTGGGCAGTCGCCAAGAGAATCTCATCGCAGCGGCGGCTTACATTGCCGAAACCGGGCGAGCCTGGCCCGAGGCGATCGCGATCGCGCAATCGACCTTTGCCCAAGCCGATGACTATTTGCACAATGCTCCAGCCAGCCCTCTATTTGAGGGGGTGCGTCCAACCTTGGAGCGCTTACAGCAAGCAGATGTGCAATTGGCAGTGCTCTCAGCTTCAACAAATGATGCGGTGCAAAAGTTTATACAAGCCCATCAACTCGAAGCTGTTTTTCCGGTCGCTCTTGGCCATATCGATGATGGTTTGGTTAAGCCCGATCCAGCCTTGTTCCACAAAGTTTGCCAGCAATTGCAATGTGCCCCGCAGGACGTAGTGATGGTGGGGGACTCTGGATTCGACTGGCAGATGGCACGAGCGGCGGGTGCTGGGGGTGTAGTCGGCATTCGCTGGGGCAATGCGGCCCTCGTACCAGCGGGAGAAGTCGATGTGGCGATCGCTGACCTCCAGTCATTAATGGTTGTTTAACCCCACCATAAACCCGAGAAGTAAAGGTTTGTTAACCTAGACCTAGGGATGAATTAGGGCGTGTCAACCGAAAGCCTGACGAAGGGATAGAGCACTCGGCCCAAACAACAGGGAAAGGGGCTGTAAGTTGGTTATAGCAAGCGTTTAAAATCTAACTGACGACAGCCCCTAAGCCAATTCGTCAATACTAATTGCAGAAATTTTGTCCAACCGCTGACTTTTGGAATCCTAGCCTATGACTCGCTTCTATCAATTGTTTCTCGATGGTGGGCCGGTCATGTATCCGTTGCTGATTCTCTCCATCTTCACCATTGCCTACGGTCTAGAGCGGGCCTGGTTCTGGATTCGTTTGGTCAGTCAAGAGCATCGAATTGTCAACGATGTGCTCGATGCCGCCCGCCACAATATCGCCAAAGCTGCCGAAATTGCCGAGCTGGCACGATATCTGCCGATTGGGCGCTTTTTGCTGGCCCCCTTACAACTTAAGCAGCCATCACCGGAAACCTTTCGGCTAGCAATGGAAGCCGCTGGCGATCGCGAGTTTGTGGAAATGCGCAAGGGGGATAAGTTCCTGGAAACCGTGGTAGCGATTGCACCGCTGCTAGGTTTGCTGGGCACGGTAATGGGTCTGATTACGACGTTTAATAACCTAGATGTCGGTGGGGGCAGTGGCACAGCAGAAGCCTCTAAGGCTGCCGCTGGGATCGGGGAAGCCTTGGTAACAACCGCAGCAGGGATGATTGTGGCGATTATGGCCCTACTGGTGTTGCGGGTGATGGTGACGTTGCAAGCCCAACAGATGGATTATTTTTCGGAAGTGGGCAGTGAGCTGGAACTCATTTATCGCCAGGTTTGGTATGAACCCAGTCAGCTCCCGAATGCCCCGCCAGCGCTGCCTCCCATGCAGCCCTCTACTTCCCCTGAACCGCCCATGACGCGATCGCCCCATTAGCGCTTTTCTCTGGGCTGGATTAAAGCCAACTTTTGCCATCACCACCCTGTTTGGAGTTTACTTTATGCGCCTACGTCAACCCCAAGACTCAGGGATTCCTGAGGTTAACCTTGTGCCGATGATGGATGTGTTGATGTCAGTGCTCACTTTTTTTGTGATCTCAACAATCACCATGACCGGAGAACGAATTGAGGGAGTCGATATCCCGCGTACTGGTGAAGGAGGGACAGGGACTCAGCCGATTCCCACTGAGGTGGAGCGGTTTGTGGTGGGCTTAAATAAGGATAAGCAATTGGTCATCAACAATAAAGCTGTTGAGCAGCCCGAGATGATCCAACAAATGCAAACCTTCTTGCAAGACAATCCAGAAGGGTTGGTGCTGCTGAGTGCCCATCGCAGTTTGGAATATGCGCAAATTGAAGGTGTACTTAAAACCATGGGCGCGATCGGTGGGGAACGGGTTTCGTTGGTGATTTCACGTCAGTGAGTTCAGTTCCTCAAATGAAATTGTTTGAGCCCCATCCCATGCAAATTATCCTGACTGCCCGTGAACCTGAACTGTATGCCGCTTGGCAACATCATTGTAGTGAGCTGCCCAATGTTACGGTGCATCAAGGTTCTATTTTAGAGTTGCAATGTGACGCGATCGTCAGTCCGGCGAACAGCTTCGGGTTTATGGATGGGGGTTTAGATCTGCTCTATTCTCAACATTTCGGTTGGCAGGTGCAACAGCGGTTACAACAACAAATTCGTACTTATCACCACGGTGAGCTATTGGTGGGCTGTGCTGAAATTGTCGAAACAGATAATTTGCGCATTCCCTATGTTATTGCCGCTCCCACGATGCGCGTACCGATGATTTTGCAAGATTCGGTGAATCCTTATTTAGCGGCACGGGCTGTTTTGTTGTTGATCACCCAAGGTCGATTTCGAGAGGGAATTCTGGCAGGTGAACGCGTTGCAGATGCAGTGCAAACAGTGGCATTTCCGGGTCTAGGCACAGGTGTAGGAAAAGTTGGCCCCCATACCTGTGCCCATCAAGTTGCGGAAGCAATTAACCACGTTTTTAACTCGGCTAACCCTTTGCCCCAATCTTGGTCAGATGCTCAACAGCGTCATCAGCGCCTTTACACCAGTTTGATCAGAGATTTGCAAAAACCCTAAGGGCTCTTTCCGCCTCACAAAAAATGCTTTCCTCATTGCCCCTGAGTCATTCTTTAATTTTCCTCTGCCTAAAGTGACAAAGGAGGAATAGGTCACCATTCTCAATCTGGCAGATATCTACAGAAAATTCATGTTTTCTTAAAGATTCACAAACAACAGCGTGTTCACATTCAGCAGCGGCAACGATTCAGGCGAAAATAAAGGATACAGAACGGAATTTGACATAAGGCTCGCCCAATTCCAGTCCTGGGGTGCAAATCAATCCTAAAAGTCGAGATGACCAGCATGAATGACCCACAACAGATTATGGGGCTGTGGCAACGGCTTGGGCAATTTCCCCGTTGGCTTTTATGTGCAATGTTGAATCCACCGGGGTTGCAGCGATCCCGGCTTAAGCGCCAGATGTCTACAGAATTCGAGCATGGGACTTCCCCTATACCTTCCCTAGACTGCGATCGCGCTGATCGCTATCGGGCCATCATTGAAGCCCAAACCGAACTGATCTGTCGCTTCGATCCCGGCGGCGTGCTCACCTTTGTCAATCCTGCCTATTGCCAATATTTCCAGAGTGATGAAGCCCAATTGTTGGGTCAGAACTTCTTGCATGTGCTCTCCCAGCGGAGTGTCTCTGAGACGGTCAAACAGTTTAAAGCCCTCACCCCCCAAGACTTAACTGAGTTTTGGGAATATCAGGTGCTCTCCCCCAGTGGTGAACCCCAATGGTTGCAATGGACAACCCGAGCCATCTTGAACGACCAAAATCGGGTTTGGGAATATCAGGCCGTGGGTCGAAATATCAGTCACTACAAGCGGGTTGAGCAAACGCTCCAGCGGGATGCTCAACGATATCAACAGATGCTCGAAACGGTTGCTGATGGCATTTGGCTGATTGATCTAGAGCATCGCACCACAGAGATTAACCCCAAAATGGCAGCGATGTTGGGATACCCAGTTGCGGAGATTGTGGGGCGATCGCTATTTGAGTTTATGGATGAAGAAGGTTTGGCAATCGCAGCCCAAAATCTCCAAACCCAGCAAGTGGATACACCCCAGCAATATGAACTCAAGCTCTGTCGCAAAGATGGTCATAGCCTTTGGGTGATTATGTCCACCACCCCCAATCTCGATAGCCGCGATCGCCTGGTGGGACTATTGGGCATGATCACAGATATCACCGAGCGCAAAAAAGCGGAGGCCATTTTGCGAGAGAGTGAAGAACGCTTCCGGGCGATCTTTGAGCAAGCCGCTGTTGGCATGGCAATCCTCACACCAGAAGGGCGTTTTTTTCGAGTCAATCAGAAACTTTGTGATCTGTTGGGTTATAACCGTCTAGAGATGCTCACCCAAACCCATGCGCAACTACTACACCCCGATCATTTAGCCCAAACACTCCATGCGGATCAACAGTTGATCGCAGGGACTGACACGTATTACACCTATCCACAGCAGTACCGACGGATGGACAAAAGTTGGATTTGGCTCAATGTCACCATGTCCCTGATTCATGAAGCGAATGGAGAGCCCAAATATTTTATTGGCGTGATGGCAGATATCAGCGCTGAGCAAGCCGCCCTCCGAGAACGAGCGGCAGCAGAAGAGTCTAAACGAGCCCTCCTCAATGCGATTCCTGAAATTGCCTGTTTGTTGGATAACCAGGGAATCATTTTGCAAGGCAACCAAGCCTTGGCGGCTTGGGTGGAGTTGCCCCTTACCCAACTGGTGGGCCAAGCCTTGACCCAGGTGATTGCATCCCCCACCGCTAATTATGACAGCTACTTCGTTCAAGCTTGTCAAACTCGTCAGGTTGTTAAATTTATGGGGTATCGGGGCGATCGTTATTTTGAATATACTCTCTACCCCATTTCGGATCAGCAGCAGGTGCAACGGTTGGCCTTTTTTGCCTTGGATCTCACCAATCGCAAAAATGCAGAACAGGCGCTCCAAACTGCCAATGCCCAACTCACCGAGAAATTTCATGAACTCGAACTCCGGCATCAAGAGATGGTGCAACTGGGGCGAATCAATGGCTTTTTGCAAGTCTGTACCTCAGTGCAGGAGGCCTATCACGCAATCGCAGACCTGCTTGATCCCCTGTTTCCCGGCTGTAGTGGGATGGTTTTTCGAATTGAGACAACAGAACAAACTGCCCATGTTGTTGCCCAATGGGGTGAACCGACGGATCATCCCAGCCAATTTCCAATCAATCATTGTTGGAGCCTGCGGCGTGGCCAACCTTATTTGGGCAGTTCAGCAGCAACAGGTTTGCTCTGCGAACATCTGCCAACCTCGATTAAACCCTTAACCGCGTTGTGCTTACCCTTAATGGCCCAAGGCGAAACCATTGGTTTGTTGCACCTTCAGAGCCATACACACCAAGCCCTTTCGCCTGTTAAACAACAGCTTGCCCATACGGTTTCTGAACATCTAGCGCTCGCCTTGGCGAATCTGGAATTGCGAGATACCCTCAAGCAGCAGAGTATCCGCGACCCCCTGACGGGACTCTATAACCGTCGTTACATGAATGAGGCGCTTCAACAAGCACTGCATCGTGCGGTACGAGAGGGGCAATCCGTAGGGGTAATCATGTTAGACGTGGATCATTTCAAACGATTTAACGACACGTTTGGGCATGAGGCGGGTGATCTGGTGCTCCAGGCGTTGGGACATTTTTTGCAAGAGCATATCCGGGGTTCAGATGTACCTTGTCGATATGGGGGCGAAGAAATGTTGTTAATTTTGACTGGCGCGTCCCTGGAAACAACTCAATACCGCGCAGAAGTGCTGCGTCAAGGGGTTAAACAGCTTTGTCTCCATGCCCAGGGTCAGACCTTAAAATCCATTACCATCTCTCTCGGAGTCGCTTGTTTTCCAGCCCATGGGGAGACCGTAGAAATGCTCTTACAGGCTGCGGATACAGCCCTCTATGCGGCGAAAAATCAAGGGCGCGATCGCACGGTAGTTTACCCCACCACTCCGGTTATGGTCTAGGCACTGTCGTCATCAGAGAGACCCCTTTCAATTTTTCCAGATGAATGGAATAAGGTCGTTCATGTGTGCTATTTAGTTTTGTTAAGACAGATTAGAATTCCCAGAATAGAATTTATGATTAAACTTAGCTGTTTGTGCATTTATGCTTGGTTGCAGGAGTAGGCTCAGGTATGGGTTTCAAGCTAGGAAGAGATTTTTTTAAATTCATTACATCAAAAAGATTATGTATAAGGTTTTTCAGAACTATCTAGAGCAAGCCCTTGCTGAACGATTTAGCCTGACTGAGCAAGCCATTCCTGAAGGGCTACAACACCAAAAGTCCGATCGTGGTCGTAATCCAGCGGAAATAACTAGTTGGTGCTATGACTGTCCAGAATTTCGTAAAATTCGCTATACCTATATCGATGCTGGTGCATCAGCCCAGGTTTTCAATAGCGTCATTTATCCTGGCTTTGAATATGAAATGCCGATGTTGGGCATTGATTTATTATCTTTCGGCAAAAAGAAAATCTTGGTTGTTATTGATTTCCAACCGTTATTTCAAGATGAAGACTATCTAGAAAAATATATTGATCCCATGCGCACGCTTCGCTACAAATATGATGATTTAGCGCAGGATCTAGGTATGAAATTTTATGATGCCAATCAATATTTTTCTAAGAACTTGTTGTTTGCAAAAGTTGATGAGCAGAGTGTAGAAGAGCGGGTATTTCCAGCTTTTAAAGACTACATTGAGCTTTATTTTGAGGTTTTCAAGGAGGTGAAACCTCTTAAATCTGAGCAAGCGATTCAACGGATTGTTCAAGCTCACAAGGATTATGACCAATATAGTGCCGAGCGTGACCCGGCCCATGGTCTGTTTAGTAGCTATTTTGGGGAAGCCTGGGCCGATCGCTTCCTTTATGAATTCCTCTTCGCAGATGCCCAACCTGTTGCTGTGACCCATTAAATTACATCAGGAATTTGTCAATGACTTTGTATCAACCGTTTCTGGATTGGGCGATCGCCACCCTCAAAGATGCGCTAGACCTCTCAAATTACCCCATCCCCGAGGGGTTTGAATCGAAAGTTGCAACCACCGGGAGCAAAAAGAAAGCCCAAGAAGTCCGGACAACGAGCTATGGCTACCAAGCCCCGAAGTTACGCCAGATTCGGGCAGCCCACGTCC
Organism: Spirulina sp. SIO3F2; assembly: GCA_010672165.1. Taxonomy (GTDB): domain Bacteria; phylum Cyanobacteriota; class Cyanobacteriia; order Cyanobacteriales; family Spirulinaceae; genus SIO3F2. Next base: position 13,649 of record JAAHHN010000026.1, on the reverse strand, counting down.
AAGGCGGAGATGCACTACAGGTTCTAAACTTCGTGATTTTTCCCCAGTTAGGTTATGACTTGCCGTTTTTTGGTGCGGATCTGGTAACACTGCCAGGTGGGCATTTAATTGCGCTGGATATGCAACCGCTGTTTCGAGACGATGCAAACTATCAGAAGAAGTATACTGAACCGCTGCTAGAGACGTTTAAGCACCATCAACAATATCTGCCTTGGGGCGGCGATTTTCCGGAAGAAGCACAACCGTTTTTTTCCCCTGCGTTTCTGTGGAGTCGCTTACAGGAGAACGAAGTCGTCTCGACTCGCGTTTTTGATGCGTTTAAAGACTACCTAAATGCTTATTTGGAATTTGTTGGCGCTGCTAAGCCTGCTCCTGCGGACATATTACCCGCTATCAAGGATGCTCAATTAAACTATTTACGCTATCGAGCTGAAAAAGATCCCGCCCGCGGAATGTTCCAGCGTTTTTACGGCCCAGAATGGACAGAGGAGTATATTCATGGCTTTTTGTTTGACCTAGAGCGGAAACTCTCTGAGGGAGTTGTGTAGCTCGATGGGTCAGGTAGTCATACCTTCAAGCTGAGTCCATCCCAAACCGGCCAGAAAAATACTCTTGATATAATCGACAACCCACCGTCGCCTGATTGTTAGAGAGTCGCACCAATCCCATGCTCTGGAGTCGAAATGCCTCCACTTGCGTTAACTCAATCGGGTTTGGAGCCTGAAGCACTTGCTCGAAGGCTGTTTGTAAAACCGGATAATCTTGCAGTCGCCCCAAATGCCGATGGAGATGGTCATGATAAATCCCCGTATCTGTTGCTGCATTGGCCATTAACGCTGACCAAGATATGCTGTTTTGTGCCAGATGATAGAACAAAACGCGAACTAAATAGGGATGACCCGCAACCAGCGTCATCAGCGCTTCGATTTGCTCTAGGGTCAGCTCCAACTGATGGCGTCGGGCTAGATCTTGGACTTGTGTGGTAGTGAAGGGCTGAAGTAGCAACTCTAAACCCACATTAAACGGTGATTGGTTGATATTAAGCTGTACATAACTTTCGGTGGACTGCACCAAAACCAAGCGCAATATCTGCCATTCAGGTTCAGCTTTGGTGTATTCATGCCAAGTCCGCAGCATACCAAGGAAATCCCGCGCGACATCTGGATATTCAAACAGTTCACTGATTTCTTCAAGAGCCAGAACCCAAGGCTGCTCGTTTTCAACTAACAGATACCCCTCCATATAGAGGGTGCAACTCATTTTACTCCCTGTATCCTCATCCCAAAACTCATCCAGTACTGCTGGGAGCTTGAGCTGACGGCTGATATTGGCACAGAGCCAACGTAATAGACGGTTGAGGTCGCTAAGGATCGATCGCTCTGCCTGCTGGAAATTAAGCACCACTGTTTGCTGACCTGCCTGCTTCGCATGGGCCAAAATTCGGTTCATTAGCGAAGTCTTACCCATTTGGCGCGGGCCTTTAATTCGGAGTAGCGCACCAGGCTGGAGAATATCTTGGTAGCACTGGGGTTCAAGGGGCGATCGCACCACATAAAAAGGTGAATCTAATGGCACGCTGTCCGTCGGATATTCCAGCACTGAGGTGTCTGAAACATCCGGCACAGTGGGAACTGTGGGGAGAGTGGATTGTGGGGGCTGGTGCTGCTGAAGTTGAGCCATAAGCACCGAGCGCAGATTCTTCTTACTGATTTTTTCACCAAAAACCTTGGAGAGTAAGCGCCAGAGCTTGGGAGCAATGCCTTGCTGAATGTAGCTTCCCGAATAACCATAGGTAGCCCCAATCTCTTCATAGGTGCGCCGGGTTTCTTGCCAAGTTTCCCGCAACAGCACAGTTTGGAGCGTGTTGAGATGGGCCCCCGTCTGTTCATAGAGGGTGCGATCGACAAAACTAATCACGGTGTCCGTATCATGCATGGGGGCGAGAATGTTGAATTCAGGTTTAGAAGTCATGGCAGGACTAATATTGTAGGCGGCGTCGCTGACAAAAGGATGTTGAGTGTACTGAGTCAGTAAAAATGAACTCAAAAGTCCGCTTAAAAATGTCTTTTAACGGAACAATTTCATCATCACAAAATTTGATGTTTGAGTCTGTGAGCTTGAGAGGGGAACTGCGGTGAGCATAGAAGCATATTGAACTGTGTAGGCTTACAGGTTTTGAATGATGGAGGTTGGCCAGGATTTTGAGTTGGATCACAAGAGCGTCAGGGTGTTGTTGGGGATTTTGTATCCTGCCGTTTTAGGGAATGACATCAAATCAGAAATTCTTGGCTGCAATCTATAAAAGAGGTAACTTTTTAAAAATACTGATAAAAGAATCAATCACTTTTTATCACATTCTTCTGAATTGCAGACAAAAACAATAGACTTTATCGGAAGTAGAGAGAAAAAGTCGGTTGTACTTTGAAGATATTAAAATCAGACAACCACAAATTGATTATGCTTTCTGCGTTGACGTTGAGTGAAACGAAAGTTGTGAACGCCACAAGCGGTTTCCATAACATCATCAATAAACCGTTTACAGTTGCAACAAGCCCACACTCATCTATATTCCACAGTTATTACAGCCTTGAGATTGGTGATAACAGTTAATCATACTGAATCACTATGGCTGCGATCGCTTTATCGGCAGGTCAATCACAAAAGTGGTATGTACGCCTGGTTGGGAGCACACTGAAATTCGACCGTGATGATTTTCAGTGATGATCTGATAACTCAGGGCTAAATTCATCCCGATGCCCTGACCAACACCCTTAGTTGTGAAAAATGGATTAAAAATTTGAGTTTGCTGTTCTTCAGGAATGCCAATGCCATTATCCGTCACTCGGATTTGAACCCATTGGTCATTTACTAGAGTAGTTTGAAGAGTCAGTTCCCCTCGGCTGGGCAGTTCTTGTTGAGCTTGTCGCGCTTCAATCGCCTCAATGGCATTAAGCAGTAAGCTCATCATTACCTGATTGATTTGATCAGGATAACATTCCACACAAGGCATATCACCATACTGTTTATGGAGCGCGATCGTATCCCCCACAGAATCATGCTGTAAACGGTGTTGCAAGAGCATCAACGTACTGTCCATTCCCTCATGAAGGTCAACACGTTTCCAATCAACTTCATCCATGCGAGAAAAGTTTTGCAATGCCAAAACAATCTGATGAATCCGTTTCGCCCCCGTCTCCATTGACTGGAACATCTTCGGGAGATCTGCCCGCAAAAATGGCAAATCAATGTCTTGGAGTAAATCTTGCAATTCCGGAAACAACTCCGTCGAATGCTCTAAATAATGTTCGACAAATCTGAGTAGATCTTGGATATCCTGTTTAAGATATTTTAAATTGCCCTGAATAAAATTCACGGGGTTATTAATTTCATGGGCAACGCCCCCCACTAAATGACTCAAACTGGACATTTTTTCTGCTTGTAACAGCATCATTTGCGTCCGTTGTAGCTCTCCTAAAGTCGTTGTGAGTTCTTGATTTGCTTGGGTCAAGTCAGCTGTCCGTTGCTGTACACGGTCTTCAAGGATTTCATTGGTTTGCTCAAGCAGGAGTTTGGCTTGTTTGCTAGCCGTGATATCCACCAAGGAACCGGAAATTTCCCCTTGTTGATTGGTACTCATGGAGAGCTCCAGCCAAACCTGTTCCCCAGATTGATGATAAAACCGGAGTTCTTGACGAATATTGCTCTGTTCATCCAGCGTCTCCAGGGCTGATTGCCATAGGGCATGATCCTGGAGGTCAATGAATTGGGATAACGGTTGACCGAGGCTGTCGCTGCTGGAATATCCCAAGGTTGTCGTCCAAGCCTGGTTGATAAACAGAAGTTTGCCCTCTTGATCACATTTAAAAACAATTTCCCGGAGATTCTCTACTAACTCTCGATAGCGTCGTTCTGACTCCGAAAGCTTGTTGAGTAGTCGATATTGAATTTGGGTATGTAGCTCATTGTTTGCATCAAAGTCAGCCATAAACAGTTATGACCCTAATGATGCTAAGAGCTGAGCAGAAGAAAGGGTTTGAGCATATAGGGGAAAGACGTTTTCTATATAAAACTCTTGCTCAAATGTGTCACGAGCGGATGTGCAATCAGATAAAACCGTCACTTCATACCCTCGTTCGTGGGCCGATCGCCCTGTGGAGTCGATACAGACCGACGTGACAGCTCCAGCAAGCACAATGGATTGAATCTGACGCTGTTGCAAAATTCCCTCAAGATTTGTCCCCGTAAATGCATTAAAACCACGCTTGCCTGGAACTTCAAGAATCTGTTCTCGGAAGGGTTCTAACTCGGTAATCATCTCTGATCCCCTAGAATCCATTTGAAACGCACCGACCTCTTGAATGGTTTTGAGAATTCCAACAGGATCAACAAGTTCTTCATAGTTGGCGGTGAAGAAAATAGGCGTAGCAATAACTGAAACAGCACTCTGCGCTAAGGCATCGAGCAGGTGGACAGTATTGGCAACGGCTTGAGTCGCCTTGGAAGATTCTTCAATAAAGCGATAGAGGATGCCATCTGAGGCAAAGTAGTCATTTTGAAAACCGATCAGGATTAATGCAGTTTGTTCCGGAGTCATGGTTTAAATCTCTGCTAAAACTAAGGGCTATCGTCAGTTAGATTTCAAAGACTTGCTGCGACTGACTTACAGCACTTTTTGTTGTTTTAAATTCGGGCGCTTTATCCCTTCGCCAGGCTTCTGGTATTAGCTGACGACACACCCTAATTGCACCCGATGAGTATGGTGTACTTTAGTCACTAGCCCACCACCATTTCAAACACAATCATAAGCTGCTCTGGTCGGAGAGTTATGCCATCATTCTGGTAACTCTCCACAAAGCACAGTTGAGCCGTCTGAGCCGCCTGCAATTTTACCGTAAGGGCAAAGAGGCAATCATACAGGTTAATTTGTTGTTTTTTTACCAGATTTGGTGCATTTTTCAAATCACACCTCCGAGGCATTGAGAATTTGTTCGACCCCTTGTTGCCAAGTCGCTTCTGTGTCAGGAGCAGCGATCGCCACATCCAGGTATTACTCCGCCTAGCGTAGAAGCTTATTGGCTGAAGGGGACTTTATGTCAATCTCTTTCACTGTATAAATCGGCAAATCCGCAGACAACTATTCCGTGAGTTCAACATCGCTCACCTCGTCGCTGCTGATTATACCCACTCTACACAATGTCTCCCGTAGGGACATGTTTTCCACGTCCGCGATCGCTTGCAGAAATTCTCTACAACTCCTGCTGCCCCGCATCACTATTGTGAACCCCCTCAAGCTTAATCTGGATTTTGGGCTTCAGCTTTTCAAACTCCTGTTTTAAGAGCGTTTTACTCATTACCGCTTGATTATTATCCGGTAACCCCTGACTTGTCTTTGCCCAAGTAACCAAACGCTTGCATTGATCCGGATCAATCGTGAAATTCATCAGGTATTGACAAACCGAAGGATCTTCAATTGCAAAAAATAGCATGCGATAGCTACCCTGCTGGCCCAGCAAGCGAGTCATTTGTTGCCCCACAGCGGTTTTCAAGTCCAGATAGCAAGGGAGCCACCGGGGGCCATGAAAACGGTTATACAAGACCGAGATCCATAACAACATCGGATGGGGAATGGTGGAAAAGAGAAATTGGTTATATCGGGTGCTAAACCGCCGTTCCAAAATATCTTTCTGGTTGAGCATCAACCATAAACTGGGAATCACTTCCTTTTTGACTCGGACAATTTGTGGGAAGACAATTTTCTGACGGGGTTTGTCTTTGGGCCACGTCATTTGCCAACAGGCTTGCTCCACCTCAGACCGCTGAGATTGGGGTAGATGGATTGGAGAGGGAGACTTCTCTACAGGAACTGGGGAGCGAGTTTGAGTCGAATGGTTTGCCTCTAGGGGATCGATGACCTGCAAAATCTCTTCGACGCTCTGGGGCCGCGTTTCTGGCTTTTTTGCCAAGCACCGCATAATCAGATCATTAAGTTCTGTTGGGATCGAGCGGTTGCTCCGAATTGGCAGCGGTTTGAAATCATGATGAGCTTTGTACCAGCCGCCGAAGGAATTATTTTCGGGCAGCAGAGGCATCTCAGTGGTGAGAATCTCATACATGGTGATTCCCAGACTATAAATATCGGAGCGATGATCCAGCTCTTTGCCTTCCATTTGTTCGGGGGAACAGTAAGCTAAGGTGCCCATGAATGAATGGGTTTGCTCCCGACTCGCCTCAACCAGTTTGGCAATACCAAAATCCAGCAACTTGACCATTTCGCCCAAAGTAGGATCTTGAATCAGCAAAATATTGCTGGGTTTGATATCCCGATGAATAATCTGGCTGGGTTCACCCTTGAACAAAATGCCGTTGTGGGCACAGGCAAGACCACGGCAAACCTGCTGCACCATCTTGAGAAATCGGGCTAAAGAGAGCTGCTGAACTTTGATAATTTCACTCAGATTATCTCCTTCGAGATATTCCATCACGTAATAGGGAACATCTTGACTATCAACGCCGTAATCCTTAACGCGAACAATATGGAGTGTTTTCTCCGCCAATAGTGCACAGATTGTTGCTTCTCGCTCAAAGCGATCGCGCATCTTCTGGTTAAGCAGGGTTTGGGCCAAGAACTTCACCGCCACAGTTACCCCCCCCAGAAGCGTATCTTCTGCGCGGTAAACGCGACCCATCGCGCCCTTGCCAGCTAGTTCAACCAATCGATAGCGATTCGAGAGCACACGACCGAGGTTGGGGTCAGTTGTCATAGCGTTGCCATTCCTTCTGCTTGGAGCTTGTGCATATTCACCCTGATGATGCGCCCCGTAGGGATAAAGCCATTACCCATCCTGATCAAGAATCAAAAAACATCATGGATTGTTACACTGATCGCTTCAGTTGTGCCTCCATTGTACTAACCAGGGAGTAGCCCACAAAGATGCCACTGGAAAGAGCATAGGTGCTAGCATCTAAACGGTATAAGCTCTCGAAGCCATGTTGGCGTTGGTTGGGCCGATCATCATCACTAATCACATGATAATGCTGCACAATTGAGTCGGGTGCGACCCAACCCTCCCCTTCAATGCGCCCAAGTTCACTATGCTGGAGGACAAAGTTGTATTGGCGATCGCCTGCGTCCAGACGGCCACGATATTGGTAAGAAATTCCGGGCCGCTCGTCATCCGTAAAATCAAGTTTTGTGACCCAAGTAAACCAATTTTCGGCACTCCAGGCCACTAAGGTACGGCCTTTGATCGTTAAGGGTAAACCCTCACGATTGAGCCAACTCCCCTCGAAAGTCCAGCGACCTTCCTCCAATAGAAAGGTATGCGCCACGTCACAACCTCGTGTATTGCGTTCAAAGTTAAAGTATAACCCTACTCATGCTCCGTAACTCATGCCCGATAAACCGGATGGAAATCACCGAGGGAGATCGCAGCGGTTGCCCCCGTCACAGCCGGGAGATTGCCAGGGGTATTCCTTCGCCAGCGCCAATAGCCCAGCACCGCAAAGGCGATCGCTTCTTTGGCATCTGCATCTAAACCCACATCATTGGTCGTCAGCACTGTTGCAGGCTGTAGATGCTCAGCAAGGCGCTGTTGAAGATAATCGTTATAGCTACCACCGCCGCAGAGGAGCACTTCATCTGGCTGAGTTGTTAAGAATTGTTTGTAGCTCTGGGCAACTGACAACGCTGTTAACTCAGTCAGAGTGGCAAGCCAATCTGCTGGATTCAGGGTATAGGCTTGGGCATCTTGCCAACATTGAGCCAGGTAATCGGGACTAAACAGTTCGCGCCCGGTGGATTTGGGCGGTGTTTGAGCAAAAAAAGGATGTTCCAGCCATTGATGGACCAATTCGAAGCAGGGTTGGCCTTGGGCTGCCCATTGTCCTCCTGGATCATAAGTTTGTTGACCGCTAGTAAGCTGAACAATTGCCAAGTCTAGTAACACATTCCCTGGTCCCGTATCCCAGCCCTTGACCTGCTCCAGCCAATGGGGAGCACTGCGAGGAGGGATAGCGGTGACATTGCCAATTCCCCCCAGGTTTTGCACACACCGCCATTTGTGGGGATGGCTCAAGAGTGCCACATCAATACGGGAAACCAGGGGCGCACCCTGGCCACTCGCCGCGAGATCCGCTTGGCGGAAGTTACTGATCGTGGGGATTTGGGTTTGAGACGCGATCGCTGCACCTCGTCCCCATTGCACGGTATACCCGAGATCATCAGCAGGGGGACGGTGGTAGACCGTTTGGCCGTGAGAGCCAATCAGCTCGGCTCGCTGACCGGTCTGCTCTTGAATGGCCAGAGCGGCTTGGGAAAACTCGGTGGCGATCGCATCATCTAGCTGTGCCATTTGCTCTAGATTGAGAGCTTGACCTGCACAGACATCTAGAATTTGCGATCGCAGTGCCTCAGGGTAAGGATAGGTTTGATTAGCAATGAGCTGAACTTGAATATCCAAATCATCGCCTGTGATCTCGACCAGAGCTGCATCAATGCCGTCAACTGATGTACCGCTAATTAAGCCGATAACTCGCATAAAAACCCCATTCCTCAAATACCAAATGGGTAGGGGCGGATTTAAAATCCGCCCCTACCTTGATCTTCTCCTAATACACGAACCGATGACGATTACTGCACATCTAGCAGTTCCACATCAAAAATCAGGGTCGCCTTGGGTGGAATCACACCTCGTACTCCCCGCTCACCATAAGCTAAGTCATAGGGAATGATGAGTTTACGCTTGCCGCCTACGTGCATCCCCGCAACCCCTTCATCCCAGCCCTTGATGACACGACCGCGACCCAGAGGGAACGAGAAGCTGGGACCGCGATCGCGGGAGCTGTCAAACTTTTTACCATTTTCGAGGGTGCCAGTGTAATGGACAAACACAATTTGCCCGGCCTCAGCAACAGGCCCCTCGCCCACCACCTCGTCAATATATTGCAAACCGGATTCGGTCGTAATCGTCTCGCCAGCGGTCGCCTCACTCTGGGCTTGTTCAACCTCGGTTGTTGCCTGAGCCACCTGCGCTGTGGCGACCACTGGTGTGGGGGGCACAACTGCCGCGATCGCTTCGTTTTGTTGGGGATTGCCCAGCAGCAAAGATCCTACCAACACCAAACCACATAGCCCGATGAAACCCAGGCTAATCCATATTTCTCGCATTGCTCTTCTCAAAGATTGTTGTACTGCGGACTAGGGGCTGTCGTCAGTTAGATTGAAAACGCTTACAGTGACTAGCTTACAGCCCCTTTTCCTGTTGTTTGGATCGGGCACTTTATTCCCTGGTCTGTAAGGCTTCTGATTTTAAATGACGACGCACCCTAATTCCACTGTCTATTCTCTAAATCTCTCACCTTATGCTCTAATCGATCAATTCGACCGCGCAATTCATCCACTTCCTTTTGACGCGCCAGACCGAAATCTTGCAGCACCAGCTCTAATTGACGCTGCATCCGTCCTTCAAAACTGCCTTGATCGGTTCTGACCTTAGCGACCACTTCATCAATGATGGCCCGGGCTTGCTCCGGATCAAGTTTACCCTCACGGACGAGTTGATCACCCACTTCCGCCAGTTTATCCGCCAAAAACGAAGTTGTGCCCACGCCAATCATGAGCAGTTCTTGAATCCAATTGCTGTTGTTGTCCATTCTCCTTGATGGGTCTTGCCCCTATTTGATTTCTACAGTGTTCTATCGCTCATCTTGCCCCTCTTTTAAGGATAGGGTGACGATCTTTAAACTCTGAACATTGAACTAATACAAGCGTGTCAAAATGTATTCCGCCAATTCTCGCAGCGTCTGCGTACAATCGGAAGGCTTGAGCAGAGCTAGATTTGCGATCGCTTGCTGGGAATGATACTTGGCTAAATCCCGCGATTGTTCAATGCCGCTACTGGCGCTGATCAAGTCCAAAGCCTGCTCAAGATCTCCCGCTTGGGCAAATTCCCGTTCAATGAGCGTGGCAATGTAAGGTTTCTCCTCTAGAGCATAAAGAACAGGGGCAGTCAAGTTACCACTGACGAGATCTGAACCCGCTGGCTTACCTAGTATTTCGTTCGTGCCGGTAAAGTCTAGAATATCGTCCACGATCTGAAATGCTAAACCCAGATGACGACCGTACTGATATAACCCCTCAGCCATCTCCTCTGACACACCACTTAAAACCCCTGCAGCCTTTGCGCTATTAGCCATCAGTGACGCTGTCTTGTAATAACTCTTTTCGAGATACGCATCGAAGGTCAGAGAGGCATCAAATCGATTCAAGCCCTGACGGATTTCGCCTTCTGCAAAGTCCCGAATCACCTCTGAGAGCAACTTCACCACCTGCAAGTTATCCAGATTCGCCAGATACCAAGACGATTGGGCAAAGAGGAAGTCACCCGCCAGCACCGCGATCCGATTGCCAAAAAAGCTATTGACGGTGGGGACATTGCGGCGGGTCTCGGATTCGTCCACCACATCATCATGGACTAAACTGGCAGTATGGATCATCTCGGTAATCTCAGCCAGACGGCGGTGACGCGGCGTAATACCTTGCTCGGGCATCGTGCCTCGGGATACTAAGAGAACAATCGCGGGTCTCAATCGCTTACCGCCAGCGCCAAACAAATGTTCGGCCGCAGCACTCAAAATGGGATGACGAGCGCCGATCAGTTGCTGCAAATTTTTGGTGAGCAGGTCAAGATCAGCTTCAACGGGAGAGAACAGCGATTTTACAGAGGTCATAGGTGGGGCCAAGTGAGGCGAGATAGTTAAAAAAGTTTACATATCCTTTAATTTATTTTAAGCCAACTCTATAGCGATTTATGAACTTTGCCAGATTTCTTCTGGCCACACCCCAAATCATGGGGGGTGATGTTGAGATTATTCCAGGTGAGCACAGCGCCTCGATTAGGATGGGAACTGTCTTTATCCGATTCTCTTCCATTCGATTTACAGTATGGCGATCCTCTTCCTCTTGGTTTCTTGGCTAGCGCTCTGGATAACCTGGAACCTCAATCCCCAAGAGCCAAGGCAACATCGTGAGCGTTTTCTCAAGGTCACACTCATTCATGCTGGGTGGATGGCGCTAACAACAGAGCTGTTGAGTGTGGGTAAGCTGTTGACCCCGCTCAATATCAGTTTGGTTTGGGCTATCCTGGCTGGGGTCCATCTGGTCTTGCTCTGGCGGGTTCATACCCAAAATGCTTATGCCCTGGAATTATGGCGAGATGAACTTGAAAAAAGCTGGTCAGCCCTTGCCCTGCTCGATCGCTGGTACTTGGGGGGTGTAGGGGCGATCGCATTGCTCTGTGGTCTAACCGCATTAATTGCCGCCCCCAACACCGTGGATGTGATGACCTACCATCTGCCTCGGGTGATGCATTGGCTCCACTATCACAGCACTGCCCATTACCCTACCCATAATTTGCGGCAGATTTCTTTTACGCCGGGTGCAAGCTACCTTGTGACCCATGTTTATGCATTAGGCGGTGGCGATCGCGCTGTTAACTTAGTACAATCGTGGGCCTTTGTGGGGGTAATTTTAGGGGTCTCGCTACTCGGGAAATCTTGGGGTCTTTCTGCCTCGGCTCAACGCTGGAGCATGATCGTTGCGGCCACTATCCCAATGGCGATTCTGCAATCAACAACAGCCCAAAACGACCTGATTGCCACATTTTGGTTGGTGTGCTTTGCCTACTTTGTGCTCCGCTTGCCACCATATACCTGGATGGATTTGGGGTGGTGTGCCATTTCCCTCGGACTTGTGGTGCTCACTAAGCCCACTGTCACCCTTTTCAGTCTTCCCCTCTGTTTGATCTTGGGAATACGTTTATGGCATCAACGGGGCAGTCTGGGTTTTGTTTGGAGCATGGGGGTTGCCACCCTAAGTTTGGGAATGTCAGGCCCCTACTTCAGCCGGAATTTTGGCGTTTTTAGTGATGTCCTTGGCATTGATACCGGAACACGCACCACCGCCATGAATTTGGTGCTCTGGGCCTCAAACTTTCTGAAACATCTTGCCTTAAACCTACCCTGGACACCTTTATGGCAGCGGATTGAAGGTTTTCATACTGCGATTTTGGGTGTTAACCCTAACGATCCCGCAACCACTTTCGCAGGCGGACGACCCTTCTTAAGTGCCGGGGCTTGGCAGCTTTTAATGCCCGATGAAGATTTTGTTGCCAGTCCACTTCACACACTATTAAGTCTTGCCGCCATTATTCTGCTCTGCATCTTAGGAACACAGAAATTAAAGCAGATCAAGCAACCAATACCCCAACCCATACCGATGCAGATCTGGGGACTGTTGGGCTCAGTTATCATCGGTGCAGTCTTATTCTGTGCTGTGCTTAAATGGCAAGCCTGGAGTAATCGCTTCTTGTTACCTTGGTTTGTGTTGTGTAGCCCCCTCGTGGGATATGTGATTGCTCAGCACTATTCTCCTGCGATGCGAAAATTGCTCGCAATCTTATTGCTGATCAGTGGTTTGTTCTATAGTTTCGTACCGCTCCACCATCCTCTTATCCCCCTCACCAACGGGCAACGATTTGTTGATCAGTCCCCCTCGATTCTGACTTTGCCACGAGAAGACCTCTATTTCAGCGCTTCAGGTAAGGGATTAAAGGCGGCACACCAAGCACTAGATCAAGCGATTCGTGACCACGATTGTCAGATAGTGGGTTTGGATATTATGAGCAATGACTGGGAGTATTTGCTCTGGGCATTTAATCCCCAAGTCCGGTTTACTCATATCAATGTCAAAAATTTTTCCATTGCTGCGCCTGCTGAAGTTCCAGAGCAAGAGGTCTGTGGAGTCATTCGCCGTGAGCCCGATTCAATTGAATATTTACCGATTCCCTTGTCTGAATACCTGGCGGATGAATCTGAATCTTGATCTAAACCACGATCGCGCAGCCATCTGCTCTCGGTTCCGAACCCGCGATCACACCACCTGCCAGGTTGCGTAGGATCACCTGCCCTTTACCAAAGTGAAAACGTTCGTTTGGAATGCGCACTTCATGTCCCAAGGCCGCCAATGCGGCGGTCGTGTCTGGGGAAATACCCGGTTCGAGCAATACGCGCCGCCCCTCTAAAAAGCGCCAGCGCCCCATATCCAGCGCCATCTGCGGATTCATCTGGTGATCCACCAGGTTCATGATCACCTGCACATGGCCTTGGGGTTGCATCTGCCCCCCCATCACCCCAAAGGGGCCAAGGGGTTCATCATCACGGCTTAAAAAGCCCGGAATAATCGTGTGCAACGGGCGTTTATTGGGGGCCAGTTCGTTGGGATGTCCCGCTTGGAGCGTAAAACCACAGGCACGATCCTGGAGCACAATACCAGTTTCGGGGATCAGGATACCGCTACCAAAGTCATGGTAATTAGACTGGATCATCGACACTATCAACTCACCATCGGCGGCACAAAAATAAACGGTGCCACTATCCGGGATGCCCGGTTCCGGCTGGTTGAGGGCTTGATCGGGCTGAATTAGCGATCGCCGCGTCTGAGCATAATCGTCCGTGAGCAAGGCTTTGGGGTCAAGCTGCATTGCTTCTGGATCAGCGATCGCCGCATTAATATCCGCAAATGCCAGCTTCATCGCCTCAATTTGTAAATGCAAATTCTCAGGGCATTCCCAAGCGTTATTTTCCGTCGATTA
>JAAHHN010000259.1 GCA_010672165.1 Spirulina sp. SIO3F2 | reverse complement strand
TACACGGTCTGGTAATGCGGTAACGGTGATGGTACGGGAGTTTGAGCCTTGAGTGTCAGGGTTTGGGCGCTGCTCAATAGCAAGTCACGGCGCTGTGTGGAGCGACGGTATAAGCGTCGCCGCAAGCCGGGGAAGAGTCAGTATTATGTGTACCGGCCGCGTGGGGATCTGTTGGTGCGGCTCTCGCAGGAGTTGGGGATGAGTCAGACTGAGGTGCTCGGGGAGATTCGAGCGTTACGGGTTCGGGTGTTGCGATCTCTGGGGCATGTGGTGAGGGATAATGAGCGGGTTTAGTCTTCGCGTCCTTGCCCATCGCCAAAAAGATGACGCAGGATGCGTTGATTTTCGACTTGGACGCCTTTGATATCGGCTTGGAGGCTTTTGATGTCGGCCTGGACGGCTTGCACCATACGCACGAGCATTTCTAGGGAGGCGCGGTTGGCTTGGGAGACGGCGTTGGCCAGTCCGGATTCTTCTCCGATGTTGCGGATGAGCCGTTGGGTTTCGTAGAGGATGGTTTCTTGGCGTTCGCCTTGGCGGGTGACGGTTTCGGTGAGCTGGTTGATTTGCCCGCCTTGTTGGGTGACGGTGTCGGTGAGTTGGTCTACTTTGCCCGTGAGTTGGTCAAGTCTTTCCCCTTGGTGGGTGACGGTTGTGGTGAGGTTATCTACTCGGTCTATGACTTGGTCAACTTTCTTGGTGAGTTGGGTAATTTGGTCACCCTGTTGGTCAACTTTTTCGGTGAGTTTATCGACCCGTCGCCCTTGATGGACGGAGGCTTCGGTTAGATTAGCGATGGCTTGGGCATTCTGCACCACTAAGGATTCGATGCGATCTAGTCGTTCGTCTGTTGTGCTCATATCAACCTCGCTCTACATCTTTAATCATACTGATGGGGGCTGATTTGCCCACAAGCTGCTTGCATTCAACTTCTACCCAGTAAATGGCGGGTTGGCCTAGTTTTGCAGCACGGAGGATTAGCCCTTTATCAGCCAACTGGTTGGTGCTTTTGCGGACGGTATTGATGTTGAGTCCAAGCTTTTGCTGAATGGTGGTGTTCTTAAATCGCTCGCCAGGGTGTTGGGAGAAATATTCGAGGATGATTTGTTTGGCTGAGGGGCCGTCTAGTTGGGATTGTTTGCGCTTGGCACTGCGTTTGGCTTTGGGGGTGGGTTCGTCTTCAGAGCGCATTGCTCGCAGGTCTTGAATCATTGTGGCTTCAAGTTCTTTTCTGACCTGGGGGCTGAGGTCTGCGGCGGCGATCTCTTTGGCGGCGTTGATGTAGTAAAAGATGTCACGCTCTTGGGGCTGTGGCTCATTGCTGGCAGTTTCGGCTTCACGGGTCTTGACCGCAAAGTAGTGTTTAGCTAACTTCACTTGCTCATTACCACGCGAGTCACAACACAGAGCGATGTGATAAGCCGCAAGACGAGAGAGTTTATAGTCCAGAGATGGGCGTCCTTGACTTTTTGCCTCTAGTGGCAAAAAGTGTTCAAGAGTAGACGTAGTAGCAGTTTCAAGGTTTTCTCTTGCCACTTCAATGACATCCTTGAATCTTCGCCACTGCTTATAGCCCAGCAATGGCATCAAGTCTCGCGCTGACCAAAATTCATTGCCATGCTCATCAATTTGCTGGATCTGGTCGAACGGGGATGATGATTGCTGTTCGCTTGGGGTTAAACCCATCTGTTGCGCCAGTTCTTGTTCGTTTAGGGGGATATTGTTAATCATCAGCCTTCCATCTCCCCAGACTGCTTGGACTTCTCAATTTCACCACTCTCTTGAGCCGCCTCAACTTCTTGAATTGCCAAGGTCTCCATCAGGTTGCTGATTGAACGGTTTCGCTTTTTCGACAAGCGATCGAGCAACTCCTTCGTTTGGGAGTTTGTATAAAATACAATTGGATATTTGCTGGTGGTCTTTGCCACCAACGCACCATTTAATGAAGGTTTGAACCATTCAATTAAGGCTTCTTCAATGGCTGGCAATAGGGATGTGTCACTAACTTGAAGGTAGGCAATTCTTGGGGAATGCATTGCTGAAAGTTGATTCAGTCGATGATGTTGAGTCCATCTCTGCTGTATATCAACCGATCGCCCAATGTAATGCACCACACCATCAGCATCAAGCGCAAAATAAATCCCAGAGATGGATGGTAGTTGCGTTCGTTTTTCAAGCGGGACGGATGGCAGTGTAGCTAGGTTGAGATTTTCGGGGTTGATCATGCTTGTGCTCCCTCCAGGTCGCCCTCTTCCCACTGAATAGAGATCAAGTCATCGATCTTCCTTAACCCAAAGTAGAGACAGAGGGTTTTGATGGTGTGGTTGTCGATTCGTTGAAAATGACCACGGTACATTTTGCCAACCGTGGTTGGGCTTAGTCCTGTTTGGGCAGCAAGAGTTTTCTGATCAATTCCTGCTACCTCCATTAATTGAGGGAGTTTGCTAATCATTTGCATGGCTCAATCGTACCATTCGATAATAACACGATATTTCGATAGCTTGTTGATGCGATACTAGATTCGTGTTATCACTAGAGCAAGACAAAAGGCGATCGCGCACCTTCCACAGCTAGCGATCGCCCCTGTCAATCCACCATTTACCAATGGATTAACCATGAGCTTAACCCCCCAAGACGCCCAAAAACAACACCGCTACGCCACTCTGATCGCCCTGGATGCCATTGACCAGTTCAACCGCTACCGTCATTTAGTGGTGCTGGCCCAAGAGCAACTCAACCGCGAAGACATCAACGACCCAGCGAGACTAGAGCAAATTGACCTATTGCTCGAAACCTTCCTCAACTTCACCGATGAGCCGCTGCTAGATGTGCGTATGGCGCTCCAGGATATTGAAGCGGGCAAGCCCCTCCCCACAGGCTACCCTAACCTTGTAGGGGTTTTGTAGACCCCCCTCACAGCAAGGATCTTGCGAACGCACTTTTGAGGGCTGAACCGCTGAACCCTAGCAAAATCAAGGGAGCGATTTGAAACCCCTACAGGATTAGCCCCACAGGCTACCGGGGCTACATCGCCCTAGCAGCGCAAGCAGACTCACAAGCCAACGTTAGCCCTGTTGTGGTAGATCTGCCCAAAGCTAGTTAGAAGTGTAATCGCTCAATGCATTGCCGGAATAGCGTTTGCGCGGTTATGCTCTCAAGATAAAGGGGAAGGGTGAGCACCGTAAACCGCTTGAGAACGCCGCATTCTTCCCTCTGCCCGCTCCCTCACCCTCTTGACCCCATGCTGCAAGTCAAACCCCGCTTTCAAAGCTTTGAAGACTATCTCGCCTACGACGATGGCAGCGACAAACTTTATGAGCTGTTCAATGGAGAACTAATCGAAGTGCCCCCTGAATCTGGATTTAATGTTGAACTGGCTAACTTTTTGTTTGCTGTCTTTCTCGCACGAGTGGGTCATCGCCGAGTGCGGGGTCATGGTTTGGAGCTCGAAGTTCACGGTGAACCCAAAAACCGCTATCCTGACCTGACGATCATTCGCCCTGAGCATATTGAGCAGCTCCAACGGCGTAACACAATTCGCCTGACGATGTCGCCGCCCCTATTGGTGGTTGAAGTGGTAAGTCCAGGGTCAGTGCAACGAGACCGGGACTACATTGCTAAACGTGGTCAGTACGAGGCAGTGGGCATTCCGGAATATTGGCTGGTAGACCCTCAACGACAAGAGATACTGGTGCTGGCGTTGATTGCGGGAGTTTATCAGCAGGCAGGGCTGTTTACGGGTCAGCAAGTGGTGCAATCATCCCAGTTTGGGGCGATGGGGTTTACGGTTGCGGAGTTGTTCACTGACGACTAACTGTTGATTATGTCTGGGTTTTGGGAGACACCGTACTTTTGATCCTGTTATCATAAGTAAAATCGATCTACCAGTTAATTTTAGGTCTAGGACTCATCTTTACCTTGATATCCTTCATCCTTTCTCTTTTGCCTTAATGTCTTGTACAGCCTTATCAAGAGAAACCCAATATTCGGTAATTTCAAGGGTCAGGGAATTGCGAGACATGTTGAGGGTCGCAATTCAATCACCTAGGCTATCTCCCGTCCAAATCACCATGCCACAAATTAGAAGGTCTGGATGGAATGGTATATATTCTGGTTTCAATAGAACTGACCCTTTCGATGAATCATTTGTAGTTGTAATCCTAACCAAGAGGGTTGTTAACTGGAAAACAGTTTTAGCAGCAGTTAGTGGCATTAAGATCATCGGCCCTATAATAGCTGGCTCATCGGAATTCACAAGACAGCAACGACTAGAATTTAACGCTGACTGGCTAAAAGAGCCCGATTACGACATAGGGAAAAAAGACAGCAAGGCGATTGACGCTCTAACACAGGGTAGTAACGTAGCAAAAGAAATCCGAGCAACAATTGTTGGAGGAGAATGTGAATCTGGTCATGCTTGCTATTATCCAGAAACCCTTAATCGGGTACTCGGCAGACTCGATAGAATCGCGCTAAAAGCCTCACTTTTTTCTGAGAGCAAGGTTTGGAAGCCTCACTATGAAGGCTGGCGTGAACTGTTCCCCAGCACATCTCCTTTAGCAACAATTTTCCGTGAAGACTTTGATAACATGCTCGTCTTCAAAGACGAAATTAAGACTCTTGAAGATGATCTTGATATTGTTATCACAGAACTCAACAATACGATCGACTGTGGCTCAGGTGAACCAGACGATGATGATGACGACGACGCCCAAAACAGCGCTGACTGCGAAGCCCTCATCGCAGCCCTAGAAGCACTCGCTGCCAAAGACTTCACCACCAACTGCGCCACCCCCGAAGATATCGCTGCATTAGGCAGTCAACTCAATGAACTAGCCAACACCGTAGGGGGACTAGCCAGTGACCTGAATCAACTTGCAGAGCGAGTCGAAGGACTCAACAAAGAAGTTGGCTTTATTCGCCAAGCTACAGGCGTTGATGAGTTCCTGGATGGTGACAATTGGCAAGGCTTTGATGTGCCCAAAAACATCAAAAACCGTAAAGAAGGACTGCGAAAAATCACTAACATTCCCGACCATACAAGCTGGCTTTTCTGTCAAATTGAAGCCCTTATCGGCAACTTTCCCCGTAAAGTCACCGTTGAAGATACCGAAATTGATGAAGCTGGCGCTCAAAAAGCAACCATAGAACTCCCCAACCTCGCCGAAACCCTCGCCGAAATCTACGGTTTGCTGCTTAATACTGATACTGCCACCGATGCCATTCTCCGCGCTAGCATCAGCACCCTAGCCGAGACGCTCTCGATAAGACAATTGGCGATCAAGAACTTCTGTGAAGTGGAATCTATTGCTGAATTCCTAGGTTTTGCCCAAAAACCCATCAAGAAAAAAGTTTGGTTCACCGCAGACCTCAGCGGCAAGCGAATTGATCAAGTCTTGCAGCCCAAGCAGCTCGAAATCGTAGTGAATGAGTTCGATGATGAAAAGGAAGAGTTTGATTATCAAACCATCGCTAAAACCGTCTTTACCACCTATGCAATCCTATCGGCGAGATACCTTAATCCCGTGAATATGGACAACCCAGAAGGCAGTATCAAAGAAGACTTGATTAAGCTAAAAGGATTAACCGATCCCGAAGACGAGGATGAATTTGATGTGTGGACAGAGCGGGCTGAAGGCGGCTTTACTGATGCTCCTGGCATCAAAGATATCCACAACCCCTATGGGCGTCGGTTTGAGCGGAGACCCCGAATTCGAGATATCGACCCCGAAGGCACGGAGGATATTCCATGAGCGCAGCAATTGGTTGGAATGACTTGGATGGAGCCAGCACTGCTCTCACCATTGGCGATCGCACCCTGGCCGGCCCAGATCAGCAGGTTGAGCAGGGAAGTGGTCTATTCGATTGGCTAACCCAACATTTCCCTCAACTCACGGGCGTAGTGCAATGGGTGCGCGATATTGGCGCACGGTTTAAGGGATGGTTGAGTGAAAAAGCCAAGCAACAACAATCAGCCTGGACTCAGACTCAAATCACAGGACTGATGCACAGTGCAAGGGCATTCGTATTTAACTTTAATTGGAATGCCTCCGATGAAGAGCTTGAGCGACTGTTAGAGAGCCAACTACAAGCCCTCTCTTCTCAATTTGGGGGTGCAATTGGGTGTAGCTTGGGTTGGGGATACGGCCCCCTCGAAGGATTAGTACTTAACGCGGGTGTGGGGAAATTGATGGAGCTACTTCATATCCCCGTTCTTCGGTTCGATTGGGGACTGGCTCGACAAGCATTGAAGGCGACGCGAGAGGAGGCACTAGATGAGCTAGCCGCACTCTGGGGTGGAGTCTTCCGCAGTGCAGTCCTCTTCGCTGGGCGCTGGGTGATGATCAAATCCTTTAAACAAGTGCGGCGGGGGATCAAGTTTCTTGCCCGCCACACCGGACTAGACGAGAGACTGGGGTTAAGCGAAGTCATTCAGCAATGGGGGGAGCCTGGGAGTGAACCCTGGATTATCAATGACCGTATAGACGACTGGATTGCTAGCATCCCCAACCCCATTCTCAGAAGTTTTCTGGATAACGCCCGAGAAGAGTTTGTGGAATGCCAAACTGAAGCATCCTATGTCTATGCCTCATCCCTCGACACTCTCCGTCAAGAGCAGCTTGACACCCGTGAAGCAGTCCTCGGCACACAACACACCGTTGAAGTTACCCCTGACCGTGAAGCTCCTGACGAGCGCATCGTTCTCAGTGGCCGTGACCAAGTGTTGAGGGGGGCAATTACCACCACCATCGCTACTCATCAGCAAATTCATAACCGGGATGTGGGTCAAATTGTTGGAGAACCGCTGCACGAGGCGATGCTCAACAAAGCACCTCACAGCACCCTCTCGCTCAAGCTGCAATGGTGTCCACGCCGGGAGAGACCCTTTACTAAAACTCAATACGAATTGGACGGCGGCAACTCCGACCATTGGACAACACCTGAATTCGATCTGCCTTGGATTATCCCCAGTGGTCTGGATTGGGACAAAATTAAATTTGCGATGGGAGGGTCAGATGGCTTTATCAGTGGGCCCATGCGCTGTGCTGCCTACATTGGTTGGCCAGAACAGGGACTAGCTGGCCGCCAGGTTGTGCTTTATGCATCCACTAAAACTGAGGGCAAACGGATGCTGCAACGCTTAGCCAATCTTAGCGACGGCAAGGTTTATGGCTTTAAATATGGTGAGCGCGAGCGCGATCCTGATAATCGAGCGCTGACCTACAAGTACAATGTGCGAGTTTATCCAAAATCTGCCACCGTCACCTCTCAACGCAGAGAGATTGATAAAGCCAAAGGACGAGGCACGCTCACGGGCAATTGGTCGCCCAGAAGAGAGGTTTTAGATATGTGGGTGGACAAAGCCGATGTGGATGTCAATGAAATTTTGCAAGACCTGCGCCGCTGGCATACTCCTCTACCGTTCTAACTATGCAAGTTCACAACCTATCTCCGAGAGACACCACACAGCAGTCTATTGATGAGGCGGTGTTGCAAGCGGCGATCGTCGCTTATTTTGCAGCGAATCCACCCCAAGCCCTCCCCCCTGGTGCATTTATTTGGTTCTGTGGGATAGCGCCACCAACAGGATACTTACACCTCAATGGTGATGGGGTTTTGAGAGCAGATCATGCTCTCTTAGATACTGCTGTTTACTGTGGCGACGAAGAGAATGCTGCGGCGGGTTCGTTCTATCATTTCACTGATTTAAGTGACCCCGAAAGCTCAAGGGATATTAATGGGCCTTACCTTAAGCTCTTGGATGTGAGAAGTGACCATATCTGCGGTGCTGATGATGGGCGAGGCGTTGAACCCAACCACATTATCGGAAGTTGGCACGAAGACACGATGCAAGGTCATTATCATGCACCTGGTGGGACTGGCTCAAAGCAATTTATATACAACAGAGGGTCTGGAGGAATTATCTCTCTTTCGTTTAGTGGAGGGAGTGGAGACAGAACCACAGTCCCTGTGACAGCCCCCACAAGCGATGGGGTACATGGAACTCCTCGCATCGCGTCTAGAACTCAAACTAGGCGTGTGGTGTTGTTGCCTTGCATCAAAACTTAATCCAATCCTGGAGAATATTCATTCTCAATCTAAAAAATCCTCATCGGATCAACAGTTTTGAGACGGCGTTAAAACGTAATCATATTCCCGTTACGCTAGGCCTGGAAACAGACAAAATCGGTGCTGATTAGGCTCAAATTGGGAACACAACACCAAAAAGAGGGATATATCCCGCTTACAGTGCGGATTTGTTCCTACTTTGGGGTAGTGGGGGTCGTGGGTTCAAATCCCGCCGCTCCGATACAAAGAAAAAAGCCTGTAATCCTTACTAAACAAGAGATTACAGGCTTTTTTGCATCACAACTTGTCCTTATCTGTCGGAAAAATAAGGTGCAGATTTGGCGCAGACGATTCAATTTTCCTTAGCGAGCTGAAAAATAAGGTGCAGATTTGGTGCAGCGAATAGGGTCAGAATTCGGGCATCTTGGGACGCTCTAACTCATGGGCATAGTGGCGGCTCACGGTCTCGGGATTGTTGCCCAGGATGGCGGCCACGCTCGTGATCGGTGCTCCTTCATGGAGTAAATGACTTCCCAAGGTATGGCGAGCGGCATAGGGGACTTTATCAATACCAATGGCACGGCACACCGGCCGCCATACCCGTTGACTAAAGTTGTGATCATCAATCGGCTTATACCAAATCACAAAATGCCAGCTACAGATAAGGCATCTAAAATGCTCTTTCTGCCTGCAATAGAGGCAATAGTCGCTTGTTCGAGTTTCAGGAGTTGTTCGCGGATGAGTAGACGTAAGTCATT
>JAAHHN010000258.1 GCA_010672165.1 Spirulina sp. SIO3F2 | reverse complement strand
CTGCCAATAGTCGCCTTGAAATAGCACTTGGCTAGCCCAAGGATGCTGCGACAGGTAGCGGTTGGTTTCCCAAAACCAGACGATTGGATTTGACCAAGCTGCGGGGTAGACCGCGATCGTGGTTAGGGCAAAGGTCAGGAGCATTGTGCCGTAGAACCTGAGCAAACGACCGAACGAACCCAAACCCCGCAGTCCGCCACTGCACAGATGGGCGACCAGCATAAACCCCAACACCACCCAACCCCCAATCCGGACACCACTAAGTAGACCTAAAACAATGCCATAGCCCCCCGCCCAGAGCCAGAGACGCGATCGCTGACCCAGTGTCCAGCCCTTGAGTTGCGCGGTGGCTTGATGATATCGCCCCAAGAGCAGCGCCCCCAACGCAGTTGCTAGCGTGAAGAGACTAGCAAAGGGAATATCTTTGGGATTAAAAAAACCGTGACCCCAAAAGCGAGGCATCAGCACCAAAACCACGGCGGCAAACCAAGCATTGCGTACACCGGCCAGCAACACCACAATAAGTATCACGCCCCCATAGGCGGCCATCGTCCAGAGAAACGTCAACCAATGCTTGAACTGAATCCGCTGGGCAAGGGCTTCAGTGATGGCGCGATCGCCCTCTGCCAACTCTTGACCCGGCCGATAGGTGCGGGGATTGGCTAGCCATTGTTTCGCTTGAAATAGCAATTCTGTCGTGCCATTAAACACAAGACCGTAATACTTCAGATCGCGGGGGATGGGGCGAGCCTCCGTAATCCAGTCCACATTATATTTAACGATCGCAATCTCCGTCCCTTCATCCCAAGACACCCCATAGTGATTTACGGTGGCAAAACCCAAACCCAGAATCAACAGCCCCACCGTGAGCATTCGCCCTAAGGCTTGACGGTAGTCTGTTCGCTTGCGGGCAGTGAAGGGGTCAAGGGGTGTTGAATGGTCAACAAAATTGAACATGAGCGAGCAGTGAACATAGGTGAGCAGCGACGCGTAGTTTTTAAATTCCAGTAGCCAACACAGTATCACCCCAACGCGCGACCTATTTTACCGTCTGATTTCGCTTGAACCTTGCTTCAAACTGCATAAAAAAGCGATCGCGCCCAGATTCTGGAGCGATCGCATTTATTTAGATGTGTGCTTATGTCATCTCAAACCGGGTCAAGTCAATCAACCAAATCGACCACTGACATATTCTTGGGTTTTTTCCTGAGACGGATTTTGGAAAATAATTTCGGTGCGATCGTATTCCACCAAATAGCCCACTTTACCCCCGCTTGCAGTGGGTTCAGCGTTGTAGAACGCGGTGCGATCGGAAACGCGAGACGCCTGCTGCATGTTGTGGGTCACAATCACAATCGTGTATTGCTGCTTCAGCTCTTGAATCAGTTCCTCGACTTTGAGGGTGGAAATGGGGTCAAGGGCAGAGCAGGGTTCATCCATCAAGATGACTTCTGGGGCGATCGCGATCGCGCGGGCAATACAAAGACGCTGCTGCTGACCCCCAGAAAGCGCCAAGCCACTTTCTTTGAGTTTGTCCTTGACCTCATCCCAGAGGGCGGCTTTGCGCAAAGAATCTTCCACCAGTTCGTCCATATTGCCGCGATAGCCATTAATTCGTGCCCCAAAGGCGATGTTTTCATAAATCGATTTGGGGAAGGGGTTGGGACGCTGGAAGACCATACCAATGCGGCGTCGGGTTTCCACAGGGTCAACGGTTGGTGCATAGAGGTTTTCGCCATGGAAGGTGATTTCCCCTTCCACACGAGCACTGGCCACCAGGTCATTCATCCGGTTGAAGCAGCGGAGCATCGTGCTCTTGCCACAACCCGAAGGGCCAATAAAGGCCACCACTTGGTTGTAGGGAATATCAATATTGACGTCTCGCACAGCACGGGTTGAGCCGTAATAGACTGAGACGGACTTGGCTTTGAGTACTGCCTTTTGGGCTATCAAGTCGGGAGTTGATTTGTCGTAGTTCATGAAGCAAAGCGTAAAGAAATGAATGTCGAAAAGAGGACTGAAGTTGGCCTAGATGCGCTTTTGCAACTTATTCCGCAAGAACACAGCAGAAGCATTCATCAGTAGCAAAGCCACCAACAGAACAATAATCCCCGCTGCACCTAAATTGTGGAACGCTTCCTTGGGTTCAGAAATCCATTGGTAGATCTGAATCGGCATAACTGTGAATTTTGATTGTAGACTGCTGGGTGATTTGGTGATCAACCCCAACGCTCCAAGAATCAGCAAGGGAGCTGTCTCTCCGATCGCTCGTGAGAGAGCCAGAATTGTGCCCGTGAGAATGCCTGGCAGCGCCAGCGGCAAAACCTGCTCCCAAAGCACCTGCCAGCGCGTTGCACCCAAGGCAAAGCCCGCCTGACGCAAGCTATCCGGAACGGTTCGTAACGCTTCACGGGTTGACACAATAATGATGGGCAAAATCAAGAGCGCCAAGGTCAATCCACCCGCTAAAACTGTCCGCCCACCAGTGACAGGCTCCATGATCCGCACAAAAACATGCAGCCCCAACAAGCCATAAATAATTGAAGGAACACCCGCCAAGTTATTGATATTAATTTCAATAATCTGCAAGGTCAGGGTTTCAAAACCCTCAGACCACCGCTCCAATTTATGACGCCAAGGGCTAGAGGGGAAAAACCACAGGGTGAAGAATTGAGTCGCTTTAGAAAAGAGCTTTTCTTGGGAAAATTCTTCAAGGTAAATCCCTGAACCCACACCAATCGGGAAGGCAAAAGCTGCCACAACCCCCATGACCCAAATCGTGCCGAAAAAAGCCGTGATTAATCCTGATTTTTCAGGTTTGTAATGAGATGTACTGGTCAAGAAAGACCAACTCAGGCTCCCTAAGCCATCACTCAACACATCAAACAGCAGGGCAGCAAGTACCAGAATTGCGATCGCGATCGCAGTCCATGTGGCCGTAGCAAAAAGAGTATCGATGCGATAGCGACCGGCCAAATTGGCGCGAAAGAGGGAATTTCGATCCGACGTATTGGCCGGTAGCGTATTCGGTGAAGTCATTCGTATTTCTCCCGGAAACGGCGCACAAACCAAAAGCTAAAAACATTTAGGGCTAAGGTAATCACAAATAGAGTCATCCCCACCACAAAAATCGTGCGAGATTCTAAGGTGCCTTTGGGCGTATCCCCCAAACTCACTTGCACGATAAAAGTTGTCATGGTCATGATCGGGATAAAGGGATTAACAAAGTCCAAGTTCCAATTGATTGTTTTGGGGCTTTGACCTGCGGCTAAGGCCACAATCATCGTCTCCCCGATCGCCCGAGAGACGGCCAGAATCACTGACGAGACAATGCCAGACAGGGCCGCTGGCAACACGACAGCGAGGATCGTTTCTCGCTTCGTTGCCCCCAAAGCATAAGACCCATCACGCAAGCTCTGAGGCACTGCAAAGATCGCGTCTTCACTCAAGGAGGCAATCAGTGGCGTAATCATAATGCCCAACACAATCCCGGCACTAAGGGCATTGAAAGGACCTACAAATGGTAAAAACGAGCGCAGCAGGGGGGTGACAAAAAAGAGAGCAAAGTAACCATAAACCACGGTTGGGACTCCAGCTAAAACCTCCAGAATCGGTTTCAAGATTCGGCGTGTTTTGTCATCTGCATATTCACTCAAACAAATTGCTGCGAGTAAACCCAGTGGCACTGATACGATGAGTGAGATCCCAGACGTCATCACTGTGGCGCTAATGAGGACGAAAATACCGTATTCTGCCCGCTCTTCAAATTGAGGTTTCCAATGGGTGTCAGTTAAAAAATTCCAGAACGAAACTTCCTGGAAAAAACCAATCGTCTCAAAGAGTAAGGTCAGGACAATGCCAACTGTCGTTGCGATTGAAATCAGTGCAAAAACACCACAAACCATTGCAACAATAGCTTGAATTGTTCCACTGCGCTGCCGATTCGGCCGCCATAAGGCGGCAGTCCCATTGTCAGCAGGAAATTCAGCGTTCATAGAAGAATCTTGAGGATAAAGTTCGGTCGCTAAAGCAACAGTTTTGAAAAATACTGCCGAGCAACTTGCCTAAACAGCCCAGTGCTCCAGACACAAAGATTTGGATGTGGCAGACCTGTCCACATCCTCAACACTTCAGTTATTGAGCAACTGGATTATTGATCTACGGTCTAGAGCTTATCAGAAAGCTTGACCCCAACAGAAGAACCCCCCTCGTAGATGGAGCCCGTGGTTTTCTCGTCAACCCGCACTTGCACCTTCTCTAAGATGTCCTCAGGCAGGGGCACATAACCCGCTTCTCCGATCAGACCCGAATTCGCTGCATCAATTTGATAGTTCACAAAATCAGCAACGGCAGGTTTTTCTTCCAAAGAGGAGGTCTTCACATAGAAGAAGATGGGACGAGCCAAGGGGTTGTAGGTGCCATCAGCAATGACGTCCAGGCTCGGCGCGATGCAGTCGCCATCGCTATTCTTGATCTCAACCACTTTGAGACTGTCTTTGTTCTCTTCGTAGTAGGCGTAGCCAAAGAAGCCCAAGCCGCCATCATCATCTTGAACACCCTTAACGATGATGTTGTCATCTTCCGTGGCAGTGTAGTCAGCACGGCTTTTGCCCTCTTCACCTGTAGTGGCGTCAGTGAAGTAGTCGTAGGTTCCCGAGTCAGTACCAGGGCCATAGAGGGCGAGAGCCTTGTCTGGGAACTCATCGTTGACTTGGTTCCAATTAGTGATGGTGTCTTCCGCATCAGGCTCCCACATCTTGCCCAACTCCTCGGCGGTCATGCAAGCCGCCCAGTCGTTGTCAGGGTGAACTACCACAGACAAGCCATCAAAGGCCACCGGCACTTCAACAAACTCGATGCCCGCTTCGGCACAGGCGTCAATTTCTTTTTGCTTGATGGGGCGAGACGCATTAGAGATATCGGTTTCACCAGCGCAGAACTTTTCAAAGCCACCACCAGAGCCAGAAAAGGCGACCGTGACTTCAACATCAGAGTTGGCTTCCATAAACTCTACAGCCATGGCTCGGGCGATCGGAAATACGGTGCTAGAACCATCAATCGCAACCTCATTACTGCTTGCGCTGCCACCCTCGCTGCTGCCTTCGCCATCTGTGGTGTCTTCACCACCGCCAGCGCAGGCGACTAGAGCAAGCGTCAAGGCGACAGCGGTCAAACGGATGGGTAAGTGACGCTTTAATGTGCTTAATGTCATAGAGTCCTCTTCGTAGGTCAATTAAGGGTCTAACCCAATGGGAAAGTCACAAGGGTTTAGGGTTTGTATACTCGTGTGAGGAGCCTACCCTGGGTGGGTAAAATAGAATCATTTAACTGTTACTTCAATTACATTTCAGTTGTCAAACCCTATTCGGTTAATAAAAGATTATTTATAGGTTAAGAAGATTGGCTTGGACTCATCTCCAAAGGGAATTCGTTGAGATAAGGTAATGGAATTAGTGTTTTTTTGATACTCGGATCAAAAACTCGAATGTACCAATAATGCCGCCTGCATCATTCACGAGTGGGATTGAGCGGATGCTATTTTCTCCACAAATCATTGGGTTTTGAGCATAATTTCGTAGGGGTGCAACGCTTCTTGCACCTCTTAAAGCTGTATTGTTAACTCGATAATCTGTTCAGAAGCTTTGGTGAATAATCCGAGCGAGATGATCGCTCAAATGGACTGCGATCGCCGCTGCAAAAAAACATCAAGAAGAATTTATATAACAAGCTCTATTAATCAAGGCAAGCGCATGACTTGCATATATTCGGGTGAACCAAGCTTTAGAGTTCAAAAAACATCTTCTTCTATTCATCAAGAAAAAGATATCTGCATAAGGTTAGTACGCCCTTAACCTGAGGTTAAGAATTTGTTCTAGTTTGATTAACTTAGGGTTCTGCTATTTAACGGTTGAGGTACTTTTTGAAGGTAGCGCCCCCGGCCACTAAACCTGCGATCGCCACTGTCCCGAGCCCCAACGTGCTCGGTAACCAAAACACGGCTTCGAGGTGATTAATTTGACCAGGCAACAATTGCCAGACCAGTTGCTGCCCCCGCTGCTGAACCGGGGTCTGATTCTGTTCAGGAATGCTTGCGCCCCAAGGGGTTTGCAGGGCAAATTCTAAATTCAGCACATCCTGGGCATTAATAATCAAGCTCTGATCATCACCCAATGTTCCCAGACTGCGGAGATCCACATCAAGACTCAGGCGATCGCGCTCGATTAGAAGCAGGTTACTTTGGTCAAACCCTAAACTCGCTGTGAGTTCTACTAAAGTTGACGCCTCCGGATCGCTCCCTGCTTGCCCTGTAGGGTTAAAGAACTGGTTAAAGCGATCGCGCAGTTCTTTGCCGTTGCTAAACGGAATCGTGACCTGAATCTCTGCATCCCCCAGCCGCTGGGTTTTACCGTGGAGCCGTTTAGCACGGTTTTCCAGAGTTTGGAGCCATTGCTGAGCTTCTCGCTGGCTAAAGTTGGTCAACGGCTCCCCCAACCGAATATGTTGTGTAATCTGGCCTTGATATTGGCCTTTAATTTCCACACCTACGTCGTAGCGGACACAACCGGAGAGCAATACTAAAGAAACCAACAAAAACAACATCAGCACCAAGCGCTTGGGCCAACGAGTTGTGTTGGAATAGGGGCGGAGTCTCCGGATCATGGTGCTCAAAGCCGATAGCAACGGTCTCAAATTGTATAGCACTTCCGAGTTCAGAATTCAAAGTTCAGAGTTCAAAGTTTTCCCCCTTAACCTTGACCCTTTGCCCTTGCCCTCACAACTGCAATGCTTCTTAATGCTTTACTTAGAACTCACCTCTTACAATAACGAGCGTGAAGTTGAGTTCGGTGAGGTTGAGCAGATGAATGCAGAGATGATGTGGGGGTTACTCCATCCCGCGATCGCGGTCGTCATTGTCTATCCCCTAATCGGTATGGTGGTGCGGTATGCCCTGCAAATCCGCCAGCGCCGCTTAGAAATGGCATCGGGAAAGAAAAGCAAAGTTCCCCCTGTGGTAGGTCGTGAGCATGTGGCGATCGGGCGGTGGCTAGCGGCTTGGGTGGTCGGAATTACCCTCTTGGCGTTGGGCTATATCATTGTCACCAAAAGCTTTATCCACAAACACTTGTGGCAGGAGGATCAAACCCAGGCCATTATTCTGATTGTGCTCTTTGTATTTACCTGTGCCGCAACCTGGCTACTTTATCAAGCTAAAACGAAAGCTTGGCGGGCAACCTTTGTTACCTTAAGCAGTATGGGAATCATTCTTCTAGGTTGTCAAGATGTCGTGTTTCGGCGGGGATTTGAATGGTATTGGTCGCATTATTACTTAGGGGTAGCTTCAGCGATTTTAATGCTTATTTCCTTGGCGATACTACCAGAAATCTATAAAGATAAGACCCAAGCTTGGCGACGGTTGCATATTGCCTTGAGCGTGTTTGCATTTCTGTTATTTGTGGGTCAGGGAATTACAGGTGCAAGAGATCTATTTGAGATTGGTTTATATATCGATCCCAACACACTCTAGGCTCAAGCCAGAGATAGAGAGATAGACCTAATTTTAGGAAAATTTTGACTCCCAGTCCTGGGATCAGTAGTTATTGCTCGTTACCTGACAGAGCCAGATAATGGGAGTTGAGCGGCGCTGCTTCTAATTGTTTCAAAGTTTGCCATAACCTGTGGGTGGCAGAGCCGCAAACAATGCGTGTCACAGCAGAGCCACGAGCACGAGAGAAAATACAGCGACTACAATAATCTTAAATCTTAATCCAGTCCACGAGCCACAATACTTGTTATGGTTCAAACTCCCCTTTCTACTCCAAACCTCTACCCAGACTCCGATGGCAAACCCATGGCCGACAACACTGAGCAATATCGTTGGATTGCCAAGTTAGTCACGAACTTGAAGCATTTGCTGCGGGAACAGACAGCCTTTGTTGCGGGGGATTTGCTGTGGTATCCTCTCGAAGTCCCTAAAGGGGAAAAAACACCCTCCCAAGCCCCCGATGTTATGGTTGTGCTGGGGCGTCCAGATGGTGCTCGCGGTAGCTACCAACAATGGCGAGAAAACAATATTGCCCCTCAAGTAGTATTTGAGATTCTCTCTCCCAGCAATACTGCCTCGGAGATGGTCACCAAGCAAGCATTTTATGCGCAATATGGGACATTAGAAATGTATTTTTATGACCCCAAATCTGAGGAGTTTTGGGGGTTAACTCGTCCCAGCCAAGTCGATGAGTTGCAACCTGTCATGGCGTTGAACTTGCCTTGGGTTTCCCCATTGCTGCAAATTCGGTTTGAGCACACTGAAGCTGGCTTGGGTGTCTATTATCCTGATGGCAAACCTTTCCAAGAACCTGAGGCATTTGCCCTGGCAGCAGAGCAGGTACGAACTGAACGAGACCAGGCTCAAGCAGAACGCGATCAGGCCCAAGCAGAACGCGACCAGGCTCAAGCAGAACGCGACCAGGCTCAAGCAGAACGCGATCGCCTGGCCGCCAAACTTCGTGCCCTCGGCATTGATCCCAACAATCTCTAAAATAGCCAATAATCTGCTCACACCTTCAAAAACGTGAACTGTAAACCTTGAACTCTGAACTCTAAGTCTTAAATCCCATAGCCTGGCCCCACAAAAATTTGTTATAAGTAGCCTTGCTTAGCAGAATGTTAATTACAAATGGATCTTCAAACCTTTATTCATCAGGTCACCGGGGACTGGTTTACCCAAAAAACCGTCTATGACCTTGCAGGAGCTACCACAGAAAGCCGTAAAACAAACCAAAGCATGGTCTTTCTCGCACCCAATGATGGTGCAATAGTATCGCTATGTGAACAATGTAGTGTTGCGGCCGAGCAGGTTTGGGGTGCATTGCAAACCCAGTGGGATAGCGCCAAGGTTGATCCGTACAAGTCCCCAGAACAAGGCCAAGCCTTATTTGTATTGCTCAAGG
>JAAHHN010000257.1 GCA_010672165.1 Spirulina sp. SIO3F2 | reverse complement strand
AAGAGGTACGGGCAGCAGAAGACCCTGAGTTTGAGACGTTCTACACCAAGAATATTCTCCTCAACGAGGGCATGCGGGCTTGGATGGCGCCTCAAGACCAACCACATGAACATTTTGTATTCCCTGAGGAGGTGCTCCCCCGTGGTAACGCTCTCTAATGCTGCGACGATGAATACCGGCCGCGACCTGGAATCCAGCGGTTTTTCCTGGTGGGCAGGTAATGCACGTCTCATCAATCTTTCAGGTAAGCTCTTGGGCGCTCATGTTGCCCATGCTGGTCTGATTGTGTTCTGGGCCGGTGCAATGACCATCTTTGAGGTAGCTCACTTCACAACCGATAAGCCCATTTATGAGCAAGGTTGTATTTTGATTCCCCACTTGGCAACCCTTGGTTTAGGTGTTGGCCCAGGTGGTGAAGTTGTTAGCACGTTCCCCTACTTTGTAGTGGGCGTTCTGCACATCATTTCTTCGGCTGTTCTTGGCTTGGGTGGAATTTACCACGCGATCCGTGGTCCCGAAACCCTTGAAGAATATTCTGATTTCTTCGGCTATGACTGGGCAGACAAAAACCAGATGACCAACATCATTGGTTATCACCTCATCCTCTTGGGTGTTGGAGCATTACTCTTGGTTTTTAAAGCCATGTTCTTTGGTGGTGTCTATGACACTTGGGCACCCGGTGGCGGTGATGTGCGGATCATCTCCAACCCCACCTTGAACCCAGCGGTGATCTTTGGCTATCTGGTCAACTCTCCCTTTGGTGGTGAGGGTTGGATCGTCGGCGTTAACAACATGGAAGACATCATTGGTGGTCACATTTGGGTGGGCCTCATCTGCATCAGCGGTGGTATCTGGCACATTCTCACCAAACCTTTTGGTTGGGCACGTCGTGCCTTTGTGTGGACCGGTGAAGCTTACCTCTCCTATAGCTTGGGTGCATTGTCCCTGATGGGCTTTGTAGCTTCCTTTATGGTGTGGTTCAACAACACCGCTTATCCCAGTGAGTTTTATGGACCCACCAACGCTGAAGCTTCTCAAGCGCAAGCGTTTGTGTTCTTGACCCGTGACCAACGCCTTGGTGCGAACATTGGTTCTGCTCAAGGACCCACTGGTTTGGGTAAATACCTGATGCGTTCTCCTACGGGTGAAATCATCTTCGGTGGTGAGACCATGCGTTTCTGGGACTTCCGTGGCCCTTGGTTGGAGCCCCTCCGTGGTCCCAATGGCTTGGATCTCGACAAGCTCCGGTATGATATTCAGCCTTGGCAGGTTCGTCGTGCTTCTGAATACATGACCCATGCTCCCAATGGTTCACTGAACTCTGTTGGTGGCATTATCACCGAGCCGAACTCGTTTAACTACGTTAACCCCCGCGCTTGGTTGGGGACTTCCCACTTTGTGTTGGGCTTCTTCTTCTTGGTGGGTCACCTGTGGCATGCAGGTCGTGCGCGTGCGGCTGCAGCTGGCTTTGAGAAGGGCATCGATCGCGAGACTGAGCCCGTATTGTCAATGCCTGATCTTGACTAAGAAAACTGTTTTGTTGACCTGATTGCACCGATCAATTGTCAACTTCTTATAAGTTTTCAAAAGCTCCTACATGTGTAGGAGCTTTTTTGTGAGGAAATCTGTATCTTGAATCCGTAAGAATTCGCAGACTGCAATGTTATTATCATGGCCTTAGCAGATGTTTATCAGGTAAATCGTATGACCCACGCACCCATCGCACCAGCGGTACTCGTGATTCTTGACGGTTGGGGGCATCGAGAGGCAGAAGACGGTAATGCAATTCAAGCAGCCCATACACCGATTATGGATAGTCTCTGGACGGCTTATCCCCATACCTTGATCCATACTTCTGGTAAAAAGGTGGGCCTTCCGGAGGGGCAAATGGGCAACTCTGAGGTTGGTCATTTGAATATTGGTGCGGGTCGTGTTGTTCCGCAAGAATTGGTTCGCATCACGGATGCCGTTGAAGAGGGTTCGTTTTTGGCGAACACGGCGCTTGTGAACCTGTGTACAACGCTGCGTGAGCAAAATGGAAAGCTACATTGTGTAGGCCTTTGTTCAGAGGGCGGCGTTCACTCCCATCTCCTGCATCTATTTGGATTGCTGGATTTGGCAAAGTCCCAAGGGCTAACAGAGGTTTGCTTACACGTGATCACCGATGGCCGAGATACCAAAACGACGGAAGGCATTAATGTAGTCAAGGCGATCGCTAACCGAATTCAACAGGTGGGTGTGGGACAAATTGTTACCGTCAGTGGTCGCTATTATGCAATGGATCGCGATCGTCGCTGGGATCGTGTTCAGAAGGCTTATGACGTTATGGTGGGCCACGGTGATATTGACCTACGCAGTCCTGTGCAACTCCTCAAGGACTACTATGCAGAGAATATCACCGATGAATTTATCCCCCCCACGCGGCTTGCAGATGAGGCAGTAGAACCAGGGGATGGAGTTGTGTTTTTCAACTTCCGTCCCGATCGCGCCCGCCAACTCACTGCTGCTTTTGTCAAACCTGACTTTGAGGGTTTTGAGCGGGAAGCGATCGACCCCTTAGAATTTGTGACGTTTACCCAATATGATGGCAGTCTGGATGTCAATATTGCGTTCGAACCTCAGAGTCTCCACAATATTCTGGGTGAAGTGATCGCCAATCATGGCTTGCGTCAATTCCGCACTGCAGAAACTGAAAAATATCCCCATGTGACCTATTTCTTTAATGGGGGTCTAGAGCAACCCTTTCAAGGAGAAGACCGGGAGTTGATTCCGAGCCCTCAGGTGGCAACCTATGATCGCCAACCCGAGATGTCTGCTCAAGCCGTTACCGACGTAGCGTCTCAAGCGATTCGCAAGGGCATCTACTCTCTTGTCGTGATGAACTATGCCAACCCTGATATGGTCGGACATACAGGGAATATGGAGGCAGCGATGGAAGCGATCGCCACAGTTGACCATTGCATCGGCCAGCTTTTGGACGCAGTTTTAAAAGCTGGCGGCACAATGCTGATTACTGCTGACCACGGTAATGCCGAATATATGTGGGATGAAGAGCAGCGACCTTGGACTGCTCATACAACAAACCGTGTGCCGCTGATTCTTGTGGAAGGCGAAAAGCTGAAAATTCCGGGGTATGGAACTCAGGTACGACTCCGAGAGGATGGCCGTCTCTGTGACCTTGCACCCACGTTGCTGGAAATTTTACAGCTAGAGCAACCGCCCGAAATGACAGGGCGATCATTGCTTGAACCCGTGGGCTTTGAGGTGCGGACTGGACGAACCCCTGTAAAGGTAGCGCTATAAAAGTAGTTTAAGTGTCAAGCAATCAGTGATCCTTGATATTTTGGTAGAGATAGGTATATCTATCTCTACTTTTTGTGTACATCTACATGTGCTATGTTCTCCAACAACTTTTGTCGATTTAGGTAACAAAACACAAACATTTGTCAAGTCTCCAAGGTCAAATCATTGACTGTCTACACAAATAAAAACGATTGAAAAATTTGATTAGAGTATATAATGTGAGTGAGGAAAAGTGATAGCTCCTAAAGAGCGAGTAAGTCGAAACACGGCAAGACTTATTTTGCTCTAAAGGTTGACTACACCATATGAGTGACAGCAAAGTGCCTCTTCGGGGGCACTTTGCTTTTTGAGCATGATGCTTTTCTTTTGGTCTTTGGGAAAAGAGGAGGAGGTTGAGTTAGCCTGCATTATTCATGCTGCTTACCAAAAAACGCTGGGTGTAAGGTTCAGTCAAGCGGTGATCAAGATAGCAATATCCCTCTTCGGGAGGTTATGCCAACGACAGGCTCATTAACCAAACGCGCTACGGACGATATAGCGAAAAGCCGTAGGGCAGGTGTTTCGTCTGTCTCATGCATAATTCAGGTTAGATTGCACGAGCAGAAGTTAATACCGATACGGGTTGACGAAATTTAACGCGGGGCTTACGACAGGAGGTGGGCAAGATGCCCATGCTACGGATAAATGGGACGAGAAGCCGTAGTACAGGTGTGTCGTCTGCCCGATGAAAATCAATAGATTATGGCGATCCGCGCTTTTCTTGTCCACCCATACCGACACCCAACTCCCGGTTT
The DNA here is from genome assembly GCA_010672165.1 of Spirulina sp. SIO3F2. Lineage (GTDB taxonomy): Bacteria > Cyanobacteriota > Cyanobacteriia > Cyanobacteriales > Spirulinaceae > SIO3F2. Next base: position 4,867 of record JAAHHN010000257.1, on the reverse strand, counting down.
TGGGGTTAGGCTATATTAAGAAACCCCAACAGTCTTTTTGGCTTTCTTCGCTGCTTTTTTCGCTTGTTCCTTCTCACGCTGCTTCGCTTGCTTGGCAGCTTTTTTAGCGGCTTGGGCAGCAGCAGCCTGTGCCCGATGTTCGGCCTCCCGCTCGTGCGCAAGTTTTTCTTGATAATAGTGATAGTCGCCGTTATAGACAATCAACTCCCCGTCTCGAATTTCCACGATCTTAGTGGCTACTTGGCTAATAAAGTAGCGATCGTGGGAGACAATCAGGACTGTGCCATCATAATCTTTGAGGGCAGCCTCTAGCATTTCTTTTGCAGGAATGTCCAAGTGATTGGTCGGCTCATCTAAAACCATAAGATTCGCAGGGGCGAGTAACATTTTGGCCAATGCTAGACGGGCTTTTTCTCCGCCACTGAGGGCTTCAACGCGTTTGAAGACTGTTTCACCGCTGAACAAAAACTGCCCCAACAGGCTGCGGACTTCTCCGTCCTTCCAATCCGGAACTTCATCATGAATGGTATTGAGTACTGTTTTAGTCAGATCTAATGCTTCAGCCTGATTTTGCTCAAAATAACTGGGGATAACATTATGGATGCCGATCGCTGCCTGGCCTTCAAAGGGTTCTTCTAAACCCATAATCAAGCGCAGGAGAGTGGATTTACCACAACCATTAGGGCCAACAAAGGCAATGCGATCGCCCCGCTCCACCAATAGACTGGCACCCAGGAACAGAATCTGATCATCGTAGGTGTGGCAAAGCTCTTCCACCTGCACCACTTCTCGCCCACTGCGAGGAGCAGGCCGAAACTGAAACTTGAGGGTGCGGAGATCTGCGATCGGGGCTTCAATGCGCTCAATTTTATCCAGTTGGCGCTCCCGACTCTTGGCTTGGGTACTTCGAGTCGCACTAGCTCGGAACCGCTCCACAAAGGCTTGTTGCTTTTCGATATCTTTCTGTTGGCGCTCATAAGCACTCTGCTGGGCAGCTTGGGTCTCGGCTTTCTGCGCGAGATAAGTGGAGTAATTCCCCAAATAGGTGGTTGATACGCCCCGCTCCGTTTCAACAATTTGGTTGCAGAGTTTATCCAAAAACTCCCGGTCATGGGAAATCACCACCATTGGCAAGTTCAAATCGCTAAGATATTGCTCTAGCCAAGCAATGGTTTCAAGATCTAGATGGTTAGTCGGCTCGTCAAGGAGAAGTAGATCGGGCGATTGCAGCAAAATTTTGGCCAAACTCAAGCGCATCTGCCAGCCACCACTGAAGGAACTCACCAAGCGATCGCCATCGGTAATTTCAAACCCCATCTCCGGCAAAATTTTCTCAATTTCTGCTTCCAGACCATAGCCGTTTAACGCCTCAAACTGACGTTGATGGCGATCGAGTTGCTTGAGTAGGTCATCCAATTCGTCTGGATTAGCTATTTCCATTGCCAGCGTCACCTGTTGAATGCCGGCTTGAGCGTCATTGGCAGCAGTGTAAACCGTCCAAAGTTCCTCGCGCACTGTGCGACTTGGGTCAACATCAAATTCTTGGGTGAGGTAGCCAATGTGCAAACCGCTGGGTCGAATTACCTCTCCGGCTGTCGGTTCGATTTCGCCCATAATAATTTTGAGCTGGGTCGATTTACCCGCCCCATTGACACCGACAAGGCCAATGCGATCGCCAGCCTTAACCTCCCAAGTCACATCTTTGAGTACCTGTCCGGTGGGATAAATTTTTTGGATATGTTCAAGCCGCAGCATCGCTCTGCCCCAATTGCCCCAGAGTATTGATCACTGCTCGTACTGTACCAACCTTTACAATTATTCACAAACAATTTTGATGAGGTTAGACGTTGGCAAGAGATGAACCTGTCGGATTCAGTTGATTGAGAATTCGAGCAATCATCTGTCCTGGAATGGTGCAGGGGAACCGTGATGATTAACAGGTCTTGTTTGCTGAAATTGTGGCGACTTTGACAGAAATCGTCCCAACCACTGGATTAGTGAAGGAAAATTTAATATTTTGGAATATATTCTGGATCAGTGTGTGAACCTTACGCGACAACGGCATGTCCTGTGAACAAGTTGTTCATCTGTAAATGAAGATTGGAGTGTTTTCCAAATCGATGAGATTTCATATGCAAAGCCGCTCTTCCCTGGAGAGCAAGGGTTTGGGGTGTGTTACTTTGCGCTCTCTGAAAATCAAAATAGTGCTTTTGAGCACAGAAGAGCGATCGCAGCCTATTACTGCGGTCAACGTCCAGACCTTACACCATCCGCCTTGTTTGTTATGAAGCTTCGTTTCCCCTGGCGATCGCCATTCAATAACCCCAACCGCCTGCGCTCCAAACTCAACTATGGCTATCTGATTGCTATGAGCATTAGTGTGGGTGGAAGCCTGTTGGGCATGGTGATTGCTGACTATTTTCAAGGTCAGGGGATTATTCGACTCCACCAAGCCCATATTCAAGCTTCTTTATTACGGCAGTTTCGAGATGTTAGCCAACAAGCTCAATTGCAAGGCGCAGAAATCAAACTGCTCTTAGATAGCCCCGAACAGATCCGGGCGCAGACGACCCGCCTGCATAACAACCATGAACTGATCCGAAAACTCGGCACTGAATTGACGACGTTTTCTGAGCAATACCCAAAATATTTAGCGGTTTCTCGCTCTGAGTTAAAACTGATTATCCAAAATCACCTCACGGCGTTTGATGCCCAACACGCAGCTATTCTGACAATCCTCCCTCCAGGCAGTACCACTGTATTTTCCTCAGACGAACAAGCACGTTTAAATCTTGAACTCCAACAAGTTGAACGGAATCTCTATCAATCTGAGATTCGGACTGTAGACTGGCAACTTGAGCGCGCCCTGGCCGACGCCGAACGTCAAGCTACTCAGGCCGAAATTGATCTAGAGACCGCACAAGGTTTTGAAAAGGGCTTAATTGTTGTCAGCCTTTTTCTTTCAATTGTTTTGGGTGGGAGCTTTGTCTGGCAGTTTAGCAAACGATTGCTGGCGCCTATTGAAGAGCTTACCCGTACTACTGAAGCGATCGCAGAAAGTCAGGATTATAGCTTGCGGACACCTGTTGTCACCACTGACGAAGCCGGACAATTAGCCCAAGACTTTAATCAACTCATTAGCGCGATCGAGCAGCAAACTACAGAACTGATTCACGCTAAAGAAAATGCGGAAGCTGCCAGTCAAGCCAAAAGCACTTTTTTAGCCACAATGACCCATGAACTCCGCACGCCCCTCAATGCAGTGCTGGGCTACACTGAACTCCTGTTAAGCAGCCAAAGCTATGATTCCCAAACCCAGGAGTCTTTAGAAACGATTCAGAAAAGTGGTCATCATCTCCTTAATTTGGTCAATGATGTCCTACATTTGAGTCGCATTGAAGCCGGAAAAGCCCAAGTTGAAGGGCAAGATTTTGACTTTTATGCACTACTGCACAACTTGGAAGGAATGTTTACCCTAACAGCGAGACAAAAAGGTCTTAAATTGCAGTGGGATGTGGCTAATAACATTCCACAATACTTACACAGTGATGCAACAAAACTCCGCCAAATCATTATCAACCTCGTGGGCAATGCGCTCAAATTCACAAAAGTAGGTCAGGTTATTGTCAAGATTATGCAAGTGGAAGTAGAGCAGCTCACGACTCCTCAATTACAAATTCAGGTGCAAGATACAGGCATTGGCATTGCTCCCGACGAGTTAACGACACTATTTGACCCCTTTACCCAGACCCAAAGTGGACGAGATTTCCAACAGGGCACAGGTCTGGGTTTAGCGCTGAGTGAAAAATTTGCACGTCTACTCGGAGGGAATATTACGGTGGAAAGTATAGAGCAGGTAGGAAGTACGTTTACTTTGCAGATTCCTTGTTCCGCTCTGACCACTGAGTTATCCTCAACAAAGACTCAGAGTCATTATGCCGATATTAAGCTAACCTCAAATCTTTCTATTACAGATATAACAGATGAGGAAGACGACCAACTAACAGCTGCTACTCAAGCCGATTATCAGCAAATCATGGGTACATCGTGGTGTGAGCAACTGCATCAAGCATCGCTAGAAGCTGATGCTCAGGTCATAGAACAACTGATTAAAAAAATTCCAACTCAACATAATCAATTAATTGCTATCCTCCAAAAATGGCTTCAAGACTATCGCTTTGACTTGCTCGCTGAATTGTTTACGATACCTGAATCAATTGGAATTTGTTAACGGATTATTCAACTCCGTATCTGACACAGATAATATAACCATAAGTCACGATTTTTCTGTAATTCGATTTCATCTTTAATCTCTAAGCCCGTTTGCCAAGAATAAACTCGAACCTGCTCGAAATAAGGTGCAAGCTGGTTCAGTTGGGCATGAGGGCGTATATAGTAGTTGGCTAGCTTAAAATTATGAGGCTCATCTTTGATGATGGCATAGTCCGATCGCGCCAAATCTTCCAGGGTAATACTCCAATTAAACCCTCTTAAAAATGCCCACATCATCGTCTCAATATAGTTGTGGATTGGGTTCCAGTTTAGGCGATCGCGCCAGCAAAATAGCGGTTCAATACCCTGGAGATTATGACTGGAAAACACAAAATAGCCGCCGGGTTTACCGACGCGGTGAATTTCTTGGAGAGCGAGGAGGCGCTCGTCATGCCCAATATAATCTAAGCCATTAAAGCTAAACAGAATCAAGTCAAAGCTATCATCAGCAAAGTTACTTAAGTCTCGTACATCACCCACCACAAAACGACATCCTTCTAAAAGATGGGAAAATCGTGTTTGACACGCCGCGATCATCGCAGGGGAATAATCTAACCCCACATATTCAGCAACACGAGGCGCAAAATGGTGGGTA
>JAAHHN010000256.1 GCA_010672165.1 Spirulina sp. SIO3F2 | reverse complement strand
CACAAAACTCAGCGTAACGTCAAAACGCTTGGCTATGTTTCTTTGGGACATGCCTGTACTTTGCCACGTATCTATTATCTTTTTACGGAAATCTAGCGAATATGCCTTCATCGCTTACCTCTATTCACTTTCTACCAATATAGCTGTACCTCATATTTGTGGAAAAGGCTATAAAGGAGACCTGAAAATTGATATTGAGCGATTTTAGGGTGTGTCGTCAATCAATATCAGAAGTCTGAAGCTCACGAAAACCATTGGACAATCTGTGCGATCGCCCCAGAAAGATAAAACCGACTATAACCCACTACATAAATGGTTGGAATGGTCACCAGAATAATGCGAGCTACCATCGTTTCAAGCATCGGCCAAACAAATGGCGTTGCGGCAATCACCAAGAGCATCTCAACTCCCGCCACAATTGGGCCATAGTGATTAGGGTCCCAATAGGAAATGGGACTCATAAAACGATAGTTACTCAATGGAAAAAAGTGACGATGGGCATCATCATTATGGACGGGTAAATCCAACAAAGAATGACCGATCATACTAATGAAAAACACCAAGCCCCAATGGGAACGAAGCGCCAAACAAATCAGCAACCCCACGATCGCCACTGGGAACGAATGGGTCAGGGCAATAATCGTTTGCCAAAAGGGCTGATAATAGGCCTGAGACCAAATTTCTGATTCGGGCAAGCGCTGAATAAATTTTGCCCAGGCGTAAAATACAAAAATGGGTAGATCTGGCCCGATCGCACCCAGCGTAATTGCAGCCGTCACACGAGGCTGAATCACTGCGCCGATCACCGCTAGATTGAGAACGTAGTGGCTGGGAGTATTCACAATTGAGCGGGGTTAATCTTCTTGATTGGCACGGGTATCTTGCACCGCTGCCCAAAATAGGCCCGCCGTCAGCGGTAGGCTTGCCACCAGAATCCCTACTGTCACTGGTGTGCCATAGGTGGGATGGCCATAGCCCAACTCAAATACACAGCCCACTGCCGCGATCGCTGTGATGCAACATAAACCCAACAACACACCACTCTTTGGGGTCATACCCATAACAATTTTCTCACTCCGTAAATTAACGTTAATTTTTTAAAGTTAGTCAGTTATCTGTCAAAAACAAACACAGGGTGGGCGCGTAACCTGCGCTCCTACAGGGAAACTATCAATATTATTTGTCAAGTGGTTGCACTGCACTCAAAGCAAAATTGTTCTTCTTGAGTTCCTGGGCCAACACCAAACCATTTTGGACGCGATCGACAAACAAAACACCATCCAGGTGATCCATTTCATGTTGAATCACCCGTGCCAATAAACCATCAGCCATCCGTTTTTGGGGGCGGCCGTTTTCATCTTTGTAGGTTAATTCGATCGCTTCAGGGCGCACCACATCCAGATAAACCCCAGGAATGCTCAGACAGCCTTCTTCAGCAGTGCAAATACTTTTGCTAGCACGAATAATCTTGGGATTCACTAAAATTAGCGGCTCACTCGTGGCATCATCGGGCTGATGGTCAATCACAATGACCTGTTTATTGACTGCCACTTGCGGAGCGGCTAGGCCAATGCCGTTGGAGCTATACATGGTCTGGAGCATCTCACGGACAAGCTTGCGAATTGCACCATCCACTTTGGCGACCCGCTTCGCACCTTGGCGTAAAACACGATCGCCCAGGAAATGCAGGTCTAAGGGGGGATTTTCCAGTTTTTTCTTATCAACGGCAACAGAAGCGGGCATAGGGGATTGGGGATAAATCAGGTTGTGTTAAGAAGTATTACTATTTTAGCGTGGTTCTGACTTAGGCTTGGCGGGCTTGCTTAACCATCGCAATTAAGGTCTGGTGGGCATCTTCAGAATCAGCCAAAGTATGGTCAAACTCAACACGCACGGACTGGGAGGCTTCGCCACACTGAGCATCCAGGGTCATGCCTTGGGGGTCAATGCTCACCATACGTGCCGCTTGGGCTTCAGGTGTCTTGCCAAAAATTCGGGCATAGAGCGCCACCGCATCGGCATGATCATCATTCATATGGGCACAGATGCGATCGCTAATTTCAGGAGTAATGGGGTCAGCCATAGGAGGAATTTAGGTGCAGATGACAGAACTCCACTATTGTAGGCACATCCTGGGTCTGTTGCGGATAGGCTAGGGGCGGGCGATCAATCAGGAGCAGTGGAATTCGCAACTGAGCAGCAACCTGCTGCTTAATATCGGTACCGCCTGCGGTTCCCGAAGTTTTGGCAACCACCCGCGAAATTTGCCATTGTTGCCAGAGAGCGGCTTCGAGTTCGAGGCTAATGGGGGGCCGAAGGGCGATAATCTGGCGACTGTCAAACCCAGCCGCTAGAGCTGCGTTCAGCGCAGTAGGGCTGGGTAAAATCCGGGTGAAGAGGGTGGCGCGATCGTGCCAGGGTGTAAACTGTGCCAGCCGCCGATAGCCCACAATTAGTAACACTCGCTGCCCGTTGAGATAGTCGCCTTGCAAGAGCGTTTCCCAATCCGGCAAGGTGATCACGTGATGGGAGTTACTGATCACGTGAGAACGTTCGTATCGTAAATAAGGTAGAGGCCAAGCCTCAGCAAATTGGATCGCGTGGCGGGAAATTTCGACTGCATGGGGATGGCTGGCATCGACGATCGCCTTAACTCGGTATTGTGCCACAAAATCCGGAAACAGTTCAGGGGTAAGCGCCCCCACCTGCACAGTTAAACCCTCAGCAACTGGGTAAAGCTGACGTGCTGGCGGAGTTGTCACCGTCACCACACAGGGAATCTGCTGAGCAACCAAGGCTTGGGCGATCGTACGACTTTCGCTCGTGCCACCAATCAACCAGATGTGGGGAATGTTTGCATTGGGTAGCTTATCGTTCACAAGCGGTTTCTATTACTCCGACCCCACGCCGCTAGAATAGCAAATGCTTAACTTACACCCTTACTATGCCTGTCCCTTTTGGTCTTGCCCTCCATACCAGCAGCCCAGAACTGGGTCTAGCGATGAATCCTCCTGATGCTGATCTTGTACAGCAAACCTGGGATTTGGGTCGGGACATGTCCCATCAGCTTCATGGGCATTTGGCAACATTTATGGCTCCCTACGGTTGGGAACAGTTAGATTTTATTGCTGTGGCGATCGGGCCAGGCGGCTTCACCGGAACTCGAATCGGCGTTGTGGTCGCCAGAACATTAGGACAACAATTGAATCTGCCCGTCTTTGGTATTTCCACTCTAGCAGCAGTAGCTTGGCAAGCTTGCCCAGTTGAAACAGTGCAGACGATCGCAGTGCAATATTCCGCCCGACGAGGAGCATTATTTGGCGGAATTTATCACATTAGCGGTAAATCCCCCCTTTCAAAGGGGGGCAGGGGGGATTCCGAGTCTGATGCAGAAAAAGCAGGGTTGACCACAATCGCAAGTGATCGCCTCTACCCCAACCCAGATGTGTGGTCAGACTTAGTCAACCAACATTCAGTTGCTCAAACCATTGCCGCAGACAATCCCTTGGGTGGAACCGTTGGGCAGGTGTTGGAGCTAGGCGCGATCGCTTATGCCAAGGGCGAGCGGCCGAGCTGGGCTGAGGTGTTGCCCTTTTACGGTCAGAGTCCGGTGTGAAGTCGATCAAGACCAAAGATTGTTTAAGTTTTTTTCAAACTCCCCCCAGACGCCCCGCATAATTGATGCTGTAAGGGCATTTGAAAACCTTCTATTGTTGGGCTATGTCTTGCAAGCTTGAGCATCTCCACCCTCTTTGTCTGGCTCTAAGTTTGGGGAGCTGGTCGATCGCGTGCTTACCCAGCCATGCGCAAGAACAAGGAGTCTCCCCAACATCGGATTTAACCTCCACCCTCACCCTCAGTAAAACCAAAGCCCAACCATTCGCCCAAACTCCTGCCCCTGACGCGACCTACCAGCCCCTGCATCGCCAAGGCTCAGACCGCCAGCCCTTTCGCCCCCGCTTGCTGCCCCTGCAAACGAATGAACCCCGCTACCTCAGCGCACCCGGCATCACAGTGATTACGCCATCAGCTTACGGTACAAGCAATAACACAATATCCGTGGGCTTTGGCTTCCAAGCCCGTACCCGCTTTACCAATCAGGCCGATGGGGTGTTGGGAGCCAAACTGGGATTGGGTGATCCCCAAAAGAATATTGGGTTAGAGGTGGGAATTGTCTGGGTCGATCTGGATAATCCAGGGGATGGTTTTTTCACCGCCAAGCTCCATAAGCAACTTCCTCGACGCCTGAGTATCGCCGTGGGAGTCCTGGGGGCTGGACAGTTCGGCGAAACGGATAGTGGCACCTCAGTCTATGGGGTTATATCCCAACGCTTTCTGTTTAACCCTGATCCGACTCAACCTTTAAGCCAGATGGATCTTTCGGTGGGACTGGGCAACGGCCAGTTTCGCAGTGAAGCCCAGGTGCAGCGCGATGAGGCTACCGTAGGGGTATTTGGCGGTGTGGCAGTGCGTTTAGCTGAACCCATCTCTGCGATCGCGGAATGGACGGGGCAGGATTTAACGCTGGGCTTGTCTTGGGTTCCTTTCCCAGACCTACCATTGGTGATTACCCCAGCTGTCACCGATCTCACGGGTAATGCGGGGGATGGCACTCGCTTTATTTTAGGAGCCAGTTACAGTGCGCAATTTTAATCATCCCAAGGCAGGCATCTTGCCGATCAATAGTTTGAGCTCCCAATTCTTGCGGAGTGCAATTGCGATCCTCATTTTGATCGGCTCACTCAGCCCCGTTCGTCTTGAGGCCCAAACCGGAAATCAATCTGATGTAACCGGCCCGAATCCCACTGAAACTGTGCCCAATTCTGAAGCGCAAATCAGTGAACGCATCGATCGCGCAGGCTATGAAACCTTGGTAAGCCAGGCTAACACCGAAACCGCGATCGCTGTGGTTGAAGAATTCCACGCCTGGGAATTTTGCAATCAACTCCAACTCGATCGCTGTGGTCAAGTCCCCTCGCTAGCAGAAATTACCCAAACCCTTGCCTACACCTGGGGTCAAACCGGGCAGCGGCCAGCCTTAATTTATTTTGTGGCGCTTGAGGATGAGTTGCAAAGTTTTGTGGTTATGCCCAGTCAGCCGACCAACGCGGCCAAAGTGACGAACAAACAAACTGCGATCGCCCCTGTGGTGTTGCGCCAGAGTAACCCAACTGTAGACCGTCGTGAGCTTTTGCAACTAACCCGACGGTTTCGGCGTCAGCTCAATTCACCCCATCGTCAGGGCTATACCGAAACCAGCCAAAAGCTCTACGACCGTTTGCTGGAGCCGATCGCCTCTGAACTCGACCAAGCGGGTGTGGATGTGTTGGTGCTGGTTCCCGATCGCGGTTTACGTCTAATGCCCTTTTCGGCTTTGCAGAATCAGGCGGGGCAGTTTTTGATTGAGCAATATGCGGTAAGCCTAATTCCCAGCTTTGGCTTAAGTGATCTGCAAGTGGCGGATTTACGTAACCGCAATATTCTGGCGATGGGGGCAGCGACGTTTACGGATCAACAAAATTTGCCCGCTGTGCCCACGGAGTTAGCGCAAGTGGTGCGATCGCCCTGGCAAGGTGAAGTGCTTTTAGAGCAAGCCTTTACGGTGCATAATTTGCGCGATCGTCTCGCTTCAGGGCAGTTTGGTATTGTGCATCTGGCCACTCATGGGGTGTTTAAGGGGGGAGATTTGGCCAACTCTTATATTCAATTTAGCGATCGCCGCCTAAGCCTGCTGGAATGGCGAGATTTGGTTACACAACTCAACTGGAATAATTCCAATGCGGCTCAGCTTGAGATGTGGGTTTTGAGTGCTTGTGAAACAGCGGTGGGCAGTGTGGAGGCGGAGTTGGGGTTTGCGGGGTTGGCGGTGCAACTCAGTGCCAAGTCGGCGCTGGCCAGTTTTTGGCAAGTGAGTGATGCAGGGACGTTGGCACTGATGAGCGAGTTTTATCGTCAGCTCCAGGCGAATCCCCTCAAGGCTCAAGCGTTACGTCAAACGCAGCTGGCAATGCTGCGGGGCGAGGTGCGGGTGGACAATAACGCGTTGGTGCTACCGGATGGTTCACGGGTGGCGATCGCGGCGGCTGCGACTGGGCGAGCAAATTTAGACTTTAGCCATCCCTATTATTGGTCGGGCTTTACGAATATTGGTAGTTGGAATTAGGGCGCGTCGTCAGTTCGCTCTCAAATCATTGCTATGCCATCTCGCTTCTAACAATTTTGGAAGGCATGTCATGAATAATACAGGCTAAACCAACACATCCTCATACCGCCCATATCGCGCTGCCGCACAACCTCCCCCGGCTTGCTGCTGAAGCCAACACCAACCCTGATCGCCACTGGAAAAATGCCACCATTCATTCGGGTGACGCAGGAAGCCCGCCTGTGCCATCACCTGATTAAGCAGCTCACGATTTTGGTGATATTGGTATTCCGGCTTATTGGGTTGAGCCTGAGCATAATAGTTGGGGTAAGAGTAGGGTTGAATTTCATCGATTTCGCCCCCCATTGGTAGGGGTTGGCCAGTTTCATCCACCAGCGTGAGATCGATCGCCCCGCCCGTACTATGGGGTGGTGGTGTGGCGGGGTCAGCACTGGGAACCGCCCAAAAGGTTTGCACCTGTTTTAAAATTTCGGCGCGATCGCCCTCTGTTAGCTCAGATTCAGGTTGGGATTGCCGCTGAAGCAAGTCTTGATAGGTGTAATCCACCATAAATTGCTGCACTGCGAGGGGTCGGTAGGCATCAAAGAGGTGGAGCTGCCATTGGGGGCGTTGGGCTTGCAAGTTTTTTTGGGCTTGCTGCAACTGCTGAAGCACTGTTGCCCGCAGAAAATAGGGGGAGGCGTTGCCATAGTCTGCTCCCAATTTGAGATAGGGGGGCGGTGATTCTACCGAAAATTCGGCGAGGGGGATGGGAACTAGAGGTTCATGGCACTCTTGAATGGGAATCTGTTGGTAGGGCTTGAGCATGGGCAAGGGTTGTGCGGGTTTGCCACCAAAACCGTCCGGTCAAGGCGATCGCGGCAACGAATAATCCCCAGACTAACCCGAACCAGAGTCCCCTTGCGCCCTGCTGCCCAAGAATCCCCCAGCCGTAGCCGCTGCCCAAACCCACCGCCCAATAGGAGCCCAAACCGATCAGCATGGGAACGCGGACATCTTTGATGCCCCGCAATGCACCATTGGCAATAATTTGCACACCATCCATAATTTGGAACAATGCGGCAATTTTCAGCAGCGCGATCGCCATTGTCACGACGGCTTGATTTGCGGGGTCGGATAGATCCAAATAAATTCCGATAATCGCCCGTGGCATTAGCCAGAACAAGATCCCCATCATCGCCATAAAGAGCCCCCCCAAGCCAATGCCCACAAAGCCTGCCTGCCGACTTCCCGAGGGATTGGTTTGACCCCAATATTGCCCCACCCGAGCGGTGGTGGCGTAGGCAATCCCGACGGGAACCATAAAGGTGGTGGCGGCGGTTTGGAGGGCCACTTGATGGGCGGCGAGGGCAGTGGTTCCCAGCGTGCCCATCAGATAAGTGACACAGGTAAATAGGCCGGTTTCCAGGGCAAATAGAGCCGCGCTGGGAATCCCCAGTTTGCAGAGTTCGAGCAGTAGCGATCGCTGCATCCCTGCCCAGCGAAAGAGTTGAGCCGCACGGAATTCCCGATGATAGCGCATCCAAGCCCCAACAATGCCAAATTTGAGCCAAAACGCTGCGGTGCTGGCCCAGCCTAAGCCCGCCAAGCCCAGTTCTGGAAAACCCCATTTGCCATACATCAGCACATAGTTGCCCAGCACATTAAAGCTAATGCCTAGCACCATCACCTGCATAATAATCCGGGGTTGATTCAGGGTGGAGGCCATGTTTTTGAGCACCGTAAACCCAACGGCGGCGGGAAATCCCCAGGCGATCGCGCTCAAATAACTCTGGGCTAAGGCAATCGTCTCGGGGGGCTGACCGAAGCGCTGCAACAGGGGGGCCATATTGAATAAGACCAGCATAATCGGCAAGGCGATCGCAAGCGTGAGCCAGAGGCCTTGGCTACTGATTTGGCTCAGGCGGCGCGGGTTGCGTTGACCGTGGGCGATCGCCCCTAATGCTCCTGTGGATGAGATCAGGCCTGTGGCTATCAGAAACAGCGAAACAAAGGTGACATTCCCCAGCGATCCAGCGGCCAGGGTGGTTTCGCCGAGCCAGCCCATCATCATGGTGTCAATAAAGCTGATGGCGGCTTCTGAGAGTTGAGCGGCGGCCAGGGGTACTGCTAGGCGGAGGCAGGCTTTGGCTTCAGTGAGGAGGGGTGGGGTAGCGGTAGACAACGTAGCGGTAGACAACGGAATTCGGGGGGTTTATCGCTCTAGAATACAGGCTAGGGCTGCGGCGGCAATCATGCTGCTAAACAGGGCGATAACCATTGGGAGGGCGGTAAAGGGGTCTGGGTTCTGGAAGATTTGCATTTGCATTGAGCTACAGGCTAGCGCGATCGAAACAGCAATCCCCAACACAAGCCAGAGACCCCAGCCTAGGGGTTGCACCCAGCGTCGTAGGGGCTTTTGGGAATCGCGCATGGTTTGGCGGGCGGCGAGGAATGCCAGCGTTGACCAGAAGAGGATGCCGATGATAAGAATCAATGGTGCAAGGCTCATTAGCTCTACCTCCCCACCGCATCCAGCCGCTGCATTAGGAAGAGCATTTCTGCCGCATCGTAGTTGCCTGCGTCGTGATGCACCCTGCTGAGCTGATGCCCAATGACAGCCGCGGAATGGTGGATGGTGCGGGGGATGGGGTAGCCCTGATCGCGCAGCATCACAAGGACGTTGGCACTAATACAGTCTTGCGTGATAGATGTCATAGGGGTCTGGATGGGCTTGGAAGTAGTCCACATATTCCTGGATGCGTTGTTGGACGAGGCGATCGGTTGTAGTGCCAGGGGGTTGGTGGGCACGAGGCGATAGTCACATTGCAGGGGGCGACAAAATTGGCCGCCGTCTTTATTCAATGCAAAGATGCAAACTTCTTGCCCTAGTCGATGGAGGGCTTCGGCGAGTTCCATGGTGTGGATGACCCCGCCACGA
>JAAHHN010000255.1 GCA_010672165.1 Spirulina sp. SIO3F2 | reverse complement strand
GCAGCCAGGCTGGCGGCGTTACATCGACATTCCGGGGGTTGATGCTCCGCACCGCCTGCTGCAAAATCAGACTCACGCCCCAAGTTGCCAGCAGGGTTTCCAATGGTCTGCCGTACAGAAATCGGATTACACCCCGTTCGAGAATCAACCCCACTAACGCTGCCACTAAGAAGGCTGCGGGAATCGCCGCAATGGTATAGACGCTAAACCAGGGATCCCCTAAGACTTTGAAGCCGTTTTGCACCAAGTAGGTGGTGTAGGCTCCCAGCATCATAAGTTCCCCGTGGGCTAGGTTAATCACGCCCATCAGACCAAAAACAATGGCCAAACCGAGCGCCGCAATTAACAGCACTGCGCCAATGCTAATGCCGTTAAAGACGCCCTGAAAAATGCTCTGAAAGATTGCTAACATTCGTTTGCAGTGTGGCAAAACAGCAGACTTGTTCTGTTGTGGTTATTTTGGATAGGTTTGAAATCATTAGCGCGAACTTAACGCCGTATTCATTGTCTGGTGGGAGTTTGAGTGGATCTACCCACCTCCCCCTGTGGGTACTCCTCCCAAGAGGGGATTGCCAACAAAAGGCTTACCTGGCAGAGCTAGGTAACGAGCAACAACTGCTTAACTGAATAGCGTCACCCTAGCATGAAGCAAGGGGCTCCAGCCCCTTGCTTAACGTGTTGATAAAAAGACCCAATCCGTTAGGCTTCGACCTTATACTTGCCACCCTTTTCAGGGTCAGACCAGTCACAGGCATAGCCCTTGGTATCAGGAACATATTGGTTCCACGGTAAGGGATCAACGGGGCCATCCGTGGCAAAGACCACTTCAAACTGGCCATCTTCCTTGATTTCACCCACCCGAACCGTCTTGGAGATATGGTGGTTGGCGGTCATGGTGACTTTGCCTTCAGGCGCATCGAACTCTTGCCCAATTGCGGCTTCCCGAACCGCTTCAAGATCCGTGGTGCCCGCCGTTTCAACCGCTTGCTTCCAAAGGTATACCATGATGTAAGCCGCTTCCATCGGATCGTTGGTCACGCGATCTTCGCCATATTCTGCTTTGAACGCTTCGACCCACTTTTCATTTTCAGGGGTATCGACCGACTGGAAATAGTTCCAGGCTGCGTAATGACCGGTCAGGAATTCGGGGCCAATTTGACGCACTTCTTCTTCGGCAACACTCACAGACATAACCGGGTACTTGTCGGGACCTAGACCTGCGCCTTGCATCTGCTTAAAGAAAGCAACGTTGCTATCCCCGTTGAGGGTATTGAAGATGACGCCACCATTGGGCAGAGCCTGCTGGATTTTTGTGATAATTGGGGTGACTTCCGTGTTACCTAAGGGCAGATAGTCTTCCCCTACGGTTTCACCACCATTGGCTTTGAGCTGCTCTTTGATGATTGTGTTAGCAGTCCGAGGGAAGACATAATCGGAACCCACCAAGAAGAATTCTTTCCCTTTATTTTCTAGCAACCAATCCACAGCGGGCTCAATTTGTTGGTTAGGGGCTGCACCCGTGTAGAAAATATTTTTAGAACATTCTTGTCCTTCATACTGCACGGGATACCATAACATATGATCTTTGGACTCAAAGGTATCGAGCACAGCCTTGCGGCTTGCCGATGTCCAACAGCCGAAGACTACAGCAACTTCATCTTGATCAATGAGCTTAGCGGCTTTCTCGTTGAACGTGGGCCAGTCAGAAGCGCCGTCTTCAACAATGGCTTCAATTTGCTTACCCAGCACTCCGCCTGCTTCGTTGATCTCTTTGATGGCAAGCTTCTCTGCATCCACGACGGTATTTTCACTGATTGCCATCGTGCCGGTTAGGGAGTGAAGAATCCCGACTTTGATGGTATCTCCATCACCACCAGCGGATTTTTTATCCCCATCTCCTTTATCTGCTGCGTCTTCCGGGGGCGCACCACAAGCTTTAAGGAGAATGCTGGTTCCCAAGGCTGCGGAGCCGTAAACCAAAAATTTGCGTCTTCCTAATCGTTGTACCATCGTCTGCGTTTAAGCCTCACATTCACATTAGCTTTGTATTGTGTTTCACCCACGTGACGAAACAGAACTCAAGTGGCTAATCCTAGAGGAACCCCCTTGAAAGAGATGTAGTCCGTGATACAGATTAAGGTGAGCTTAAGATTTACCCATGTCCTTACCCCTTCCCCTACAAACCCTGACCCAAGGGCATCTCAATAGCTTTGAACAATGTCCACGGCGGTACCAATACCAATACCTGGAGCAGCTTGCCGCTCCCCTTGATCCGGAGTTCCAAAACCGCACTGATTGGGGCAGCCAGTTCCACCTGTTGATGCAGCAATATCTGTTGGGTCTGGCGATCGCGCCCCATCTTGGCGCTGACCCCACCATGACCCAAGCGATCGCAGCGCTTGTTGCTGCCGTACCCCAATTACAAACCCACGCTACACGCGAAGCCGAGCATCGGCGGTTGCTCGCTTGGTCAGAGCAGCTACTGTTGGTGGTGGTCTATGATCTGCTGGTCATTGAACGCGATCGCGCCCATATTTTGGATTGGAAGACCTATCCCAAGCCCCCCAATCTCAAACAACTGGCCCACAATTGGCAAACCCTGCTCTATCCCTTTGTTTTAGTGGAAACCTCGGATTATGAACCGGAACAGGTCTCGATGACATACTGGTTTGTCCAAACAGATAA
The DNA here is from genome assembly GCA_010672165.1 of Spirulina sp. SIO3F2. Taxonomy (GTDB): domain Bacteria; phylum Cyanobacteriota; class Cyanobacteriia; order Cyanobacteriales; family Spirulinaceae; genus SIO3F2. The sequence continues at coordinate 6,496 of JAAHHN010000255.1, read as the reverse complement.
GACACCGGAGTCTTGGCGTTTAGACTACACCACGCCCCAGCATGAACAGGTACGAACTCGCTTATGTAACCTATGGACACAACTCCAAACCCTAACCACAGATGATGGGCAAAGGGATGTGGTGTTTCCAGCCGTGGATGCCCAACAGCACCACCAGGCTTGTCGCTTTTGCCCGTTTCAAGTCCGTTGTCAGCGGGCAGAGGGTGAGAACGCCGAGAGCAGAGGCAACGCACAACAGGTGGCAACCCTTCCGGAAATCACGCTGTCATCAATGTAATACAGAGCAATCTGCTGGCGATCGTTGAGATTTGTTGAAATTTTACCCCGTTTTTCTGGAAATTCTTTTACAACAGTGGGAAGTACGCTCACTGCAATGTTATTGAGTTGGCTTACAGCCACCAACCATGCGTATCCAACTCAATTAGGGCTGTGGTGTTCCTTTGCAAGCTAGTGTTCTGTCAGATCTGATTTTGTGTGTTGTCTATCGATAGAAGTATTGCCGAGTAAGTGATGTGGAAACGAATAACTCACAGTTTTAAGCTTGACGCTGCACTAGTTAAGTCTTGGCAAATCGTTCGCCCATGACATCTACTTCCAGGTTGCTCAATCACAGCGCCATATTTCACCATCTCGTTGTTTGAGCTTTCTTGAAAGATGTAATGTTGTGGGTGCTTAATTTAGCAGATCAGGAAAATTTGACAGTTGTAAAACTGTCCGAGCAAAGTCCTATATTTCCTGATTGAGCCACTACCTTGGCCCATAATTGCTATTTTGCTTCGAACGGTCAAGTTGGGTTCTACTTTGTCCCGAGCTCGCCACTCCTCTTGTGAATTCTCACAACCACTCGGCCTCACTGTACTTATCAATTTTGCGTTAAATCCCGTTGAACATGAAAATCACTTCTGAACCACGAGCCTACAAACTAGTGGGTTCTCTACAGTTGATAAGCGCTATTGTTCTGTTGCCGTTGAGTCTGTTCCTGTTTGTCCAAACAGCCCTTTCGGTGTTGTTAGGGAGTGGCTTAGGGGAGAGCGATAGCGCCCGCCCTTTGCTGCTGTTACTTCAAACGCAAGGGGGGATGGCTTTGGCGCTACTGACATTGTTTGCGGGGGCGATGGCGCTTTATGTTAGTTGGCAATTGATGCAGCAGCGGGTTGAAAAGTGGCTGAAAATCACTCTGATTTTACAGGGGACAATCGCGATTGCTGAGACCCTAAAGCTCAGTATGGGAATTCGCGGCAATTGGCTGAGCTTACTAACCGGACTCTTCATCTTGGGCTATCTCCTCAAGCCCACCTTACAGCTAGGGGGAAAAGCGCTGGGGGAACTGGTGAGCCAAGGCACAAAACGTCTCCCTCAACTGCGGGGAATCAAGCGCAAGGTTTAGTGACCAGCGTTGGGGACATTGACATCAATAGGTGGGTTTGAAAGCCCCTGCTGCCGATTGGCGTGGGGGCTTTATGAATGAAGGGTAATGATGGTGCGATCGCTGACAGGTCGTCCTGGCAGAAAGTGACGAATCTTAACGACTTGGTTTGTGCCCTGACGTTTGTGGAACAATATTGAATCCGACCTGTTTTAAATGAAGGGGTTTGATTCCGGTCTGCTAATCAAATCCCTTGTTGCATTAGCCCATCCTCAAAAATCCATGCCCTCAGAAACTCGTACCTGGAAAGCCGCCCTTGCTGATCAGATTCCGCCCCATATGGCCGAAGAAATTGACACCTTTGAGAGCCAAATGGAACTGCGGGTTCAAGATAAGCTTGAAGAAAAAGTCTTTGCAGAACTCCGTTTGCGTCGCGGTGCTTACGGCCAGCGCTACGACAACGGCTTCCGGGACAATGGCCGGGAGTCTGTGGAAATTCCATTCCCGAATAAACACCTCACCAAAGGCCCTGGCACCAAGTGGGAAGCGCCAGGGATGCAGCGCATCAAGATCCCCTATGGTGGCATGACTGCCGAGCAGATGAATGTGCTGGCAGATATTGCTGAGGAATATTCCGACTCGATCTTGCACATCACTACCCGTCAGGATATTCAGCTTCACTTCCTCTCGATGGTCGATATCCCCGATATGCACCGCCGCTTGGCTGCGGTGGGGATCACGGTGCGGGAAGCCTGCGGCAACTCAGTTCGTAACGTTACCGCTTGTCCCTTGGCAGGGGTCTGCCGCGATGAAACCTTTGATGTGACCGGCTATGCCAACGAAACAGCTCAGTACTTCCTGGGGCATCGGGATGTGCAGGACTTTGGCCGTAAGTTTAAGGTGGCATTCTCGGGCTGTAAGCAGCATCCCTGTGGTCTAACCTACATGCATGACCTAGGCTTAATTGCCACCGAGCGTGAGGTGGACGGCCAAAAGCAATATGGCTTTGAAATGTATGTGGGGGGCGGCTTAGGTGCGGTTCCCCACCTGGCTAAACTCTTTGATGAATTTGTGTCCCCCGAAGAACTGTTGCCCCTCTCCCAAGCGATCGCGCGGGTCTTTGCTCGCCTAGGGGAAAAGCAAAACCGCAATAAGGCCCGCATTAAATTTCTGGTTGCCAAGTTGGGGATTGAAGAATTCCGACGCTTGGTGATTGAAGAACGAGCTGCGATCGAAGCCGATCCGGAATGGACAAGCTGGCTGGGTAAAATCCCTGAATATGAAGAGGGGGGTTTGCCAGAACCCCTCACCCAAGGGGCTGCCCCTGATCTGGGTGATGAAGCTGCAACTTTTGATTACTGGAAAGCCACCAATGTCTACGCCCAGCGTCAAGCAGGCTTCAACGCGATTACGATCGCCCTGCCCCTAGGAGATATCACCGCCAGTCAAACCCGGCTGCTTGCTGATGTGGTGCGCCGCTTCACCCACGACACAATCCGCACCACGGTGGAGCAGAATGTGATGATCCGCTGGGTGCATGATGCAGATTTGCCTGCTTTATTTCTAGCCCTCAAAGCAATTAACCTCCATGCACCGGGTGCCCAAACCATTATTGATATCGCCGCTTGCCCGGGCACGGATACCTGCAAGCTCGGGATCTCCAGCTCTCGCGGCCTTGCAGGTGAACTCCGTCGTCGCTTGGCCCACAAAGCCATGCAGTACGACGAAGCTGTCCGCAACATCCGCATCAAGGTCAGTGGCTGTTTCAACTCTTGCAGTCAGCATACGGTGGCAGAGATTGGCTTCTATGGTTCCAACCGTCTACTTTCCGGGCGGCGCGTGCCCCACTTCCACCTGATCCTGGGCGGCAAATGGGATCATAACGCTGCAGAATATGGGCAGTCTCTGGGGGTTGTACCCTCGAAACGTGTTCCTGATGTGGTGGAGTTGTTGGTGGATTGGTTTATGCGCGATCGCCAAGGTGAAGAAGCCTTCCCTGCATTTGTGAACCGGATCGGGAAAAAAGCGATCAAAGAGCAAGTTAAACCGCTCACGACAGTGCCAGCCTACGAAGAAGACCCCTCTTTCTATGTGGACTGGGCGGATGCGCGAGAATATACGCTCGGGGACATCGGTATTGGTGAATGTGCGGGTGAAGTGGTGACGTTGACGGACTTTGGTGTTGCCACCGCCGAGAGCGCCCACTTTGATGCCACATTGCTGCTTGAAGGAGATAGCCAGAACGGTAATGTTCAACAAGCTCAAGACAAAGCCTTTGAATCTATGGCCAAAGCGGCTCAGGCGTTACTTAAGCTCCAGAATATTGATATTTCCGATGATCCGGATGCGATCGTGGCGGACTTCCGAACCTATTTCTATGACACGGAGCTGTTCTTTGACCCCTTTGCTAAGGGCAAGTTTGCGAGCTACTTTTTGAAAGCCTATGAAAGCCGTTCAGACACGGCAACGCTTGATAGCGCCAAGCAGCTCATTGAAGAAGCACGGCTGTTTATCGAGGCTTCCCACGAGTGTTACGGACGCATGGCGGAGAAAGGGATTACTAGCCCTGTCAGCTTTAAGAAGTGGCTTCTCGATAACGAGTTGGCAAAGGCTTAAGCACCCGTTACTTGTAGGGTGTGTTAGCAGGTTGGGATATTGATGGAATTGGAACAATATTATGACCTGCGTAACACACCACCAAGAATTGGCGCTCTGGAACACCCACGCTGTAATTATCCAGAAGCTTATTATTCGGTGCGTTACGCTTCGCTAACGCACCCTACGCAACTACTGAATGAAATCGCCAGAGGCTTATTGTTGGGTTTCCTGACGTCAACCCAATAATAAGCCTGAGTTGCAAATCCTGCATTTGTGGGCGTTGCCCACCCTACATAACTTTCCTTATTTAAACTCCTATGTCTAACCGATTTTGTGTTAAATTCCTCGCCCAACCTGCAACTAATCTGGATGAAGAAGCCCTAATCCCGATCTTCCATGATTGGATTCGAGACCGGAAGATTCCTGGCGTTTTGCTGGATGTAGTGGACTACCGTCATGTGCCGGATGGCCCTGGGATTATGCTGATCACTCATGAGATTAATTATGCGATGGAGCATGGTGGCGGTGAATATGGCCTCTCTGCCCAGGCTAAGATTCCAGAAGGCGAGACTCACGGCGATCGCCTCGTCAACCTCGTTCAACGCACGGCTCAATTCGGAGCATTACTCGAAGCCGATCAGCGGGTTTCGGGCCAGGTTAAGCTCCAAGGCAACCAGTTTTATTACATCGCCAACGATCGCCTCAATTACCCCAACACCGATGAGGCATTTGCGGCGATCAAGGCTGATCTCGAAACAGCCGCCGCCACTATTTATTCCGGTAAAACTGTCACGATCGCACGGGTTGAGAATGATCCCCGCGAACGGCTGACGATTTTGGTTTCTGTGGCCGATGCAGTGGAAATGGGTGCGATCGCAGCTTAATGGGCAGCATCACCATTCGACGATCGCTGATTTGAGCAATATCCTGTAGGGGAAGGTTTTAAACCTTCCCCTACTTGCTTTTTCTGTTCCCAACTCCACCCGTCTAGGGGAACTTGACCCTCATCATGGCCTATTGTCTCAACCCAGACTGTACCCATCCCCAAAACCGCGATCGACAAACCCACTGTGCTGCCTGTGGCCAGAATCTTAACTTGAAAGATCGTTATCGGGTGCTTAAGGCCATTGATCAAGGCGGCTTTGGGCGAACGTTTCTGGGGATGGATCTCCATTTCCCCCAAACGCCCAAATGTGTGATCAAGCAACTGTATTTCCAGACGGACAATACTGCCACCCAGGATAAGGTCACAAGTTTATTTCAACAGGAAGCGCTTCGCCTGAGCCAATTGGGCAATCATCCCCAAATTCCAGCGTTACTCGCTTACTTTGAGCATCAGGGTCAACTCTATCTGGTGCAAGAGTTTATTGACGGTCGCTCTCTCAACCCTGCACAGTGGAGCTGCGCCCAGCGCTCAGGAGCCCATATTGAGCGGCTATTGAAAAGCCTCCTGCCTGTGCTCCACTTCATCCATGAGCGCAACATTATCCACCGGGATATCAAGCCGGAAAACATTATGCTGCGTCGCCGCGATCGCCAGTTTGTGTTGATTGACTTTGGGGTGGCGCGGGTGTTCACTGAAACCGCATTGATTGGTGGGGCAACAATTATTGGCACACCGGGCTTTATGGCGCCAGAACAGATGCGGGGTAAGGTGCTCCCCGCCAGCGATCTCTACAGCTTGGGGGCAACCTGTATCAACCTGCTCACAGGCGTTGATCCCGATGATTTGTTTGATGTAGTGAACGAGCGCTGGCAATGGCGTGAACAATTGCCCGCCCATACCCAACTAAGTCCGGCAGTGGTGAAAGTGCTCAACCAACTGCTAGCTCCTTCCCTGCGGCAACGGTCTCAGAGCGCGATCGCAGTATTACGCAGCTTGGGGGTGCATCGCCCACCCACCCGTTCTAGCCCACCGCAAGCCATCCCTTCAACGCCCTCAGAACCAGAGCATGAGGCTGAGGCGATCGTCTCCACTCAGCCCACTGTACCCACCGCACCCACAATTCCCACGGTGCGGATTGACTATACAGAACTCAAAACGGCCCTCACTCGCAAGCGTTGGCGGATTGCCGATGACCTCACCCGCGAGATTCTCTGTCAACTCGTCCATAAACCCAAGAGCGGCTATCTGTTCCCCAACGATCTACCGCGTTTACCTTGCGCAGATCTTAAGGGACTGGAACTGTTGTGGCGCAAGTATAGCGATGCACGGTTTGGTCTGGGTGTGCAATTGGAAATTTACACGGCGGTGGCAGGAGATTATGTTCAGTTTTGCGATCGCATCGGATGGCCGATCGCCAATCCACCGAATCACAATTATTTGCAGTACAACTTGAAAGCACCGTTGGGCCATTTGCCGTCACGGAAATGGATGGGGGGGACGCAGGGCTGGAAGCAGGTGGCAGGGTTTTATGGGCGGCTGAGGGATTGTTTAGAAAGATGAGAAGGAAGTGACATTGCTAGGGACTGTCGTCAGTTAGACTTTAAACTCTTGCGATGACTGACTTAGAGCTCCTAGAGATCATGCTC
>JAAHHN010000254.1 GCA_010672165.1 Spirulina sp. SIO3F2 | reverse complement strand
ATTGGTCATTGGCTCGTTTTTATGGACTGATGGGTTTGTTTGAAGCGGCCTTGAGTGGTTTGGCGCTCAGTGACTCGTTATTCTTGAGCTATGGTTTTCTGGAAGTCTTGATTCTTTCGACTTATCTCCTAGTGGGGTTTTGGTATGCTCAGCCCTTGGTGGTCACAGCCGCTCGCGATGCTTTCTTGACCAAGCGGGTTGGGGATATGTTGCTGTTGATGGGGATGGTGGCACTATCGAGTGATGGAGCTGGCCTCGACTTTAGTGAACTGGAACATTGGGCTGTTACATCCCCGATCGCACCCTTGACCGCAACCCTTATTGGCTTAACCCTCATTGCTGGGCCAATCGGTAAATGTGCTCAATTCCCCTTGAACCTGTGGTTGGATGAGGCGATGGAAGGCCCAAATCCAGCGGGCATTCTAAGGAACTCTGTAGTGGTGAGTGCAGGGGCTTATGTATTGATCAAGCTGCAACCTATTTTTAGTCTCTCACCTGTGGTCTCGGATACGTTGATCGTTATTGGGACGGTTACTGCGGTGGGAGCGTCCCTAATGGCGATCGCGCAAATTGATATCAAGCGAACGCTCTCCCATTCCACCAGTGCTTATATGGGTCTGGTGTTTATTGCGGTGGGTTTGGGGCAGGTGGATGTGGCCTTTCTACTCTTGTTTACCCATGCAGTTGCCAAGGCTTTGCTCTTTATGAGCATTGGTTCCCTGATCTTGACCACGAGCAGTCAGAACATTACAGAAATGGGCGGTCTCTGGTCGCGGATGCCGGCCACAACAACAGCCTATGTTGTTGGTAGTGCCGGATTGCTGGCGCTATTGCCTTTGGGGATGTTTTGGACGTTCGACCATTGGTTCAATGGACAATGGTATGTACCCATTTGGCTGGTGGGGATCGTGATCTTTGTGAATATTCTGAGTGCGATCAATCTAATTCGAGTCTTCCGTTTGGTCTTCTTGGGAGAACCCCAAGCCAAAACACGCCGAGCACCGGAAGTGCCTTGGGCAATGGCGTTGCCGATGGTTTCCTTAACCATTGCAGTGGTTTTGGTCGCATTGGTTCCGCACCAATGGCCTCTCTGGCTGAGTCCCCATGCACCTATTACGAACCGTGAACATTGGCTGGCTATCAGTCATATTCCCATCATTATGGTGTCGGGGTTAATTGGCTGTGTGGCGGGTTTTTGGATTCCCCTCAACCGCGCTTGGGCCAGACCAAACCAGCGATCGCTACGCTTTTTGCAAGATCTCTTCGCCTATGACTTTTATATCGAGCAGTTTTACAAGCTGACTGTCGTTGCCGCAGTTTCGACGGCCTCACGATTTACCGCTTGGTTTGACCGCTACATCGTCGATGGCTTGGTGAATTTAGTCGGTTTGGCCACGATCTTTAGTGGCAGTTCTCTCAAATACAATGTGTCAGGTCAATCTCAGTTCTATCTCCTGACGATGATCTTGGGCGTTGCCGTATTGTTCTGGCTAATTTTGAGTGGTCAATGGTCGGTCTTCACAGGCTTGTGGGCTACTGTCTCTGAAACAATTGCAGTTGGTTAGGGAGGATTCAAAACATTTATGCTAAGTACATTAATCTGGGGGCCGGTCTTGGGGGCAATTTTGATTGCGCTGCTGCCGGTTGATCCCAAATCCCCTCGTTTTCGTCAGGTGGCGCTCGCAATCACGGTGATTCTTTTAGGTCTTACTGTAGTCCTGATTGCCCAATTCGACCCCAGCCAGCTCTCGCCCCAATACAACGAGTTTCTGCCCTGGCTCCAATTCCTAGGCTTGAATTACCATTTGGGTCTGGATGGTTTATCGCTGCCTTTAATTGGCCTCAATAGCGCTTTAACCCTGATTGCGGTTGTGGCCACTAAGCCTGACCAACATCGGCCCCGCTTTTACTATGCCCTGATGTTGCTGTTGAATGCAGGTGCAGCCGGTGCTTTCCTCGCCCAAGATTTACTGCTGTTTTTTCTCTTCTACGAAGCCGAGATTATCCCCCTCTACTTCTTAATTGCCATTTGGGGCGGCGGTCGACGGGGCTATGCGGCAATGAAGTTCTTGATCTATACGGCTGTCTCCGGGATTTTGGTCTTAGCCGCATTCCTGGGTCTGGTCTGGGCCAGTGGCGCCAGTACCTTTGACTATGAACCGCTACGTCAACACCATTTGCCCTTGACGTTGCAATTAATCCTCCTCGCCCTTCTGCTGGTGGGGGTCTTTATCAAGATTCCGATCTTTCCATTCCACACCTGGCTCCCAGATGCCCACGTGGAGGCCTCAACACCGATTTCAGTTCTATTGGCCGGGGTGCTACTCAAGCTGGGAACCTACGCACTGCTTAAATTTGGTGTGGGTCTGTTCTTTGAGGCGTGGGTGGTGATGGCTCCGTGGCTCGCCTACTTGGCGGGCGTGAGTGCTTTATATGGAGCCTTGAGTGCGATCGCCCAGCAAGATATGAAGAAGGTGGTGGCCTATTCTTCGATCGCGCACATGGCCTACATTCTCCTGGCCGCCTCAGCGACAACGCCCCTCAGCATGAATGCTGCCGTCTTCCAAATGGTCAGCCATGGTTTGATTTCTGCATTCCTCTTTTTGCTGGTGGGTGTGGTCTACAAGAAAACGGGCACTCGGGATGTCAATGTGCTCTGTGGCTTGTTGAATCCAGAACGGGGTTTACCAATCACGGGAAGTTTGATTATTGTGGGTGTTATGGCCAGTGCGGGTTTACCAGGGTTAGTGGGCTTTATCGCTGAGTTTTTGGTCTTCCGAGGCTCGTTCCCCATCTTCCCGATCGCAACGCTCCTCTGTATCGTTGGCACAGGCTTAACCGCAGTGTATTTCCTGCTGATGGTGAACCGGGTTTTCTTTGGGCGACTACCAGATAACTTAACGAATCTGCCCCGGGTTGCTTTTAAGGAGCATGCGCCAGCTCTTGCGTTAATGAGTTTTATTTTGCTGTTTGGCCTCGTTCCCAGTTGGGTGGTGCGCTGGAGTGATAGTCAAGCGACGGAGCTGGTGTTGCGGACAAGTGTCCGGCCGACAGCGGCAGCGATCGCACCGACAATGGAGCTAGGCGATCTCCCGAACGCGATTACAGAGTCTTTGATTGCTCCGGGTTTGTGAGGGGATTTAATCCGTGGTTGTGGTGGGCTATACCCACCCTACAGACCCATAAATTATCTTTTTGAATTTTGAATTAATCAGCGTCAATTAAAACACCCATCATGGTTATAGCTCCCCCACCTGCACCCTCATCAACCCGTCCCCCAACTCCAGAAGAATGGTTTGAGCGCTTTGCCACAGATGGGGCATTTTTGCACGATAGTCCAGAAAATCTCATTGAAGTGGTCGGCATCCTTAAAAGCTATGGTGTGGTGCTCGATGCCTATGCCTGCAACTTAAACTATATTGCTGAATATCAGTTTATGCGTCTGTTTCCGTTTTTTAAGTATTTCAATGGAGATCTCACGCAGAAACGACTCTTCAAGCATTGGTGGCACGATCGCATCAATTTTGAATATGCCGAATATTGTATGAAGGCGATGTTTTGGCACGGGGGTGGCGGTTTAGATGCCTATCTGGATACGCCCGAATTCGCCCAAGCGGCAGAAGCTGCGATCCAAGCTCGCTGGCGGGGAAACCCTGTGATGTTAGGACTCCACAAACTCTTCCCTAATTTTATGCCGGAGCAAGTACGCCAATATTGCTACTACAGTGGCTTGGGGCAATTCTGGACAGTGATGAGTGAGATTTTTCTGGAGTTGAGCGATCGCTACGACGCAGGTGAGATCAACGATATCCCCGCTGTAGTACAACATATTTTAGATGGCTTAGTCAAAGATGCGGCTAAACCCATTACCTATAGTGTGCAGCTTGGGGGCCAAACCTATGACTTGATGCCTAAATCGCTGGGACTTACGTTCTTAATGGATACGGGTGTGCCCTATGTGGAGGCGGTTTTCTTCCGAGGGACTCCTTTTCCAGGCACAATCTCTTACAATGCCCAGGCTTATCAGATTCCGTTTGAGCAATCAGTATTTGCCTATGGTGCGCTCTACGCTGATCCGTTGCCTATTGGAGGGTCTGGGATTCCGCCCACGCTCCTGATGCAAGATATGCGGCATTTCATCCCGGATTATTTAATGGCGGTCTATCAAGGCACCACGCGGCAAATGGAGGATTTACGCATTCAAATCTGTGAGAGCTTCCAAAAATCCATGTTTTGTGTGACCACTGCCGCTGTTCGGGGTCTCGCTCCACACCCGCTGGATAGTACCGATCCAGAAGAGAAAGCGGCAAATCAAAAGTATCTCCAAGGTTGGCTCAATCGCTTGGAGACGTCTCGTTTATCGCGGGTGGCTTGAAGCTGTTCAAGTCCTGGCGTGACCAAGGCGGGGGTGGGTCTTGCTCGTAGTCTATAAAGTAGTCGTAGCCCAGCTCGTCGTAGAGTTGATCCACTAGCAGTTGTAGGGGGAGTTCCGCTTCTCCTTCTTCCGGTCTTAGAGGTAGGGGAACTGTCGGAATTGGTGTTGCCAGATTAAAACCATACAGATCAGCTTGGGGAAGTTGGGCGGCACGGCTGATCAGAATCCGGTAATGGCTGTCATGGGGTTGAAGTAAAAAAGACTGGCCAGCTCGGAGCAGATCAATTTCCACCAGATTACTCAGGCTTCTGAACACTTGCTCTCGTTTCGCCTCATATTGTGTCCGCCCCTTACCCTGCTTGTTGGCTGGGGAGAGTACTTCAATCACCGTAACAACAGCTTGGGTGGCGAGATCTTTAACTTGAAGATAGGCTTGACGGCGTTCTATGATGGGGAGGGGGATTTGAACCTGGACAGGCTTAACTGTCGATCGTGCCATCATGGTTGCCAGGGGAGAATCAACGTCTGGCCGTTGTTGCACCGCCACATCCGGCCGACCGAGAGCCACAGTGAGATTACTGCTCGTGGTGCTGTAGACCCACTTGTCCATCACTACACGATATTTCGGCAACAATTGTGGCACCAGATAGCGAGCGATCGCGGCGACCAACTGATTATGGAAGTCTGACCAATAATCAGGCTGCTCAAGGTAAGGGTTCATCCCTGGAAATGGATTAGCCATAACAGAATAAGGCGATCGCCTTACAAAGAACAAAGTAAAAAGGGTGAGCCAATGGCTCACCCTTTTTACTTTAGCAATACCCATAAACGGGCCGTTGCCAAAATTAAACCTTCCGGGAATAATACTCAACTACCATCAGTTCATTAATCGGTACTGCTACCCATTCGCGCTCAATAATGCCATTGACCTTACCGATCATGGTTTCTTTGTTGAACTCAAGGTGATTGGGCACATTTGCCAAACCCGGGTACTCCATGTTAGTTTGCACCAACTTTTTGGAGCGATCGCGATCGCGCGGCGCGATCACATCCCCTGGACGACATTGATAACTGGCAATATCCACCACGCGGCCATTAACCGTCACATGGCCATGATTCACTAACTGTCGTGCCCCCGGAATAGTGCCCGCCATGCCTAAGCGAAACACTGTATTGTCAAGACGCATTTCCAGCAGTTCCAGCAACTTGGTTCCCGTTGAACCCGTCGCCTTCCGGGCTTTCTTCATGTAATTCACGAGTTGCTTCTCTGAAACGCCATAATTGAAGCGAAGCTTTTGCTTCTCCTCAAGTCGGATGGCGTATTCAGACCGTTTGCGGCGGGCCTGCCCGTGCTGTCCTGGGGGATAAGCCCTGCGCGGGGTCTTACGACTTAAACCCGGCAGTTCTCCCAGTCGGCGTACAACACGCAAGCGAGGGCCTCTATAGCGAGCCATATATTTACGATCTCCTAACCGTTTACGATTTTGGGTACAAAATTAAAGTTTATAAGTGGGCTTGAATTTAGGCCCAGACTTACAACAATACACAACAAAAGGGGGACGAAGCAAGCGTCCCCCTTTTGTTTAGTTATGGAATCGCGTGAGCCAGAATCGGCTGGGCTTACATCATGCCCATACCACCCATGCCGCCCATACCACCCATGCCGCCCATGCCGCCCATGCCGCCCATGCCGCCCATGCCGGGATCACCAGCAGGCATCGGGGGAGCGGGTTCAGGCTTCTCAACCACCAGCGCTTCGGTGGTTAGAACCATACCTGCAATGGAGGAGGCATTTTGCAGTGCAGAACGCACGACCTTAGCTGGGTCAATCACACCAGCCGCGATCATATCTTCATAAACCCCAGTCATGGCGTTGTAGCCCACATTGAAGTCACTGGCGCGGACTTTCTCCACGACCACAGAGCCTTCAACACCAGCGTTGTTGGAGAGTTGACGCAGGGGTTCTTCGAGGGCACGGGCTACGATGTCCGCAGCGACTTGCTCCTCTTCGTTGCCCAATTGACCCTTGAGCTCCAGCACTTTAGCTGCTAAGCGAATCAAGGTTGTACCACCACCGGGAACAATCCCTTCTTCCACCGCAGCTTTTGTGGCATTCAGGGCGTCTTCGATGCGCAGTTTGCGATCTTTGAGTTCGGTTTCAGTGGCTGCCCCTACTTTGATCACTGCTACACCGCCAGCAAGCTTGGCGATCCGCTCTTGGAACTTCTCACGATCGTAATCGGAATCGGTTTCATCCAGTTGCTTCCGGATTTGACCAATGCGCTTTTGCACATCACCAGACTGTTCACCTGTGGCGACGATTGTGGTGTTGTCCTTTTCAGCGGTGACTTTGCGAGCTTTGCCCAGCATTTCGAGGGTTACGGTTTCGAGGCTTAAGCCCACCTCTTCAGAAATCACACGCCCACCCGTGAGCACCGCGATATCTTGGAGCATCTGCTTGCGACGATCGCCGAAGCCAGGCGCTTTAATCGCGCACACATTCAGCACACCCCGCGCCTTGTTCACCACCAGGGTAGCCAGGGCTTCACCATCCACGTCTTCTGCGATGATCAGCAAGGGGCTACCGGAGCGAGCTACTTTTTCCAGCACAGGCACAAGGTCAGCTATCGCGCTGATTTTCTTGTCCGTGATCAAAATCATGGGGCTTTCAAAGTCCACGATCTGGCGCTCGGGGTCGGTGACGAAGTAAGGAGAGGTGTAACCGCGATCGATCTGCATCCCTTCCACCACATCGAGTTCGGTGGCCATGGACTTAGATTCTTCAACGGTGATTACACCATCTTTGGTGACTTTACCCATTGCTTGGGAGATCATGTCACCCACTTCGGTGTCGTTCCCCGCAGAAACAGCAGCCACCTGGGCGATCGCGTCTCCTTCCACAGGCTTAGCCACCTGCTCGATCTCTTTAATCAGTAAGTTGATGGTCTTCTCAATACCACGCTTGAGGGCCACAGGATTTGCACCAGCAGCCACATTCTTCATCCCTTCCCGGATCAGGGCTTGGGCAATCACGGTAGCGGTGGTGGTGCCATCGCCCGCAATATCTTTGGTCTTAGACGCCACTTCCTGGATCAGGCGAGCACCTGTGTTTTCCAGGGGGTCTTCGACTTCAATTTCTTTAGCAACGGTGATGCCATCATTTACGATTTGGGGCGCACCGAACTTTTTCTCTAAAAGTACATTTCTACCCTTGGGGCCGAGGGTAATCCGCACGGCATCGGCCAAGGTGTTCACGCCTTTTTCAAGGGCGCGACGGGATTCTTCCTTAAAAGAAACAATCTTTGCCATAGTTACTGTTCATAATTGTTCCACTAGCCAATTTAGCACTCTCCCTCCGGGAGTGCTAAAGAAATTCCCGACTGTTTGCAGAATTGGTGCGATCGCTTTCTCTACAAGGAATTGAGCGATCTTACGCCATCTACATGCATTGTATCTTCACGCTGTCAAGAGACAATACAGTGTATGTTCCCGAACCTGACCGATCGCTAACCGAACGCGTGATTTACCATGATTCCCCACTTGATCAAAATTTCTGATAATTTGACGATGCTCTCTTGTATTGGCCTGCAAAAGCGATGACATCTCAAGCTCAACCTTCTTGTCTGATTATTGGAGGTGGCATCACTGGTTTGATTGCAGGGACGCAACTCCAGAACACCGATGTTGCGGTAACAATTCTGGATAAAGGGCGGGGGATTGGGGGACGTTTCGCCACTCGACGGCTGGCCCATCCCAATGGCAGTAAGGGCCAATTTGACTATGGGATGCAACGATTTGAAGTCAGCGATCGCCGTTTTCAGGCTTGGGTCGAGCAGTGGTTAGCCGAAGATGTTGTAGTGCCTTGGCCAGAAACATCTGCCCGTTCAGCGATTACGTATTATCGCGGCCGCCTCAGCAATCGCAGCATTGCCAAACATTTAGCGCAAACATTAACCGTTCACACTCAAACCCGAGTGGCTGCCATTCGTTACCAAGGCGATCGCTGGCTGGCTCAGACCGCACAAAACCAGGACTTTGCAGCTCAATCACTCTTGTTGGCAATGCCTGTGCCTCAGATTTTAGAGCTGTTCAACACCAGTGTGATCGCTCTGCCATCTGAGTTGAAGAATGGCTTAGAGGCGATTGTGTATGACCCCTGTATTGCAGTGTTAGCGCTGCTGGCAGGGCCGAGCCAAATTCCTGAGGCCGGTTTACAGTGCCAAGATGAGGCTTTGGCCTGGCTGGCTTGTAACCAAAAGAAGGGGATCTCAACTATTCCGGCGGCCACACTCCACGCAACCCCTGAGTTTAGCCGAACCTATTGGGATGCACCTGAGGGGGACATTGCCCAACACCTATTGGATGCGGCTGTTCCTTGGTTGGGCAGCCCAGTGGTGGACTATAGCATTCATCGCTGGCAATACAGTCAACCCCAAACTGTATATGGCGATCGCTATTTATCTATGCCTGCTCCAGCGCCATTCGTTATAGCGGGTGATGCATTTGCGCCCGCTTTGCCCACCAGACCAACACTGAATTTAGAAAATGCCGTGCTCTCGGGCTTGGCAGCAGCAACATATCTTCTAGAACAGATTTAAAAAGGGACGTGGCTTCAAGGGGGACATTGTCCGGTTCTCACGCCCTGGTTTCAAGTCTTCAAACCGATTCAAGGTGTGCTCCAACAACGGCAAAATCCGATTCACTCCCTTGAAGCGAATCAACAGATCCCAAATCGGTTCGGCTTTCTTCCAAGCTCCCGTATAGGAGAGATGCCGCAGTTGCGATCGCCAATTGGCTTTGGTTTGAGCTGCCCGCCAAATCGAACTCCAACTGTAGAAATCTCGATAGGACTGCCAATAGCCCGCTTCCAAGGTTTCCACGCTCATCTGTGCAGGCTTGTAGACCA
>JAAHHN010000253.1 GCA_010672165.1 Spirulina sp. SIO3F2 | reverse complement strand
CAATTTTAGTTCTCTTGCAAAGCTTCGGATTGCCATTGGCCGCGATCCTGACCAATGCGTCGGTCTATGGCGGGATGCGGCAGTTTTTGTTTGTGATTCCGAGTTTGGCGGCGATCGCTGCTTGGGGTCTAATCTGGAGTTACCAGCAACTCATTGGCCGCTGGCGACGGTTTACAGCTCTTTCGTTATTGGTAGTCTGCCTCAGTCCGTTGGTGCTCGATATGATCCGGCTGCATCCTCATCAATATGTTTATTTCAATCGGCTCTCGGGTGGGCTACCTGCGGCCTATGGCCAATATGACATCGACTATTGGGGCGTGAGTCTACGGGAGAGCATTACCTGGCTCAATGGTGTGGCCAAGAAGAAGGCAACAGTGGCGATCGGCGGGCCGCAATATGTGGGGGAGATTTCTGTGCGCCCCGATCTGGCGGTGCTGAACCTAGAGGAAGATTTAGAGTATGGGGTTGGGGCACAGCCTGATTATTATGTCTCGATGGTTTATTTGGAGTTACCAACGTTATTTGACCATTGCCCCACGGTACATCAGGTGCAGCGGCAGGGTGTACCGCTCTCGATTGTCAAGGATTGTACTGAGGTGGAGTTTGTGCCAGGGCCGGTGTCGGAATCAGAATAAGCAGTGATGGGGTGAGCTACACTAACAACAGCAATATCTAATGTGTATCAGGATGTGATGGTTTGGCAACAGGGTTTAGCAGCAGGTGTAGCGGTTTTGCTGACCAGCGCACCGATGGGTTGGGTCAAGGCGAATAAAACCCCAACCGAAATAGCAGAAGCGATCGCGGAGCAGAATGTTCAATTAGAGTCTGCCAGCGCCGCAGAACGCCATCAAGCGGCGTTGGAGCGCTACCGGATGGGGGAGAAATCGGCAGGACGGGCGCAACTGGAGCAAGCCCTAGAACTGTATCGAGCTGAGGGCGATCGCCTTGGTGAAGCAATGGTGTTGCTCGACCTTAGCGAATTCTCACTCTTTCACCGTCGCTCGAACAAAACATTGACCCTAGCCCAAGAAAGCCTGCGCCTTGCCCAAGCGATCGAGAATTCTGAAATTGCAGCCCACGCTTGGGCACGAATTGGCGACTATTATCTGTGGAAAGCGGAACCCAGCGAAGCGCAGGATGCTTATCAACAG
Organism: Spirulina sp. SIO3F2; assembly: GCA_010672165.1. GTDB lineage: Bacteria > Cyanobacteriota > Cyanobacteriia > Cyanobacteriales > Spirulinaceae > SIO3F2. The sequence continues at coordinate 8,166 of JAAHHN010000253.1, read as the reverse complement.
AGTCTCGAAATTGCCCAAGCGGCAGGCGATCGCCTTGGAGAAGGCCGGGCATTGGTGGGCTTGAGTATTCTTGATCCGCTAGGAGAGCACACTGCGCAACAAGGCTTAGCCTTACTTGCAGAAGCCGGAACGCCCAGAGACGAAGCGTTTGCTTGGCTTAACCTGTTCTTCCCGTATCGAGATCAGCGAGATGCACCAGAAGCCTTCGACTTGCTTAAGCTCAGTTTGGCCAAGTTCCAAGCCGCAGGTGATCGCGCCCTGTTCCGCGATGTTTTGGAATCGATATCATGGTTTCCCTATGACCGAGAAGATGGTTGGCAGATTGTGCAGACGGAGTTAGAAGAGCGGTTGGCGATCGCCCAAGCTACCAATGCCCCCCTGTTTGAGCTGGATTTGTTGCTCTATCTTGGTGCTTCGGCTCAGGAAGAAGAAGATGCCGCAGCAGCGATCGCTTATTTTCAGCAAGCCCTCTCCTTGGCCCAGGAAATTCAGGATTTTGAGAACGCTCTCTTCAGCTTGTGGCAGTTGGGTCAAATCTATAAAGTACAGGGGAATTTGGCTGAGGCTCGCAGCTATTATGAGCAAGCCCTCGCCCTAGCTCAGGAAACGAATGATGTTCAACTCATAATTTCTGGCTTGCGGTCATTGGGGCGATTTTATAAGGAGCAAGAGGATTTTACCCAAGCGCGGGACTATTATGAACAGGCCTTTTTATTGGCCCGCGATGCGGGTGAGCGGGAGCGGGCCAATAGCCTACTTTCCGATATTGGTCGCTTGGGCTGGTTTGGTGGTGGACACCGGGAGCTATTAGAAGCTTTGGCCTATTTCCAGGCTTGGATACCGGAGTTTCTTGCGGCTGGGGATATTGAGAGCATTGTGGTCAGTGCAGAAGCGATCGCTTGGCGAGTCCATGATGCTGCACCAGAAGTCCGGAAATATCTTCAGCAAAGTTTAGAGATTGCGCGATCGCAGGGTCAACCGGAGCAGGTGGCTCGTCTTCTTGAACACTTGGGGCGACTGCATCGAGAGCAATCTCAGTTTGAGTTCGCTGCCAACCATTACAACGAAGCTTTAGCGATTTATCAAAAAGCGCAAAACTGGGAAAAAGTTGTGGATGTTTTAACACGATTAGCCGGGATTTATGGCGATCACTTTGCGCCACTAAATGCCCAGCAAGCAATTGACTTTTATCAGCAGGCGTTGCGTATCCATCAGGAGCATGATGTTCAGAGTTCAGACCTCAGCCGTGAGGTTAATATTCTGGAGAATATTGCCCGACTCTATCAGCAGCAAGAAAATTTTACTGAGGCGCTCCGCTACTATCAGCAACAGATTGAGTTGTATGAAAGTGAAAAATATGAGTCAGTTTGGGATGTTTCATCATCAGTTGCCTCAGTTCTAAGTCGTATTGCTGAGCTTTATGTTGCCCAAGGCAACGACGAGACGGCAATTGATTACTACTACCAAGCCATTGAGCGAGAGCAGCAGTCAGATGAGTCCGATCGCCACCGCTCGATCGCCTATAAACTTGGCAAAATTGTTGAGCTAGAGCTTAAACGAGACAATCTTGAAGCTGTTCTCAACGTCTATGAAAAGCAGCTAACAGCGCTACAAGCCCAAGGGGATGACCAAGCGCTCGCAGACTTTTTCGAAGGTGTTCAATCGATTCAGCAGCAACAGAACTCATCTCCTCCATCAGCTCAATCCCAGCCAGAGCAATTTGCTAAGGCAATGGTCAAGCTCTATCAACGGGGTCTAGAAATTTTAGGCCCAGAGGGAGAGCCAAAGGCGATCGTCCAACTCCTTAGCGGACTGGGCGAAGCTTATGAACAACAGGAACAATATGAGCTGGCTCTTGATGTCTATCAGCGCAAGCTAACCGTTCATAAACAACCTGAGCTTCAAGAAGAATGGCATAACCAACGTGACCTTAGTCATGCTCTCGGTAACATTGCCAGCATCTATCGTAAGCAGGGCAATATTGAGGCAGCGATTGAATATCGCCAACGACAGGTTGAGCACCAACGCAACAATCCTCAGGTAATCAGTACTGATCTGATGTACTCCTTAGATCAGCTTCGGTTTATTCATCTAGAGCGGGGGGATTTTGCTGCTGCGATCGCGGTTTACCAAAATGAATTGGAGTTTGCCCAGACTCGGGAGACACCGTATTTCTATGCCGAACTGCTAGGGAAAATTGCCCATCTCTACCGTTCCCGCCGAGACTATGACCAGGCGCTGGATTACTTTCAACAGCAGCTTGCGGTGCAGCAAAACTACGAGGAACAAAACCAACATAGCCAACTCTATACTCTGACAGAAATTGCCAAGCTTCAAGCCGAAAAGGGTGATTTAACGGCTGCTTTGGCAACATTTCAACAACGGCTGACTGTTGCTCGCCAGGTTGGCCAGCTCAGCTTTATCGTCCAATCTCTCCGACACCTCGGTAACTTTTACCTCTGGCAAGAACAATACCCTGAAGCCCTTAGTACTTACGAGGAGCATCAGCGTGTTGCTCAAGATTGGGGGGAGCCGCGTTACGTGGTTCAATCCTTAACATTGCTAGGCTTGGCCCACCACCAACTCAAAAACTACGACCAGGCGATCGATAACTATCAGCAACAGTTAGATATCTTTCGAGCGATGGGTGATGAATATTCGGCGGCTGACACTTTACGTTCTATTGGAGAAGTCTATCAATCTCAGAGAGACTATGCTCAAGCTCTCAAATATTACCAAGACTATCTTGCCACCTATCAACAACAGCCCTCAAATTGGGGACTATTTGATGCCTTCTCGGTTTTGGGGTCTTTCTATCAGGAAATAGCTGAGTATGACCAAGCTCTCAGCTACTATCAGCAGGGCTACGACGTAGCCCAAGCTCAAGAGCGGGATTATGCCCAGGTTCGGAGTTTGGGCCAGTTTGCTGGTTTATTTGAGGCGCAGGGTGATCTGCCCAAAGCCGTGGACTATTATCGTCAGGCGATCGCTGCGAGTGAAGCGATCCGTGCCGAGCTGCGAGTTAAATATACCTATGACCCAACGCCTGAGCAGAATCTGAATGAGCGATTTGAGGATATTTACCAAAACTTTGCGCGTGTACTCCGTCAGCAAGGACGCCCCGAAGAGGCGGAGGCGGTGTTGGAGTTGTTGGTGTTCCCTGAAATTGAATGATTTTTATAACTGCTTGCGATGGCTGAAGATCGCCTGAGCTACGATACTCAACAGATGTCTTGAATGTGTACAGAAAGCTCATGGTTTGGCGACAGGGTTTAGCGGTAGGTGCAATGGTTTTGCTCGTCAATGTACCGATGCTTGGGGCCAGGGCGAATGAAACGCCAACTGAGGCGACAGAAGCGATCGCGGAGCAGGATGTCCGATCAGAGTCAGTGACTACGGTACAACTCCACCAAGCAGCATTAGAGCGTTACCGAATGGGGGAGACGCGAGAAGGGCGAGAACAGCTAGAGCAGGCTCTAGAGTTATATCGAGCCGAAGGCGATCGCCTCGGGGAAGCAATGGTGCTGCTCGACCTGAGTGAATTTTCGCTCTTTTATTGTTGCTCAGACGAAACACTGACTCTAGCGCAGGAGAGTCTGCTTATCGCCCAAGCGATCGAGAATTCAGCAATTGCGGCCCACGCTTGGGCACGAATTGGTGACTACTATCTATGGAATGAGGAACCTCATGCAGCCCAGAATGCTTACCAACAGAGCTTGGAAATTGCTCAGGCGGCAGGCGATCGCCTCGGAGAAGGCCGGGCTTTAGTCGGTTTAAGTGTTATCGATCAACCCGAGGCACAAACTGCGCAACAGGGTCTGGCCTTGCTAACTGAAGCCGGAACGCCCAGAGATGAAGCCTTTGCGTTGCTCAACCTATTCTTCCCGTATCAGGATGAACTTGATTCTCCGAAAGCCCTCGACTTGCTCACACGCAGTTTAGCCAAGTTCCAGGCAGCAGGCGATCGCGCCCTGTTTCAAGACGTTCTGGATACTATATTTTGGCTACCCTTGCCCTATGAGCAGGAGGAGAGTTGGCAAATTGTGCAGGCTAAATTGCAGCAGCAACTGGCGATTGCTCAAGCCAGCAATGCCCACCTGTTCGAGATGGATTTGTTGCTCTATCTGGGTGCTTCAGCCCAGGAGGCAAAAGATGCCTCAGCAGCGATCGCCTATTTTCAGCAAGCTTTTGCCTTAGCCCAAAGGATTCAAGATTTTGAGCACGCTCTCCTCAGCTTGTGGCAGTTGGGTCAAATCTATGAAGTGCAGAGAAATTTGACCGAGGCTCGCAGCTATTATGAGCAAGCCCTCGCTCTGGCTCAGGAGACGAATGATATTCAATCTACAATTTCTGGCTTGCGGGCATTAGGTGAGTTTGATACTAAACAAGGGAATTTGGCCCAAGCGCGAGACTATTATGCGCAAGCTTTTTTACTTGCCCGCGATGCGGGGGAGCGGGAACAGGCTAATAACCTCCTCTCGGAGATTGGTCACCTCGGATTTCGCGGTGGACGACGGGAAATCCTAAAAACCATTGCTTATTTCCAAACCAGAGTGCCGGAGTTTCGCGCCGCTGGGGATATTGAGAGCATTGTAGTGAGTGCAGAAGCGATCGCTGGGCAAATCTACTCTGCTACGCCAGAAGTCCAGAGCTATCTTCAGCAGAGCCTAGAGATTGCACGATCGCAGGGTCAGCCTGAACAGGTAGCTCGTGTTTTGGAAGTCCTAGGCCAAGTGCATCGGCGGCGATCGCAGCCTGAGTTAGCGGCGAACTATTACAACGAAGCTTTAACGATTTATCAGCAGACGCAAAACTGGCGAAAAGTCGTAGACATTCTAACTCACTTGGGTAGGGTTTATGGTGATTATAATGATCCTCTCGATGCCCAAACCGCCATTGACTTTTATCAGCAGGCTATACGTGTTCATCAGGAGCATGGAGTTCTTGGCCACACGGTGAATCTGCGGGGGGATATTGCTCGGCTCTACCAGCACCAAGGCAACTTTGCAGAAGCGCTCTATTACTATCAGCAACAGATTGAGCTTTACGAAACCAATGAGCATGGCCATTTTGGAGATGTTTCACCAGTAGTCGCCTCAGTTCTTGGTAATATCGGTGAACTTTATGCTGTCCAAGGCGACGATGAGACAGCCATCAACTATTACTACCAAGCCATTGAGCGACAACAGCAGTCCGATGATTTTTATCGATATTCCTCGATCGCCAAGCAATTGGGCAAAGTTGTTGAACTACAGCTTAAACAGGGTAACTTCGAAGCGGCTCTCAATACCTATGAGGAGCAGTTAACAGTGCTGCAAGCCCAAGGGGATGCTCAGGAAATTGAATTTTTCTTTTTGGGTTTAAGTGATGTTTATCACCATCAACGTTATGGGCAAGAATCCAACTCAGACTCACAAGCCCAATTTGCTCAGTTCTCAACGCTGATGGTCAAGCTATATCAGCGGGGCCTAGAAATTTTAGATCCTGAGGAGATGTCAGAAGTAATTGCCCAGCTCCTCGGTCAACTCGGTGAAGTTTATGCGCAACAGGAACAATATGAACTAGCCCTTGAAGCCTATCAACGTGAACTTACCCTCCGTAAAAAAACACAAGATCAGCAAGCATCTGATTATCCAGATGCCATTAGTAACACCCTAGAACGCATTGCGAGAATCTACCATCGGCAAGGTGATCTTGAGGCAGCAATTGAATATTATCAGCAGCAGATCGCTCGCCAACATGAGCGCTCTACAGCTTCTGTTTTCCAAACTTTTGAGCTTACCTATCCGCTCAATAATCTACAGTCGATTTATCTGGAACAAGGGGATTTTGAGGCGGCGATCGCGGTTTACCAAAATGAGTTGGCGTTTGCCCAGGCTCAGAACCGACCAGACTTGTATGCTGAATTGCTGGTAGGAATTGCGAATCTGTATCGCTCAAACGAAGATTATGACCAAGCGCTGAACTATTATCAGCAAATCCTTGCGGTGCAGCACAATGATGGGAAACGCAACCAACAGAGCCAAGTTCATACTCTAGAGGCGATCGCCGACATTCATATTGAACAGGGCAACTTCACGACCGCTTTGGCAGTCCTACAACAACGGCTGGCGATCGCTCAAGAATGGGGTGAGCAGGATGCTGTTGCAAGGGCACTAGGGGGAATTGGTGATGTTTATCGCCAACTTGGAGATGACCAGCAAGCGATCGACCACTATCAACAAGCGTTGAAGCAGTATCAAGCGATCGGTGCTGACTATTTGGACTATTCCGTGGGTTCTATCACTCTCTCCCTTGGCGAGATTTACCAAGCTCAGGGAAATTACGACCAAGCCATTCAATATTACAAAGACTATCTTGCAATTCATCAGCAACGATCGTTTTATTGGTTGTTCGTATTTAATGTTTTCTCAAACTTGGGTTTCATCTATCAAGACAGAGCTGAATATGACCAAGCCCTCAGCTACTATCAGCAAGCCGATGGCCTCGCCCAAGACGAAGAAAATATACGGGCTCAGGCTCGGAGCTTGGCCCAGTTTGCGGGTCTGTTTGTAGCGCAAGGGGATGTGGTCAAAGCAATAGATTATTATCAGCAGGCGATCGCCGCCAGCGAAACCATTCGCGCCAAGATACGAGCAGACAACCCTAATGATCCAGCGCCTGAACACAGTTTCAATGAACAATTTGAGGGCATTTATCAAGACTTTGCCCAGTTGCTGAACCAGCAAGGCCAAACAGAAGCAGCAGAAGCAGTATTGGAGTTGTTGGTGCTCCCTGAGATTGAATGATTTTTGAGGTCAGCCGTTATGTTGTGGCACGACTGTTTGCAATGGTTGACAATCGCCTGAGCTACGATACTCAACAGACGTCTTGAATTGGTGCAAAAAGCTCATGGTTTGGCGACATGGTTTAGCGACAGGTGCAATGGTTTTGCTCGTCAATGCACCGATGGGTGGGGCCAGGGCGAATGAAACCCCGACCGAGGCGACAGAAGCGATCGCGGAGCAGGATGTCCAATCAGAGTCTGCAACCGCTGCACAACTCCACCAAGCGGCGTTAGAGCGCTACCGGATGGGAGAGACGCAAGCAGGAAAAGAGCAACTGGAGCAAGCTCTAGAGTTATATCGAGCCCAAGGCGATCGCCTCGGAGAAGCCACCCTGCTGCTCGACCTTAGCGGACTGTCAGTGTTTGACTACAACTTACCTGCAACCCTGAAGACAGCAGAAGCCGCTCTGCACATCGCCCAAACCCTAGAAAACTCCGAACTCATTGCCCAGGCTTGGTTTCAGATTGGCAATCATTACTTGGTTCGGGAAGAACTCGATGCTGCCCAGAATGCCTATCAACAGAGCTTGGATATAGCGCGGGCAGCAGGTGATCGCCCGGGAGAAGGCCGGGCACTGGTGGGCTTAGGAGCAACCACAGAGACGGATGCTCAAGCGGCTCAACCGGGTTTAGCCTTGATTCAAGACACCGGAACTCCCAGAGATGAAGCGATTGCGTTGCTGCAAGTGGCTTATTTTTATGGGCATGAGCCAGATTCGCCGGAAACGTTGGACATGTTGATGCAGAGTCTGGCGAAGTTTCAGGAGGCAGGCGATCGCGCCCTGTTCCAGGAAATGTTGACGGCTGCTCTGTATTCACTTGATGAGCAAACCGAGCTGTTAGCGGTCGTCCAAGCTGCTTTACAGCAGCAGTTAGCGATCGCCCAAGCTAACAACGCGACCCTGTTTGAGATTGATCTCCTCCATCACTTGGGTTATCTGGCCAAGACTGATCCAAATAACCCTGTAACTCTTCCTTATTATCAGCAGGCGTTGTCTCTAGGACAGGCAGAAAACAATGGTCGGTCTGTGATGTTTAGCCTGCGGCTCTTGGGTGAGTTCTATGGAGACCAAAACAATTTATCTCAAGCCCAGGACTACTATGAGCAAGGCTTTCGGGTTGCCCAAGCGCTTGATGATCGGCAGAGCGCGAACGAGTTTCTGAGAAGTATTGGGCAGTTGGGCTGGCAAGGAGGACGACAGGAATTTCTAGATGGCCAACGCTAGAAGTGTTGTAGTTTTGCCTGAACCTGGCGCACCTAGAATCAGGAGCGATCGCCCCACTCCCAGATCCTCAAAACAATCAATCACCTGGGTTCCTAAGGGCAGATCTTGGGCGCG
>JAAHHN010000252.1 GCA_010672165.1 Spirulina sp. SIO3F2 | reverse complement strand
TTGACCAGGTTCTGTCTGACCCAGGCTTGATTACGGGTAACGACTTCCTGGTTTCTCTGGGCTTCTTCAAGTACCTGAATTACTGTGGCGGTGCTCATGGTTTGGTTGGGTTGAAGTGGACGAGCGCCAGACAACGTCGCTATGGAAAAGCTGGGGAATGGGGATTAGCAATCCTCGCCAATCATCACTTTCTGCTCAAGGATGGCGATCTCACGGGGGGTCTTATCCACGCCTTGTTCCTGGAGCATGGCAACGGTGTTGATGCGTCCACGGGTTCCAGATGTCCAATAGCCGTCACCGCAGTAGCACCGCCCCTGTACACCTTCAACAGCTTCCTGCCATTCAGCACAGGTGCAGGTGACAACAGAGGCGACAGCCGATTCAGCATCAAGGAAGTGTTGGTCTAGTTGTGTTGAAGAGAACCAACTGTCTGCATACTTCCAAACACAGCCCAGATGTAATTCACCATCAGCGGAGAAGACGACTTGCATTTTGCGAGGGTTAACGATGCCGTGTTTTGAGGAGCGGGTGCAGACTTGGACGAATTCTTGTTGCTCGGGGGTTAAGCTCTTGAATTCCTTGATTTTCTGGGTGAATTGTTCGCGCTCGATGCGGGTTTGGCCGCCGCTAGTGAACTGGATGACGACGATATCGCCGTCGAGGTAGATCTCTTGAATGTCGTTGGCGGTGTATTCGGTGGTCTCGAAGCAGTCCCAGGTGACGACCTTGGCGGTGAGGGCGCGATCTCGGTTGGAGAGCTGTAGAGGGGGGTGTTGTATAGTGGTGGTCATAGAAATCCTTGATTGGTTCAAGTGGTTTTCTAGCGAGGCGACCTATTGCTTTCTCAGGGCGGGTCGCTTTTGCTATGCCTTGATTGTAGGATGTCATCCAACAAATTGTCAACCATCGTCCGACAGACTACAATAGATGTGTAGACCATGAAGTGACAAAATACAGGAGGTTACTTTGACGGCATCGGCCCTGGTCACACCAATGGAAATTCAGCGGACAATCGAAGTCACCGTAGAAGGGCTTGGCGATCGCATTCGAGAGTTTCGGAAAAAAGATCCTCGAAGTGTTGAGGAAATTGCCAAGCAAGCTGACATGACTCGCTCTCATTGGTATGACATTGAAAATGAAGCGTTGAGACTGTTGCCAGAGAAGACGCTGCGAAAAATTGAGAAAGCCCTAGGAGTTGATTTCGGAGTAAGTTTTGATTCCGTCCTTACTGATTCTCCACAGCAAACGTTCAACAACCCCATCCGTACCGCGTTAATAGACCAGCGCGATCGCCTTCTCGAAATCAGTGATCAAACTGCTATCCCAGTAGAGGCTCTTCAGCGAGTGATTGAGGGGGAGCGAATCAAGTTGTATCTGGACGAAAGCGTATCCCTAGCTTTGGAGTTAGGGCTGACCATGACTGATGAAGGCTGGAATGCATGGGCCGATCAATGCGGGACGATTGTGCCCATGGAAAACGTGCCGCTGGGTACAACTGACCCTGGTAGCGTCTATGAGGTTAAGCATGATCAACCCTGAAACCCTAGACCTATCCTCTCTGCCGTCTGTGGCGTTGCGCGATCGCGGTTGAATCGGAATACCTTGAAGGCCCGAAAGAAGTGATGAGCCACTGGGATTGAGCGATCGCAGCCACAATTCACTATGAGGTCAATTAACTTCTCAATTGCCGTGTCCATAAAACTGCGACCGCACCGTGAGCGGATCTTACACAAAGCATGGCTATTCCTGAGCGGGCGACGGGATTAGTGGCGTTAGTTGGCTCTGAATGTAACCCCTGATTCACCACACAGGAGGAACCAAAATGCTCACCTGCCAATTGCCAATTTACCCAGCCCTAACCCTTTCTAAACTTGCTCAAACCACAATTAATACAATACGATCATGGTGTCCCCCTCTAAGGAACAAGGTGGCTCGCCCACAAAACGACATCTGGTTTAAGTTTGATCCTCTCAAAGTAGTAGATGCAGCAACCCTACTACTTGAAAAGCATGGTGGGCGGATGAAATGGCTTGGCTTGATGAAGCTGCTTTACATAGCAGACAAGCTAACACTTGAAGAAACTGGACAGTCAATCAGCGGGGACTTCTACGTCTCAATGCCATTTGGCCCAGTAATGAGCCAAACCTATGACTTAATCAGGTCTAACCCTGCTTACATCGCCAGAAACAAGCTGGAAGATGCCTTGTTAATCTGGAACAAGTATATCGAAAAGGATGAAGCAGCCTACGAGGTTGTACTGCGTACTCCCAGCAATTACCAGATGCTTAGTCGTCGAGAACTCAGAATTCTTAGTCAGGTTTATGAAGAGAAAGGGAAGAGTGACGAGTTTGAGCTGGTTGACTTGACTCATGGCTTCCCAGAATGGGAAGACCCTCGTGAGCAAGGGGTAAACAGCCTCCCTTTGCCGATTAGCAGAGTCCTAACTCTCCTAGAGACATCCCCCAGGACTGAGGAAGAAATCGAATCTCTTCGCCAGGAAATGGAGGGACAGCGGAACTTAGAGGAATTGCTTGGAGACTAAAGTGACCCGTCTAAACTCCCTGTCTATTGGTGATGTATTTCGAGCAAAAACCAAAATCACAAATGGTGTTGATAACCACATCTACATCATAATTGCTCGAATTGGAGACGGGCCCAAATATCTGGCCGTCAATCTTACGTCGATAAAATCAGACAAAGACAAGAAAGGGAGGGTGATTGTAGACCCCACTATTCGGACAGACCTCCCCAATTGTATTGATACCGTATCTATCCTGACTTACATCTTCCAGAGAATAAAAGAGGTGGATTACAAAGATGTTAATCGCCTGATACGAGGGGATCAGGTGACAGAGTTTCACCCGCAAGGTATGCCAGAAGACTTGTTATTCAAAATTCAACAAGAGGCACGAGACAGCGAAGACATTCCAACTCGGTTCATCCCCGATCTAGCGCGAGAGGTCATAATGCAGCAATCTCTCCGCCCGATGATTGCACGAAGACTGCCCCCAAGGACATCAGAGCAATAACCTAGATGAGGTTAGGCCTCCAATCGCCCCTGTAAACTCCCAAAGAACCTCATCTTGAAGTTCTCAGTGTGCCTGATGTGATGGCTTGAAGCTATTGCACAGCTTGATAGTTGTGAACTTATCACTATCTATAAAAGATTTGCTCAAATCAAAGAATCACAGACGATAAAGAAATAATTTTTCAAAAATACGAATAAAAATTCAATTTTCTGGAATAGTCCAAAATTGACCAACCGACTTTCGTGCCGAATAGCATAGTGCTCGATCGCATCTAATCTGTTTATGAATCGAGCCAGATTTTTGATTTTTTCTTTTTTTGATGTTATAGCAATTGGTTCTGGTGGTATGTTATATTGAACAGCTACTCTTGCTCTTAATTCATACTTCTCAAGCGATTTCAAAGAGTTATAACTAAATTGAGAAAGGTATTCGCGTGCGCTTCTTTTATAGGACTCCCACTTATCTTTTTCATACTTCTTGTCCAGTCTTTCCTTATTTGAACCATTGCCAAAAACATCACCTAGAAACTCCCAGGCGTTTCTGGATTGACGACTAGGGTATACAACTTTAGGAGCAGTAGAGAAATCCAAAACAATCCTTTCTAATCTATTGTTATTGAATTCGTTACAGGCTTTATTGATTAAATCTTCTAGTGAGTCGAAATATGCCAAAACTTTCTTCTTAAAGCTATAGTTCCTCCAATTATCAAAATTATATTCTTCTAGTGATTTAGCAAGTTCAAGTTCATACGAGCTTGAGATGGAATTCTTGCCAAGCAAGCTTTTGCATGATTTTATCTTCTCCTGAAGCTCATTCAAGAAGAAAGATTCTCTTTGCTTGAATTTTTGGATTTCAGCTTCTCTTATCTCTTCCTCGATCTTCAACATTCTCATGACTTCTTCTTTCCGTTTTAACAAAACACTCTTCACCTTTCTTGCCAAAGATTGGAAGCGAGTCAATTTGGAATATCTTTTTTCTTTCTTAAAGAAATGAACCAGAGTACATAGATCAACTTTGAATCTCAAAGCACCACTTTTCATCAAACCGGAAAAGTCTTTTGCTTTAGCTGATTTCAAGGCAGGGAGAGCATCAACACGGTACAAAGTCTTCAAATATTTCCTTTTGATAGAGTCAATTGATTCAATATTATCAACTACGTCATCAAATATCTCTTTCCTATCAAGCTCATTCTCCACTTGATTCATTTTATTGATAACAAAAATGAATTCTTTTATGCCTCTATCAATTAACCAACTTTGGTTTTTTATCTGTTCATCTAGCGTAAAAGCTTGATTGGCACTCAGTACTTGAATAATCAAATCACAGCCCAGAATTATGTCTTTCACTAACTTGTTTTGTGATTCACTATCGTTGGTTCCTGGAAGATCAATTAATTCTATATTCTGCTTCAGTAGAATACTTGGGAATGATACCTCTATAGATTCAACATCAGACTTTCGGTTTCCTCTACGATCTAGAGTCGCAAACTCTTTTAATATATTCAAACTATCTTCTTTGATTGTTGCTCCTGAGCTTAGATTGACAATCGCTTTCACCTTTTTTTCATACTTTACTGTGATGGATAGAGCAGTAGTTCTAATGACTTTGGATGGCAGTACATACGAGCCCAGCAAAGCATTAATCAATGTACTCTTTCCGAAATTGAAAGGTGCAAGAAAAGCTATCTTAAAGTAGGGATTGTTTAATTGACTACAGACTAATCTGATGTCATTAATTAATTCTTTATCTTTCTCATGATTTAAAAAATCACAAGAAGATTCAAGAAGGCTAGCGAGAGAATCCAGATCATCCATCAACTCTAAAAATCACTTGGGTTTTATGTTTATCAGTTGAGCCTATATATGACGGATTGCATAACTACCATAAGAAAGTAATATATTGTATTTTTGAACCGTATCAGGTCTACACAATTCACACAATTACAATCCGCCATGTAAACTCAATTCAACATACTCAAAGAAATAGATTCATACCTAGATTCTATTTCATTTAACTGACTGGATATATCGGACTTTAGTTTGCCCAGTTTTAATGCTTCCTCTTCAAGGTTGATGTCACTACTCTTCTTGGAAATAAGCAAATTATTCAAAGAACCTTCTAGGGCACTAACGTCGTTATTCATATGCTGCACTACATGACTAAATTGTTCGAACACAGCACTCACTTTCTCCTCAACACTTACAACATTCGACTTATCAAGAATTTTTTCAAACTCTTGCTTGACTTTTTTTTGCATGCTTTGTTGGAACTTCTCAATTTCATTTCTCTTTTGCCACCAAGCTAAGGCTCCTCCTGTGAGGGCACTAGCACCTAAAAGAGCCCAGCCTATAGGTGTTAAGGTCAAACCAGCTGCCAAGAGTATATGAGTGCCCGCATAGACATTGGCTGCGGTTGCTGCTCCAATCCCAGCGGTTGCTGTACCAAGCAGTCCACCAGTAGCGCCTACAATCATTTTTGTCATTGCACCAGCCTGGGCTGTGGTTAAAGAGACTTCATCTGGAGAAGTGTTTTCATGGGAAGAAACTTGAATACGTTCACCAGAATCGAAAGTTTTTCCGTTAAGAATCTCTCTGATTTCTTCACGTTTACTTTGGTATTCACTGATTTCATCCTGAAAAAAGTCTTTGAGGGTACTCAAGTGCCCTAAGACAATGCCTTTACTGATTTCATGCCAATTATCTATCTGTTGCTGTCGATATTGTGATAGCTTCAGTTGTAGCTGTTCTGTATATTCTTCTCGCTGAACGTCTCTGAGTCCATTTGCTGATGGAAATGTGAAATCTCTTTCAAATTTTACAATTAATTCAGAGAAGTAATTGTTATACTCACTGCTGACTTTATGAACACAAGTTTCTCTTGAGTCATCAACCTTCTCTTGCAGTAATTGGACAATTTTCTTCATCACCTCGATATGAGGTTTTGCCTTATCAATTTTCTTCTCCAAAGATTCCAAGTCTTCGGACATGAGCTTCAGTGTATCCCCTACTTTTTCAGCAACTTGACTTGAGACATTTCTTGCTGATTCAACAGCCTGAGTTATTTCAGTTATCAACCTTTTATTTATCAAGAAATGGTTGAGCTGCTTTTCGAAGAGATCTAACCCAGTTCCACTAAAGTCTTCTCCCTTTACAACCTTGCTCAGAGCTGTCTTTGCATATACATCAAATATTGACTCTCCCCACATCTGCTCAACTTTTTCCAAGCTCAAGTCGAGACACTCAGAAAACCGTTCAGCGAAAGCCTCATGTATTTCTTGTCTGTCATGATTATCGATTTTCTCCCACTTATTTATAAGATAGAAAATCGGTCTAGTTAAATGCTCTTTCTGGATGTCAGTATCCACTTCATCTTGAAGGGTTATCTGGGTCTTTTTTTCTAAATCCTCAACCTCTTTTTTCTTCCTCAAAAACTTTTCTAGATAATCTTGCTCTTTCTTTGTTATCTGTTGCTCGGCAGACAGGACAAACAAAATTGCATGGCAGCTTGGGACATATGCAAAAGTTTTCTCATCTTCTGCATCTGTGTGATTTAGCCCAGCAGTATCTATGAATTCAATACCACCGTAGAGAGCATCTAGAGGAAAAATAAATTCAGCATGATCCAAAGGATCAAGCCATTCTGATATTTCATTATAGAACTTTTTTAGTTTCTCCTTGACGCTTTTTGAATTCAGAGTATAGTTTTTCCTGTATTCCGTTAAACTCAACTTTTCAGTTGCACCATCTTCTTTATGAATGATGACCTCTTTCTGATCACCATATTTTACAAATGTAGGAATAGCTGTTGTTGCTGTCACCCCCATTGGTAGAAGCTCTTGCTTGAACAGAGCATTGAGAATTGTGCTTTTGCCACGATTGAAATCACCAATAATCAAAAAACGGAATTCTCCACTTTCGAGTTTATCAACCATGCTTCCCAGACTTTTTGCAAAACCCGAAAGTGCTAATTTTTCAGATGCTTCCTTTGAAGTAGAAATGGAACTTGACATTTTTCGGAGCCTGTCTGCAAACCAAAGACGAGTTTTTGTTGCTTCTGATATTTGTCGAGACACGATTCTTTACCTCTGTATTATGGTTTTTCTTGGCGATTCGAGAGACTAGAATTAAATCTTTTCCCTTCCAAATCCAAAAAGTTCGGCTTACATGAAATTCATTGCCGCTCCTAAGTTGGATTATACACAAAATATTTTATTTGCGCTTGGAATCTTACATTGCTCAACAAAAACAAAAAAACATGAGAACTGGTGCATTCGAGATTGAAACCCAAATACAAACAAAAGACTGTTTGATCGAAAAACAAATCAAAAATAAAGCAAATAAAGTGACACCAATGACCCTATTTTGTGTTGTTTTTTGCGCAGATACATGATTTATAATGATTTTTAAACCTGCGCAGAAAACGGAATTCCTACGACTCGAAATCCGATCGAATCGGCTCTATCTGTGGATGGATATGAGCTTCGATAATTAGAGCGGCAAGACCAAGCACTATATGGCCATCCACCACCACGTAATACTCGCTTATACCTCTCCCCACCCGTTATCCATGGTCGTCCATCAGAGGGAGCACCAATATAATTTTCATGCCAAATATCTTGGCACCACTCGCGGATATTACCGTGCATATCATGAAGTCCATAGCTATTAGAAGGATAAAAATCCACTGGACTGGTTTGTTGTTTTGAATAAGAAAAATTTGCTTGCTCTTCACTGAGTTGACTACCAAAGAAAAAATCGGTTGTCGTGCCAGCACGGCATGCATACTCCCATTCAGCCTCACTCGGTAGTCTAAACAAATACCAGTCTTTTTGCTCGGATATTTTTTCGCAAAAGTTTATAGCATCATCCCAAGAGACATTCTCAACTGGAAGATTATCACCCTGAAATTCGCTGGGTTTATCACCAACTAAATTCCTATACTGAGCTTGTGTAACCGGATATTTCCCTATCCAAAAATCAGAGATTTCAACTTTATGTAGATCTTCTGATTCACCTCCAGGTGAGCTCATCAAAAAGCTCCCCCCGCGAATGTAAACCATCTCCAAACTTACTTCACCACCCAAGTTGACAAACTTAGAATCGGTATCACACAAAGTTAGTGCCGGATCTTCTGATGGTTTGATGGATTTTGAAGTGGAATTGTAAGCTACATACCCTGAAGAATTGCTAGATTGTATGGCAAAATCAACTTGAACAAGTGTCCTATTATCCTCGATGGTGGACGAGTGATGTTGTGTCAAAGGAGCCTGTTGCATGGCATGAACTACAAACTCTGCAACTTTCTGTGAAGCTTCTATTTTGCAGGCATCTGTGTTTTGGTTAATCTGCTCTCCCCCCCAATCATAGATAGCTTTAATGACAATCCAATCAACTTTTGAGTCTTGACAGGCAGAATAGAGTCCTGCACCTCCGCTCTCAACACCAATTGATTCCGATCCAAACTGTAGTAATTGATTGTGGTAGTCTAGGTCGTCTAGCAACTGCTCGCCTGTAAGTAATACTCCAGAATGGACAGCAACTCCTTGCCATGAAGTTTGCGCAATTCCTTCAAAAAAATTAATGAGCCAGGTGGAAGCATGGGGTTTGTCTTCTTGTAAAACGATGTCCCTACCAGCTCGCTCAAGTTCGTAGAGCCGCAGTTGTTTTGATAATAAAATGTCTCCAATCTGCCGCTTCTGTCCATTAATTCCAAAAGCCATTCCGATAGAGATTACTGCATCTGGATTCAAGGCTAAAATTCCCTTCTGTACAGTCTGCTGCATAGCACCAGGACTGCCTGACCCCGTTCCAGAGAGTGCATGAAAGACGTGAATTCCATTGATAGTACCTAGATCACGGTAAAGTCGATCTGCAATAGGAATATGCTGAGCCTGTTGTCCGGTAACTTCTGCAAACGCATCAAGTACTGCTCTTGTCTCATGAGGATTAACAGTTATGAGCAAGACATCAGCTTTTGGACTCACACGCTTGCTATCAACTTCCTTGGGGAGGTCTTGGGCTTGGAGGGGCAAAGGCGAGGGAGGATAAACATGGAGATCCCCTGCGACATAGCCAGCAACTCCATAAGCTGGCCCTGAAAACTCCTGATTAGATTTGGGTTGCTCGTCTGGCATTGGTGGCTTGAATGATGATCCTGATACTTCGTTGATACACCAAAAAATAGCAACCCGGTAGGCCTACGCCTCCGTCCAGCCCTCAATCGCCCCAGCAACGATCGCGCCGATGGGAGTTGCTCGTAAGCCTTCCAATGCTCCACCCTTAGCAGCAGAAATGACTTTTTCTTTCAAAA
>JAAHHN010000251.1 GCA_010672165.1 Spirulina sp. SIO3F2 | reverse complement strand
TGCTTCTAGATATATCGGATGGTTAGGGCGAGGCTCAATCGGAAAGCGATGGGGCCAATAGTTGTAGCGCCCCAGCAGCGACCATAAGACAAATCGAGCCACATGGCCATTGCCATTGATGTAGGGATGGATGCGCAAAAACTCATCGAAAATTTGGCAGCTCAAAGCCACGGTATTCAGCAGATGATCGACTGGGGTGAGCGATCGCGCATTATCCAAAATACTCACGCCATAGCGGATACGCTCCGCTAACTGGGCCATGCGTCCGGCCACAATCGTGGCATTAACCCCCACGCGCTGATCGCCCGTTACCCCGCTGCGGCAGTCTCTCAAACAGGGGAAATCTTCACCTCGGTAATGACCTGCAAAATAGGCGTAGTCAGGGGGAGTTAAGGCTGTGAACAGGTGTTGATGGATGGGGCGTGTATCCAGAGCGGCTTGGAGTGTATCGAGTTTACCTGCCCGGAGTTGAATCAGGAGTTGCTTAACGTTGCGGGTGAGGAGTGTTGAGCGGTGGGGATGCTCGGCATATTCCCAGGCTGGACAAGGTTCAACGGACATTAATCAGCCACAGTTACGAGGGATTGAATTTAGTCGTTTGCATTCACAACGTCTTGAGCTAAGCTTTCAGCCCAAGCGTCTAAACTGGGTTGGTGTTCGCTAGATTGATGTTCAATCGCTGGCTGACTTAAAACAGCGCTTGCTAGGGAATAAAGAGAATTGAAGCGATCGTGGGTTTGGAGTCTGAACAAGGGGGAAACGTGCTGAAGATTTAGTGGCGGCAGCACAGTGTAGGGATTGGTGGCAAGAGCATTTGACTGGCTTGATAATGGATTGGGTGTAGGGTTGAGCATGGTCAAGCGTTCCTGCTTTCAGGGCACTGGTATAGCTAGATTGATTGTGCCATATCTGCAAAGAATACGCTACAAGAACCACTTAGGGGCGGTGAGTAAAAACAGTTCACTGCTGCCAATGGGCGAACCGCGATCGCCCACTTTCAAACCAATCACACCCGCCTTTTTAACAATGAGTTTCTCGGGGGCATGAGCCCAAATCAGTTGTTCTGCCCAGAGTCCTAAATCCGGTTGATGGCCCACTAACGCGACTGAATGATAAGTATAAACTTGGTTCCAATTGACCCAGAGTTGTAAATCTCCCATCGGGGCAAGGGGGGTAAACACCTCAACAGCTTGGCTCAAACCTGCGGCTAGGAGAATATCTGCGGTCTGCTTGGCTCTCAAGAGTGGACTGGTCAGGATCAGGTCAAAACGCGCACCACAGTCTGCCAGACGCTGAGCGACTTTTTGGGTTCTTTTCTTGCCAGTGGAGGTCAAGGGACGCTCAGCATCGGAGCTACAGAGGGCGCGATCGCGGGCAATCCCATGACGAATCAAGAATAAATCCATTGCACCTTGATGATGTTGGAAGTGAACGCAATCATATGAGAAAGGATTTCACTGTCTGGTCTTACTTTGTTACGTTGCTAGTTTAAAAATCCCTAAAGGACGGAACTACTGAACTCGCTCAATCCCTGTGTGAGCAAGCACAATAGTTTCATTCGCCCTATTTTGATCTGCTTTAGTAAAACGAGGGCCTTCATACTTAACAATATGAGCATTAATGATATGCCAAAGCGCCTGCCTAATACCTGCCTGATCATAAGCACTCACCCTAGCCATACTCTCATTGGCAGAACCGCTACAACACTCTCGGAACCAGGTGTATAGATCTTTATCTGTGGTTGCAAGCATCTTGATGGTGGCATTCAGAAAGTTATCCGAGGCTTCAACTGATAAGCCCGAAATCTCAAGAATTTGCTTTTCAGATACACAATCTGCTTCAAAGTAAAAGCGACATTCGGTAAGCAATTCAGTCATATGCAATATAAACTCCAAATTCTTATAAATTTCAAAGTTGGGCTATCGAGTGAAAAAACTTACACACACCTTTATCTGAGAATCTAGTGCATTACCTGACTGATAACAATTTACTCAATTATTCTTCAGCAGCAGTTTCTGAAATTGCTCGGGTACAAGACCAGTTGCTGGGCAGCTCCGAGGGCCAACCCATACGGATGGCTTCTGGGCAAATCGTCGTCACGGTGAGCTGGCAATCAATCAGTTGTAAACCATCCCGATCAACCTGCTTTAAACTTTGCTTGAGAATCGAATCATTCTTAAATTCAACAGTCTTGTTGCATTGCACACAAACCATATGATGGTGATGATGCTGCGGTCGATTCAGCTCATAATGCTTATGACCCTCTGCCAGTTCTAACTCTCGGAGAATACCCATCCGAGCCATCAGTTTCACACTGCGATAAATTGTTGAAAGGCTAATCGTCTCCCCACGCTGGGACAAGACATGATGAAGTTCATCAGCACTTAGATGATTTCCGTGGGGCAAGTTCTGGAAGACATGTAGAATCGTCTCCCGCTGTGGCGTCAATCGCCATCCCCGCGAGTTCAATTCAGCCTTCAACGTGTTTGCAGTGTAAGGCAACATGTTAAATTGTCATTAGCTATCGTTATTGACAATAATAGTCCTTTTCAAAATCATTTGCAATACCTTAACTTAGTTGCAAATGATTAGCACTTGTTATCTCTGTCATGATGGCGACGAATACGCTTTAGCTCGTTCCCTATAAATCCTTTCTGAGCAATATGTTTACTGGACTGATTCAATCCCAAGGTATTGTTGCGCTGATTAGCACCAGCCAGCTACAGATAACCGTTGTGGAATCTCCAGATGTAATTCTTGATGATCTTGCCTTGGGTGATAGTGTCGCCGTTGATGGGGTTTGCCTCACCGTTGAGAAAATTTTGCCTGGGGGATTTATTGCAACTATTTCGCCAGAAACGATTCGGCGAACCTGTTTGGGTGTACGCACTGAGTCGCAGATGCGGGTGAATTTAGAGACGTCGCTACGAGTCGGTAGCAAACTGGGCGGACATTTTGTGACCGGTCATGTGGATGGGTTGGGTTGTTTGATGCAGGTTAAACCAACTCAAACGGCTTGGGAGATGACCTTTGGGGCAATCGACACCGCGCCAGACCCATGGGCGCAAGTGATTGCCCCCTATCTTGCGCCCAAAGGCAGTATTACGGTTAATGGTATTAGTTTGACGGTTGCTGAATGCGATCGGCTTGGCACAACCTTCACTGTTGCCGTTATTCCTCATACCTATGAACAAACCAACCTAGCACAACTTCGTGTGGGGGATTGGGTGAATCTCGAAGGCGATATCTTGAGCAAATATGTTGAGCGTTTGCTTAATCGTGCGTCTGTTGAATCAACGCCAGTGGATCTTGCTTTTCTGACAGCTCATGGTTATTTGTAGCCATCTCAACCACATCAAGATGCAGTTTGGGGCAACTGCTACAAAAGGATGTATAAAAATTGCCAAATCATTTTGAACTACTGACAAGACACATAGATGTCGGTCGATGACCTTGTAACCTAGAGCTATCAGCATCGCTTAAATTCTTCGTTCAACCCAAATCGCACAATGACAGTACTTGTTCTGGGCAGTCTCAACATGGACTTGGTGGTGAGAGCCAACCGTCTACCTACTGCGGGTGAAACCCTGATGGGCCATGAATTCTTTTCAGCGTTTGGGGGCAAAGGAGCCAATCAGGCAGTTGCGATCGCCAAGTTGGGCTATTCAGCTCATTTTATTGGTCAAGTGGGAAATGATGACTTTGGTCAGACGCTCCGTTTAGCCCTACAAGCCTCGGGCGTGAATATTGATGGGTTAGCGATGAACCCGGCTGTCCATTCTGGCGTTGCATCTATTGTCGTTACCGACTCTGGAGAAAATACGATCGCCTGTGCGCCGGGTGCGAATGCGATGGTGGGGATTGCTCAAGTTGAAGCCTTGACTCAGCAGTTAGATTCCGCCCAATGGCTGCTTCTAGAGTTGGGTATTCCGCTCGAAACTATAGTACAAGCAGCTCACGCAGCTTACGCAGCACAAGTTCCGGTTTTACTAGACCCCTCTCCAGTTCCAGACAAGATGCCCCCTGAACTGTATTCTTACCTTGAAATTCTGACCCCTAATGAAACAGAAGCTTCGCAGCTAGTGGGTTTCGAGGTTCATGATCCAGCAACAGCCCAACAGGCCGCTCAACAACTCCGTGCTCAGGGCGTAACCACGGTCATTATCACGTTGGGGGCACAAGGCGCTTGGTGCAGCAGTCCTGACGCTGAATTTTTGATTCCGGCTCCCACTGTGGATGTGGTGGATACAGTCGCAGCAGGGGATGCGTTTAATGGCGCTTTGATTGCGGCCTTATGTGAGGGTGTGGCGCTGGAGACGGCGGTCAAATGGGGGGTTGCTGCGGGTTCGCTGGCAGTCACGCAACGGGGTGCTCAACCAGCTCTGCCCGATCGCGTGGCAGTGGAATCGCAATTGGGGCGCGTTATCAGTTAACACCAGAGGTCTTACGAGACAAGCGATAGAGCGCCCGATCCCAAAAACAGGAGAGGGGCTATAGAGGTTTACGGTTGATAGTGAGTAGATGAGACAACTTTGGGTTGGCTGGATACCACCAAGAATGCGCAAGGTTAGGCTATCCTGAAATCGCCAAGGAACGATAGCGGCTGATTTTTGTACAGTGCGGGACTGCCGTCATTAGCTCAATCGTTCAATTCCTCATCTGGCAAGGCGTTCACAAGATTTTTTGGTCAATTGGCAAAAAATGTCCGGAGTATTGTATCGAACGATGGTAAGAGAATTCTACAAAAAAACTCTACCCTAACATATCCATAGGGGAGCATTACAGATACAACCTCAATAAAATCTATATTTATATATAGTGATGATGAGCTGAAAAAATCTATGAGGAATTTTTTTGTAGAGAGTTGAAGATAGATCCTTTGATACTTAATCCTTTCTGTTCTAGTCTTCAGTGCTGAGGTTAGACTTTAGTGCTTAATTGTAGCGGATAAGGTTTCAATGTTTCTTTATGGTATGCCTTAAATGAACACTCAAAAACTTGATCCGGAACAAGCTAAGAATTATTCCAAACAAGCGTTGCTAGAATATATTGGCACTCTGGAGCAGAAACTAGAAAAAATCTCTGAAGAGAGGGATGATGCTGAACTATTATTAGACACCATTACTGAACTGACAACGGGACTGGAAAACCAAATTCATGCCCGTAACCGAGAAATGGCAACCTATATCCAGCAGGTAGAGTTGGTGACTCAAGCGGCAGAAGCAGTGGAGCAGGGGGTCTTTGAGCCGAGTTGTTTAGCTGAGGTCGAAAGTCGTGATGATGCCTTGGGTACCTTGGCTCGGGTGTTCAAAAGTATGGTGAGCACGCTTAAGTTTAGGGAAACACAATTGGCAGATGCCAAAGAGCAATTGGAAGTTGTTTTGAATTCTGTACCAGGTACTGTTTCTTGGATTAGCGCCGATGGTTTTTATATTGGGGTCAATGAACATTTTGCTAAAACATTAAATCTATCTCCTCAGGATTTTGTAGGAAAACGCTTGGACTTCTTGAAGAACTCACCTGAATTCCCCATCTTGATCAGAGAATTTATTACTAGTTCGGAGAGCTTTATCTCCAAGGAGTTCTCTATTACCATCGAAGGTGAAGAATATTATTACTTGATGGTAGCTCAGAAGTATAATTCTGGAGAAGCCCTGGTTGTGATCGGCATTGATATCACCGAAAGACGAAAAGCTCAGGAAAATCTCGAATTAGAAAGAAATTCTTTTGCACGCTTTGTCCCTTCAGAATATTTGCAATTTCTAGGTCGAAAAGAAATTGTAAATATCAAACTTGGAGATCACGTTAGTCGAAGAATCTCAATTATGTTCTCTGATATTCGGGGTTTTACTGCTATCACTGAAACCATGACTCCCCAGGAAGCATTTAATTTTGTTAATAGCTACCTTGGCTGTGTATCCCCAATTATTCGTACCTATAATGGGTTTGTGATGAAATATATTGGGGATAGCATTATGGCCGCCTTTCCAGAAAATGCTACAGATGCGGTGAATGCCAGTATTGCTCACATCGATCGAGTCAATGAATATAACCGAGGCAGAATTAGGGCTGGATATGCCCCCATTAAGATTGGTATTGGGGTTCATATTGGCTTTATTATGGTAGGAATTGTTGGAGAAGATAAACGTTTACAGGGAGATGCCCTCTCCGATAGTGTAAATCTTGCTGCCCGTTTAGAATCCTTAACTAAAGTTTATGGCGGTACGATTTTGATTTCAGATTCGGTTTTAAAGGGGTTAAACCATCCTGAAAACTATCATATTCGTTTTCTTGATCGGGCTATCGTCAAAGGGCGAACAGAACCGATTGATCTCTATGAGATCCTAGACTGTGAAGATGAAATAACTATTGGCTTAAAACTCAAGACTCAGAAAGACTTTGCCAAGGGAATTAACTTTTATCAAAAAGGAAAATGGGATCAAGCCAAGATTTCCTTTCTAAAGGTATTAAGCATTAACTCAGAGGATTTAACAGCGTTGCTTTATCTCGATCGCATTGAAAGTATTAGAGCAATCGTTGATCCCCAAAAATGGGATGGCGTTTGGCATTTTACCCGAAAATAGAGTTCCCAATCAAGTCTTTTGATTGCGCAAGGGTGCTCCAACTAAAAATGCCTCTCAGGTGAGTGATCTGAGTGGAGTTGTTGGCGTTGCTGCTTAGTCATCGTATGTGAAAGGCTTTTGCGCCGAACAGCTTAAAAACCTTTCACTTCTGCTAGAGTTAGGGTCAAAATTTGAAATCTGGGGAATGTATTTCTCGATGTGCAAGTTATACCACATCTAAATTGGGTTTGATGGCTTTTTCAGTAAATCTGACTTATGAATACTTCCTATTCCTGATCTCGATCTACCATTACTCTAGGATGTTTTCATTAGACTGGCGATCGCATCTTGTAACCGAGCAGTGGTTTTAACCTTTTTAAGATCAATCCCTAGCTGTACCATGGTTTGGGCGATCGCTGGTGAAATCCCGGAAATAATGGTGTTACCCCCCATTAAGACAATAGCCTCGGCAATTTTGATTAAGCGATTTGCTACTTCTGTATCGACTACATTGACCCCACTAATGTCTAAAATGAGTGCTCGTGCACTTGTCTTTGCAATGCTATTGAGCGCTTTATTCATAATATCCATCGAACGCTGATAGTCAATCATCCCGACGATCGGCATCAGTAGCAAATCGTTGGAGATTTCGGTGATGGGGGTAGACATTTCCAAGATGGATAGCCTTTTCCGTTCTACTTCTGCAGTGATATCTGAGGCGAACTTTACAACTTTGGTTAACTTGCCTTCTTCATCGAAAATTGGATTATAAGATGCTTGTAGCCAAATTTCTTCACCTACTTTGTTGAAGCGTTGAACTTCTCCTGACTCGTATTCTCCTCGTGTTAGTTTTTGCCAAAACTGTTTGTATTTTTCTGAGGCTGTATAATTGGGGTCACAGAAGATGCGGTGGTGTTGACCCACGACGTCCTCAAGCTTATACCCAAAAACTTGTAAGAAATTCTCATTGGCATTGAGAACAATTCCCTCTAAATCAAACTCGATCATTGCTTGAGATTTTGAGATCGCGCTCATCTTTCCTTCAAAGTCAGCATTCTTTACCTTTGCTGAAGTGATATCTGAGGCTAGTTTGACAATTTTAATTGGATGCCCATCCGCGTCTAAAATTGGATTGTAAGACGCTTGTATCCATACTTTATTACCATCTTTACTAAAGCGTTTAAACTCTCCTGCATGGTATTCTCCTCGTCCTAGTTTTTCCCAGAACTTTTGATATTCTATAGACTCAGCATAACTAGGGTCACAAAAGATTCGGTGATGCTGACCCACAATCTCATCTAGGTGATACCCAAAGGCGTTTAGAAAGTTTCCATTGGCATTAAGAATTATTCCTTCTAAATCAAACTCGATCATTGCTTGAGATTTTGCGATCGCCAGTATTTTTCCTTCAAACTCAGCATTTTTTACCTTGTCCTCAGTAATATCTGAGGCTAACTTTACAATTTTGATTGGGTTCCCATCTGTGTCCAAAATCGGACTATAAGATGCTTGTATCCATACTTTTTCGCCGTCTTTGCTAAGGCGTTTAAATTCCCCTGTATGATATTCTCCTCGTCGCAACTTTTCCCAGAAATCTTGATATTCTACAGACTTAACATAACTGGGTTCGCAAAAGATCTGATGATGCTGACCCACAATCTCATCTAGGCGATACCCAAAGGTATTTAAAAAGTTTTCATTAGCAGTGATCACTGTTCCATCTAATTGGAATTCAATGATAGCCTGCACTTTATTTAAGGCTTCGTACATGGCTATGAGTTCATTGGAGGTGGGGGTGGGGAGCGTCGTCACCGCATTCGCTGTGTTGATCATTGTTATCTAGCTCAATTCATGTTGGATAAGGGTTCCTCGTTTTTTAGTACATAGACTCTATTCTAATAGGAGGCTTTTGGACGATACTCTATACTGCTCATCCTTGGATAAATCCGTGAAAATTGCAGAAACTCATCGATAAAATAGGAAGTAAATTGCTAAAGTAGTTTCATTCTTTCAGAGAAAATTTGAGATCGGTTTGAGGTGTGAGTCTCTCCTCCCCCGTTTACCTTTCAAAATCATCTTGCTCATCAAATTGTTATGGATTAAGCACAGTGAAATGTCGCCCCAATTTGAAAAACTTTACTTTTTGAGTTAGGAATAGTTGTTGAGACGATGCGATATTTACTGCTGCATTGTCTTGTTTTGAGTTGTTAATTTTTTTTGAGAGGTAATTAAGTCCTGTAACCAAATATTTAAAACCATAAAAGCTGATGGAATGTTCCTGAGTCTCTTACCTTTTCTCCGTATAGTTTGAGAGATGTATATTGTGTACTAAACAGAATGGACTTTCAGATAAGCTACTCTGGTGATTTGCGGGGGGCGACAACCCTTCAACAACTTTATAAAATCACAGAAGCAGATTTTTATCACATTCGAGAGCTTGGGAAATTTATGTTGCCCCAGATGGATCAGCTTGTCCATACCTGGTATGAATGGTTGAAGACCCAGCCAGAGTATGAGCAATTTTTTTCTGATGAGCAAATTCTCCATCATGCCCAAAAAATGCAGCGTATTTACTGGCAGCAGTTTATTGAGGCTGAATTAGACGAACGCTACGTTGAATCTCGACGCAAAATTGGTGAAACCCATGCTCGCATTGGACTATCAATGACCATGTTTTTTGCTGGCATGAGTATCTTTCATGAGCTCTTTTTGAAGAGTATGGGACAGCGTGATCTGAGTTTGCAAGAACAAATGGAGACAATCGATGCGGTCAGTAAGCTGCTCCACCTGGACACAGGGATTGTTTAGA
>JAAHHN010000250.1 GCA_010672165.1 Spirulina sp. SIO3F2 | reverse complement strand
TGCCGCTCCTGACCAGAGGGTGACAATCTGTTGGCTCAGGGCTTGGTAGGTGGGGGAGAGGGGCAACGTGTCACTGGGACGCGGTAGGGGAGTCAGCCAGGGCACAAGGGGGGCAGCCAGGTCAGGCGTTCCCAGCAAATAGCAGAGAATGCGGCGATCGAGTTGGAGCGGGGCGTGGGCCAGCCAGCGTCCAGCTTCGGTGTGGATCAGTTGCCAATGGTGCAGGGGGGATTGGCTAGAGAGCACCGACCAATCGGCTTCGGGAAACAAGGCAAGGGCCAGGCTTAAGGTGGCATAGGTGGCTTTGGGGTTGCCCTGCACCTCGGCACAGAGCGTTTGAAAATTGGGTTCAAGTTCAAGGGCGGCGCAGAGCAGGAGAATGCCCTGCTCAAAGGGCAAGAGTTGGAATTTTTGCCCCAATTGGTGTAAGGAATCGGGGGCATTGGCCAAGAGTTCGGCCAGGGTTGGGGGCGGCTGACCAGCCAGGGTTTGTTCAAAGGTGTGACGGAGTACTTTAAGGGCGAGGTTGAGGGGAGTGGAATGAACCATCAACGTAATTAATATTCACAATTACTGACTAAACCTTTACATGGCCCACTGTCTGGGACTGCTAGGATCGGGCCATTCTCTTCACCATCGCACATTTCAATCGCCATTCTGTTGCGCCCTTCAACAGACCCTTTGAGCTTATGGTTTATTCTGCACCATCCCACAAGTCCAAGCCGTCTCTATCAACCCAGTCCTCTGCACCAAAACAGGCTCAGCCGAAGGCGTCGCAGGCTCAACAGGAAGAACACGCGGCAACTGAGGGGATATCTGAGCGGCCGTGGGGAATGGTTACGGACAATGTCCTGCCGCCCTCGGATTCGGGTGAGTTGTTGCGGGGCGCAAGGGGCATGGTGGTGCAGCGCAAGCTGACGCTGGGGGAAGCCCATGACCCCTATGAGCAAGAGGCGGATCAGCGGGCGCAACAGGTGGTGCAGCAGATGAATGGGACGCGATCGGACGCAATGAACCCCAGTAATGGCACACCAGGGATGCAGCTTAAGGCGCAGCGACCAACGTTGCAGTTGGATGGTGGTGGGTCTGGGGGGACGTTGCCTGTTCAGATTGAGGGCAAGATTAATCAAGCGCGGGGTCGGGGGCAGTCCTTTTCGGGGGCGATGCAGCAGAAGTTGAGTCCGATGATCGGGGAGCAGGTGGTGAAGGAGACCCGTATTCATACAGATGCGACGGCGAATGAGATTTGTGAGGGGATTAATGCCAAGGCAGCGACGACGGGGCGGGATGTGTTTTTTAAGCGGGGGGCGTTTAATGAGAGTTCGCGGCAGGGGCAGCAGTTAATTGCCCATGAGTTGACCCATCGGCAGCAGCAAACAGGGTTGGCTGGGGGGAGTAGTGGGGTGGTGCAGCGTTGGGGGGATGAGACAAAGCAGAATGAAGGTGCCTTAAAAAAATACAAGAAAAAATTTGTTGAACCACTTCAGAGCATTTTAGGGAAGTACGAAATCGATATCGATTATCTAAAGCTATATCAAGCAATTGGGAAAACAAATATAGACAAGTTGGGACTATTCTCAAGCAAGCATGCTGCATTTACAGATCATGATTTTCATAAAAAACAAGACCAAGCTCAGACAATTGTAGAGATTGATTTAATTGATGGCATGAGTACGGCTAATCGCCATTTGGGTGATGTGGGGACTGATGAGCTTGGCGAAGCACTCTACGGAATCTTTAAACAGGAAATGGGTTCTAACTTAGTCTCTACATATCGCAATGGTGGCTTCAAAATTATCGTTATTTCAGACCTCAATGTTAGTACTTTTAAAGAGAGATTTGGACTAGTCAAAGAGCTATTGGACACGAGAATCGATGCAACTATAGACCCAAACATTCGAAAAAAAGATGTAGAATCAGTGATAGTGGGAGAACCCAAGAGTTTCAAGGAAATTGAGGAATCCTTGCGAGACAGTGAACGTATAGAGCGATTACAAAAAATCGAAGAAAAAAGCAATGATGACGATAACAACAATAACAATGATTCGAACAACGAGAACAATGA
Source organism: Spirulina sp. SIO3F2 (assembly GCA_010672165.1). Lineage (GTDB taxonomy): Bacteria > Cyanobacteriota > Cyanobacteriia > Cyanobacteriales > Spirulinaceae > SIO3F2. The sequence continues at coordinate 7,365 of JAAHHN010000250.1, read as the reverse complement.
TTCATTGAAAAAATTTAGAATAGATAACCTTAAGAATGATTGGCAGCTATACCTAGCTCAGATAGTAGATGGTTTTTTAGACTCACAAGGATCAACCAATAAACAATCAAAACCTACAAGACGTTATTTGGCTAATCAAGACAAAATCGAAGAAAGCATAAACGAACAAATACAAGATTTGAGCAAGCCAGATAAAGGCAAAGGTAAAGGTAAATTAAACGTCGGAGACAGAGTAAAGGATCTTTATAGAAAAAGGTTCGAAGCCGAATTACGGGATCAATTGCGGGGTAAAAACGACGAGGAGGAAACGAACAACACGAATAATACGAACAACACAGGTGTAATCAATGACCAGGAAATCTCAGAGATTTTAAATGCTGCATGGATGGCAGTAGAGGAGATTTTCAAACCAGGCCCACACAAGGATTATAAGGAAGAACATAGGACGGAGGCTATCGATAAAATCTATAGTAACCAGTCAAGCAAACAGGGTGAAATAGTCTTTGATCGAACATTTTATGTTCTTCTAGACATAGCAAATTTAGGAGGACTGTATCAATACTTTTCGGCTCATTCAGATGCGCCATGGTCAATCTTCAGAGGTCTTCTTCAAATACCACGCAAGAATTTGGAAGCTATAGAAGGGATAGAAGCTCTAGATCTTTTCAAGCAAGGTGGTGATGAATTTAGCTTTTTTGTTACCTTCAAAGATGCCAGAAAAGGCAACAAAAATAAGGTTCAGAAAGCCATGGAAAAAGCCAAGAAGTCTGTCGACTTAGTACTTTTCAATAATTATCTTACTGGACACATAGAGGATGAAGAAAAAGAAAACTTAGATCCTCAAGGTGCAGATGCGGCTAAGTATAAGTCTAAGAGACAATATGTAGTGAAATGGGATAAAGACAAGAAGATTTGGAAGCAAGAGATGGGGGATCAAAATCCAGAAGAAGAGACAGTATATATCAAGGAATCTGGCAAGTATCGGATAGAAAAAGAAGGCAAGCCAGGAAAATATCGCCATGAAACATATAGCGAAACAATAAACCGCCTAAGGCAATCAGGATCAAAGGCATTCGTCTCATATGAACAAGACGATGTACTAGATTCATATGAGAAAGGCACAAAAAAAGAAAAAAAAGATGCGAAACAAGATGATGATGTAAGTGTACAAACAGGTAACAACAATATAGCGTCTACCGAGCAAGACAAATCCAAAGAACAAACAGCTCAGAGCGGTTTAGGGACTACCCAGAAAAACAAACTACAGCAACTAAAAGCAATAGACCTAGACCCAAGAGAACTAGAGAGGAAAAAATCCATCAATAAGGCCAAGCAAAAGGTCAATCGTCAACGTGAGCGAGAAAAGGAACAGCTCAAATATCAAATAGATAGAAATGCATATTTGAAAGAACACCATCATCTGGGAACAGCGATTCAACACAGAAAGCACGGTCCGAAAGGTGGCTTTCAAGGTTCGGGAATCTACTTTGTCGTTCAACCTCTCTACTATGAAGCAGATGATGCACAGGAAAATGAGGAGAAGAGGAACATACCAGATGGAGAATATAACCCGGAGTTTTTGAAGGATGCAGGTAAGAAACTAGAGCAGGTCAAGGAAACAAGATCAAGTTCTAATAATTCCGAATTTCTTGAATCATTCGCAGAACGTAAGTTCATACAACGAATGGATACGGCGGGGGATCAATCTGGTCGTATGCCTACATTTGAGTCATCTGAAATTGAACGATTGAGTTCAATGACTGAACGCAGTAAAAGTCAATTTGAGAAACAAAACAAGCAAAAGCAGGAAGCGCAAGATGCTAGGACGAAAAAGATTAAAGAGGATCACGAAAGGGTAAAAGAACAAAACAAAAAGAGGCAACTACAAATTAATTCACTTAACAACTACAATAACAACATCATTCCGAATAACAATAATAGTTCGAAGCTAAACAAAAAGAAAGAAAAGCAGAAAACAAAAGTAAAAATCAGCTCCAACAACAATAACAACAACAATCTGAAGAAGAAGGAAAAAGACGAAAAGAAGAAATAATGATTAGGATATTTCTACCAATACTGCGGGCGAGAGAGTGAGCAGAAGAGAACGTGAATGGATTTTCACCAACTCTCTTTAGCTCGCAATTGGTTTGTGGGCGGGTATGGCTTGAGAAAGTAATCCTCCTCAGAAAAGAGTTGATATTTCTATCAACTTCGCTAAAATAAGTCCAAGCCCCACCATCCCTATCCCCTCCGATGGTTGCAACCCCTCTTAATCCCAAAATCTCCCCCCTCAAGCAGAACGGCAAATCCGCTTCCCCAGTGATTGAGGACATTTCGGGCTTGGTGAGCAAAATTGCAACCGAACCCCAGCCCAATCCCCTATCCATGCAGGCACTCAAACAAGCCCTTTACCAAGAGTTTGAAGTCAGCAACACCGCCGAACTCCGCAAAAACGGCTTCTTCCGAGGCTTAACTTTCAATATGGGGAAATTCGACTTTCGATTCAAAAACACCTGGAAGCGGCTTTATCGGAAATTCATCGGTATCTTGCCGGATGAGCGCCATGAGCAGGGCTATGGCTGTATCAATGGCATTAATATCTTTAACTACTTCCGACCATGGGATGTGTTTAGCCTTGACTCCAAAACAGCGACTGTTCTGGAGATTCGTCAGGCATACCATCATCTCGCCAAGATCTATCACCCCGATAATCCGAGTACAGGTGATCGAACCGTCTTTGAGCGGCTTGAGGTGATGTATCGCAGTCTTTTGTTTGCCAGAAAGAAAATTAGTTAGCCATGTCTTTATTTCGTCAGACTTCTACTCGGAATAGTCGTGCCAAACGCCATGATTTTTTCATCAAAGAGCGAGATTTAGCAATAGCCCTGGAGCTAGAGTGGCAAGTGTTTGATCAGCTCATTGAGCCGATGTTTCAAGCTGCGGAAAGCATCGGAAACCTTAAAGAAAGTCAAGACTTTATCTATCACGATCGCCGCCAGCAAATTCGGCTGTTCTATCAAGAAGGCGCATTGGCGATCGCAGCTCTCTAAATATCCTCTATGCCCACCCTCGAAACCCAGCAACGTCTCTCCCAATCTCTCCTCTGGCAACTCCAACGTCACTTTTTTGACAATGAGGGTATGAGGGCTTGGAACACAGGCAAAGTTCCCCATTACGCCACCAGTAACCCCTTCATGGCCAAGGCTTACGCTCAGGTCGTCCTCGGCTTCCTCCGGGATGGTGTGCGAACTCAGCAAATCGCTCCCAAGCATCCCGTCTATATTGTTGAACTCGGTGCGGGTTCCGGCCGCTTTGCCTATCACTTCCTCAAACAGTTTTTTGATATCCATGCCCAATCTCCCCTAAGCAACATTCCGGTCAAATACTTAATGACCGACTTTGCCCAAAGCAACCTTGATTTCTGGCAAAGCCACAGCAAACTCCAGCCCTTTCTGGCCCAAGATCAACTCGACTTTGCCCACTTTGATATCACCCAAGACCAGAGTCTTAACCTCGTTCATACAGGCATTACTCTAACCGCCGAAACCCTAAAAAATCCGCTGATCGTCCTAGCCAACTACTTCTTCGATAGCATTCCCCAAGACCTATTTACGATTCAAAATGGGCAGCTCTCTGAAACCCTGTTAACGCTCACTGCTCTAACTGATGAGGTGGACTTGAGCAATCCCAACCTCCTGGAAGATCTTGAGATTACCTACAGCGATCGCCCCCTTGAAACCGATCGCGCCTACGACGACCCCGCCTTTAACCAAATCCTCCAGGACTACCAAACCCAATACAAAGCCACCACCCTGCTCTTCCCAGTAGTCGGTTTAAATGGCTTAAAGACGCTTCGTCACCTGAGTAGCGATCGCCTCCTCTTACTCTCAGCCGATAAAGGCTATCACCACGACCGTAGCCTAGAGGGTCGAGGCAAACCCCAACTGACGTTTCATAAAGGTTGCTTTTCGCTGATGGTCAATTACCCCGCAATCGCCCATTATGTGAACAACCAAGGGGGCATAGCCCTCCTGCCCCAGCATCGCCATCGCAGTATGGTGATTGGTGCATTTTGCTTTGGACTATCGGATGCGATTGAAACCCGCTTTGCCTATCAGACTCACATTGAGCAAGCCAGTCCCGATGACTTTTTTACCCTGAAAAAAATCATCGAGCCTCATTTTGATACCCTGAGTCTGCCCCAAATCCTGGCTTATTTGCGTCTTAGTGGCTGGGACTTTAAGCTCTTTCTGGGCTGTTTCGAGAACTTGATGGCCCAAGTCAAGACCATTCCTGACGTTCTGCGCCCTGAACTCGATCAAGCCTTGCAAAATGTGGGTGAGATGTATTATTCCATCGGCGAAGCAGAAGATTTACCCTTTCAACTCGCCATGCTCTTTTATAAACTGGGCAACTATTCTGAAGCTTTGAGCTATCTGAATGAATCCCTACGATTGCATGGCGATGATCCGGGCATGTTCTATAACAAAGCCAAGTGTTACTGTGAGCTAAATGATCCGGCTGCGGCGGTGCAAATGTTGGCACGGGCGTTATCACTCTATCCGGAGTTTGAAGCTGCCCAGGAGATGCAGATGGCATTGCAAGCAACAGCCGAATAGTATCGCTGAGGAAAGAAAATGCACATCGCCAGCCTGATTTTGGCTGGGGGCAAAAGTACCCGAATGGGTCAAGATAAAGCCAGCTTGATGTTACAAGGCCAGCCCCTACTACTCCGAGTTGCTCAAGTGGCCACTCAGGTCAGCGATCGCTGCCATATCATCACCCCCTGGCCCGAACGCTACCAGACGATGGTGCAAGCTCAACTGCCAGCGGTGCAGTGGATTCGAGAGCATGGTTTAGGTCATGGCCCGCTAGTGGGTTTTGCCCAAGGACTTGTGGCGATCGCCGCTACGGAATCCACACCCAATTGGATCTTGCTGTTGGCCTGCGATCTGCCTAACCTCGACCCGCAAGTCCTTGGGCAATGGTGCGGACAACTTCCTGCGGTGAAATCAAATATCCTAGCGATGGTGCCAAAAGTGGGCGATCGCTGGGAACCGCTTTGTGCCTTTTATCGCCCTGCTATTTTGCCGTTTTTGGAGGGGGCGATCGCTCAAAACCAAACCGCATTCCAAGCCCTTCTCAATCATCTCCCCGTCCAACCCATTCCCCTCACCGCCGAACAAACCACTATGCTCTACAACTGCAATACACCCACGGATTGGCAGACAGTTATCGACAGATTGTGATTGCCCATGAGGTGCTGTCGTCAGTTAGGTTTTAAACGCTTGCTATGACTGACTCACAGCCCCTTTTCCTGTTTTTTGGATCGGGCGCTCTATTCCTTGTCTCGTCAGGTTTCTGATGTTAACTGACAACACACCCTCATTTGATTGCAAACTGTTACGTCTTTCGTATCGCTTTGCAACAAACCGTCACAAGCATTCACACAAGGTGAGATTCTAGAAACTGGCAAAAATTACACCTATCCCAATCTACATTAACGATAGAAAACCATGTCACAACCACAATCCACCGCCATCATCACGGGTGCTTCTTCCGGGGTTGGTCTCTATGCAGCAAAAGCCCTAGCGGCCAGAGGTGACTGGCATGTGGTCATGGCCTGTCGCAACTTGGAAAAAGCCAAAAACGCAGCCGAGTCTGTGGGCATGTCCTCCGCGAACTACACCCTTGTGGAGCTGGACTTGGCATCATTAGCCAGTGTTCGCAAGTTTGTGAGTGATTTCCGGAGCTTAAACCGTCCTCTCTCCGCATTGGTTTGCAATGCTGCTGTCTACTATCCGCTGCTCAAAGAACCCAAACGGAGTCCTGAGGGATATGAATTGAGCGTGGCAACAAATCATTTAGGGCATTTCTTACTCTGTAAGATTATGCTGGCTGATTTTAAACAATCGACTGCCTCCGATAAGCGGCTGGTGATTTTGGGTACAGTAACCGCGAATCCCAAGGAACTCGGCGGTAAGATTCCCATCCCTGCACCGCCAGATTTGGGCAACCTTGAAGGGATGGAAGCCGGCTTTAAAGAACCGATCACGATGATCAACGGCAAGCCGTTCAAGTCGGGCAAGGCATATAAAGACAGCAAACTCTGCAATGTGCTAACAATGCGCGAACTCCACCGTCGGTATCACGAAGAAACAGGTATTACGTTTAGTTCTCTCTATCCCGGTTGTGTTGCTGATACCCCTCTGTTCCGAAATCATTTTTCGTTGTTCCGCACGATTTTTCCTTGGTTCCAAAAGAATATTACTGGCGGTTATGTGACCCAAGATCTAGCTGGAGAGCGGGTGGCATCGCTGGTTTATGATCCCAAGTATAAGGAGTCGGGGATGTATTGGAGTTGGGGTAATCGCCAATCGGAAGGCCGTAAGTCTTTTGTTCAGGAGATGTCCAATGAGGCGCTCGATGATGCCAAGGCGAAGAAGTTATGGGATCTAAGTAGTCAGTTAGTCGGTTTGGCTTAAGAGATCTCGATTACTGAAAGATAGCCAGGTGGGGAAGGTTTCAAACCCTCCCCTATGGAAGTTAGTGATGAGAGCTATAGAGCACGGTAGTGCTTTTTGAAGGTCAGAAAATATGCCTGATCACCATATCTTCCACCACGGACGTTGTTTAATGCCATTCCTCTCAATAACAATTTTCAAACAATCGTATTTCTCTGAATAAGTTTGGCCTGTATCGGTATTCATCCAGAAGGGCTGCCAATCTGCATCGGCTGTTGCTTTTTGCTCACCAGTCAATATACTTCTACCTTCATCATTAAGCTGGCGAAGCTCGTGAAGCATGGGTATGATTTGTTTCCACAGTAAACCCTGGACATTGTAGACAATAAACTGGTGTCCTGACTTAAATAGAATTTGGTGAGCACTCCTGAGTTCGATTGCATGGGTGATTTCACCACCAAATGTCTCTGTTTTTTGTTGCGTTTCAGGATTAACAACGTACCCTTGCCCCCCAGAAACAACTATCAAATCTTCGCGGTTAGGATGTTGATAAACGTTAGAGAATTCAGAATCACCAGATTTGAATTCGGCTTGCCAGCTTGTCCCATCCTCTTGGTAAATCTCAACAAGAAATTTTGAATCATTGTTTGAGTTTCGGGAGTCATCATCAGTGAATGATTTTTCTTTGTCTCGATCGCCTGACAAAATCTTGAAGTTTCTTAAACAATATTGATCCTTTTCTTTACAGCCCTTTTCAAATAGATGAGGAGCAGTAACAACAGTGAGAAAACCAGTTTTGGATATCTTCTGTAGTGACCGAACCTAAAGATTGCTCGATAGCATCTACCAAGTCAGCATATGTCCTGGGTTCAAGTTTGTTGAGCTTTGATTTCATTTGTGA
>JAAHHN010000025.1 GCA_010672165.1 Spirulina sp. SIO3F2 | reverse complement strand
CCAATTCCGCCTGAAACCCCCACCGCCGTCACAATCATCACGGGTGAAATAAAGGCATCCAAGGGTGTAAACAACGCCAACCCCCCCACACCACTGACCCCCACGATCGTCCCGATCAATCCCCCCGCCGCTGAAACAATCACCGCCTCAATCAAAAACTGCCCTAAAATGTCCCCCTCTTTCGCCCCCAGTGCCTTGCGTAAGCCAATCTCCTGGGTACGCTCCGTCACCGAGACCAACATAATATTCATCACGCCAATCCCTCCAACGACCAGGGAAATTCCTGCGATCGCGGCCAACATCGCCGTCAAGCCCCGCGTCACCCGGTTCACCACCCCCAAAATATCCTCCTGACTTTGCACCCCAAAATCATTTTCATCGGTGATTTGATGGCGCAAGCGGAGCAGATTTTCAATTTGGAACTCAGCCGCACTCACACTCTGCTGATCTCGGGCCGAGATGGAAATAAACGTCACCTGGGTGCCGTAGGGCGACGTATTGCCCACCACCTGATTCGACATCGTGGTCAAAGGCACAATCACAATCTCATCGAGATTTTCCCCCAAGAAAGCTCCTTTCTCGGTGGTCTGGCCGATCACTTCAAAGCTCAAGTCATCTACTCGGATGCGCTGACCAATCGGGCTTTGACCTGCGAAGAGTTGTTCGGCGGTTTCCGGGCCAATGACCGCGACTCGGGTATTTCGGGCTAAATCACTCTCATCAAAGAATCGTCCCTGTGCCATTGTGAAATCCCGCACCGCCAAAAAATCCGGCGTTGTGCCCACCACTAGATGATTGACGTTGCGGTCTTTGTAGGAAATGACTTGAGGCGCATTGATTTGGGGCGCAACGCCGCTGACCGTGGGCACTTGCTCCGCGATCGCCTTGGCATCTTCATACACCAGAGTCTTAGGCAGATCAAACGTGGTGTTACGCTCTCGCCGCGATCCGGGCACGACAAAGATCGTATTTGGCCCCAAGGATTCAAACTCATCCGCCGCCAACTGCCGCGCCCCTTCACCAATGCCCACCATTGTGATCACCGAGGCATTGCCGATGATCATCCCCAGCATGGTCAGCAGACTCCGCAGCCGATAGTTGAGCAGTGTGCGGGTTGCCATTGAGATACTTTCGCCCAGTTCCATTTCAGTTCGCAGTTTGCAGTTCTCAGTGTCTAAGTTCGCCAAGGTTGGAAAGGCGCAAAAAATTTCTCCAAGAAGCGTGATGATCTGACCCAGCTCTACTCCTCCCACGAGGAGATTCAAAGCGCAAAGTCCCCTTTCGGGAGGGGCAGTCTAGCGTAGCGCTGACCGGGGTGGTTCGGGTCTAAATTGCTATTACATACGGTATACGGTTTTGCTATCGCCATTGTAACGCGATCGCAATATTCCTCGCGGGTCTATTCCGCTTCACCCGCATGGTAAGAACTGCGTACCAAAGGGCCAGAGCGCACATGACTAAATCCCATTGCGCGAGCTTGCTCACCAAGCTGCTCAAATTCCTCAGGAGTCCAATAGCGCTCTACGGGCAGATGCTCCAGGGACGGACGCATATATTGCCCCAGCGTGAGGCGATCGCAGCCCACCGCCCGCAAATCTTGCAGTGCTTGTAAAACCTCTGCTTCTGTTTCTCCTAAACCCAACATGAGACCGGATTTTGTGGGGACATCAGGATCGAGTTCTTTGACTAGAGAAAGCACCCGGAGCGATCGCGCATATTTCGCTCCCCGTCGCACCGGGCCTTGGAGGCGTTCCACTGTTTCGAGATTGTGGTTATAGCAAGCTGGACGAGCGGCAACGACTTGAGCAACGCGATCGCGTTGAGCCGCCTCAAACCCGAGCCCACTCCAAAAATCAGGCGTGAGCACTTCAATTTGCGTTTCAGGGTTGTGGGCTCGAATGCGTGCCATCGTCTCTACAAAAATCCCCGCACCCCCATCCGGCAAATCATCTCGGGCTACAGCGGTAAGCACCACATAACGTAGCTCCAAGAGTTGCACTGCTTCTGCGACTTTCTCCGGTTCAGTGGGGTCAAGGGCCTGGGGTGCATGGCCTTTGTCTACCTGACAAAAGGCACAACTGCGGGTACAAGTGGGCCCCATCAACAAAAATGTGGCGGTCTTTTGGGCATAACATTCCCCCCGGTTGGGGCAGCGCCCTTCCTCACAAATTGTGTGGATGTCGCGCTGGCGAATAATCTGCTGCACTGTGGAGATTTCACTCGCCTTACCTAAGGGTCGCCGCAACCAAGGGGGGAGGGGTCGAAGAGCAGCACGCGCAGCAGCAGTCATAGGGCAAATTACTCTACAGATTAAATTAATCTCTGCATTTTATCGTATGACTTGTCCTGCACCATTTCGGCACGCCCTCAGCAGAAAATCTTGCTCTGCTATTACCGTTAGCGATGATCTAATATTAAAATCTACATGTCCACCCCTCAAGGAGCTTCTCTGTGGCCAGTCAAAAAATCCTCGTTATTGATGACAGTCGCGTGATTCGACGTATGGTGAAAGACATGTTACCTACGGCAGGCAATGTTGAGGTGCTGGAGGCTAAGGACGGAGTCGAAGGCCTAGACAAGATTCGCAATGAAGCCCCAACGCTGATTATGTTGGACTTCTTGCTCCCCAAAAAGAGTGGTTGGGAAGTCTATCAAGAAGTGCAAAAAGACCCCCAACTCCAGGTGATTCCCTTGATGTTGATGTCGGGACGGAAGGAAGAAGTCACAGAGAAGCTCCCTGAGCCTTTTGAATATTTCGCTTTCGTGGAGAAGCCCTTTGAAAAGGAGCAACTTGTGGCGGCGATTAAGGAAGCGATGCAGAAGGCTGCCAAGAAGAAGAAAGCAATGAAGGCTGCTCCACCTGCACCCGTCGCTGATTCGGCTGGGGGAGCGTCTGATGCGCAAGTGCAGCAGCTCGCCAAGAAGGTGGTCAAATTAGAGAAAGAAGTGGCGGTACTGAAGAAGCAATTGGGTCAGTTGGTGCAGTTTATTAAGCAGAAGTTGAAATAGGAGTATTGCCTACCAAGGACTCCCAATCAACTGAAACGCACTCCAATAGAAAAGATGAGGCAGAGCGTTGGTTTCTGACAGATGGTGGGAGTGATTAGTTATCTGCCCTTGGAGCATTTCTAGTTGTGCTTGCTGAAGGGCTACCGCTTTGGTGGTAACAGGATCAGCTAATGCACCGTACAACTCTTGCATTAGAGCTAATGTTCTCACATCTGAGACTTGCCATAAACTGGCGATCTCCCCATTTTGAGTACCTTTGCATTCTGAACATTATTAGGAGGCGAGCGCCTGACCAGATATGCAATAAGTGAGTGTTAGTTGCTGCATGCTCAGATGCTTTCGGCGATGATGCGGATTGCCACTGCCTTGAGATCATCCGATAGTATTGACAGACGATATTATTGGATGATCTTTGTAGTAAAAATAACCTAGTCCCTCACGTCTAATTAGAGAAAGTTCATGTTTACTCCCTTTTTCAAATCGAGTCTTATTGCAAGTCTATTCCTGTTTGGCATTTGGGGCTGTGCTTCTCAAACCACCCAGGCTCCGACCCCTGAAGACCCTGTCAGCTCGGCCGCAACTGGAACTATTGTGTTAGGCGATATCTCTGATGATCCCACCAAAAAAATAAAGCGTTACCAACCCTTCGCTGATTATTTAGCGAGTCAACTTAACGATGTGGGAATTAGTCAAGGGGCAGTGCAGATTGTGCCAGATCTAGACACTATGATTCAATATCTGAAATCTGGGGAGGTTGATCTCTACTTTGATAGCCCCTATCCCGCTATGCGTACAAGTGAAGAATCGGGTGCAACGCCAATTCTGCGACGTTGGAAGAAGGGCGTCGAGTTTTATCACACAATTATTTTCACACGCGCTGATAGTGCAATCACCAACCTTGAAGATCTAAATGGCAATATTATTGCGTTTGATGAAGCGGTTTCTACATCAGGCTATATGTTGCCCCTTGCTCATCTCAAAAAGGCAGGCCTAACTATCACAGAAAAAGACACGGTCAGTACCACAATCTCAACAGATGAGGTGGGGTATGTTTTTAGTGAGGATGATGACAATTCGATTCAATGGACACTAACCCAGCGGGTTGATGCTGCCGCTGTAGGGTCATCAGATTTTGCTAAAATCCCTGAAGAGGCTCGTCAACAGTTGAGAATTCTCGCTGAAACAGAAGCTGTTCCTCGTCAAGTGGTTATGGTCTCTCCCACATTAGCGCCAGAGGAAGTCAGCGCGATCATTGAGGTCTTGTTAACCATCGGTGAAACAGAAGCCGAAAAAGAAATTTTAGAAAAATTTGAGAAAACCACGAAATTTGATGAATTTCCTGGAGGAGTAGATGCTGCTTTCCAAAGAATACGTGAGTTATATGACTTGACTCAAGAATAAGTAGAAATATCTTTACTTGAAGCTACCGTTTATATACATTTCGGGAATATGCTTAAAATGCAGCTTTTGTCCTCTTTTATCCCTCCAGTTTTGGGAGGAGAATAGAGTTTGAAATCCTCCAGGATTGAGAAAATTAGTGGTCGAGATATTCAAAATTTGTAGAACGATAATATCTGTATAAGCATTAGCTACTCTAAGGAAGTGGCTTGTCTAAGTATTCGCATCAGTTATGCGTAATCCAACAATATCAAGTTATTCCAATTAAAGAGGATGGTTATGACTATCCTAAAGCAGCAGATTATAACCCTGGACTGTTTGAGAACACACTGCTAAGGTTGAATGGTAGTCGAGCTGAATGTCATAAAGGTTAGAAGAGAACTGCAATGGTAACGATTTGGAGTAGGTCACATCTTTTGATAATGTGCTCAAAAGACTGAAAGGATTGATGATTTGGCGCAAGAGAGTTAAGCAATTTATATGAAAGTCTCTACTGCTATCTACAAAAGATGGCTGAACTCTCAACAGTCACTCTCTTCCAAATTGACCTGGATTATCACCGGTCTAGTGATGGGGATTGTCGGAGTCACGACAATCTTTTCCATTCAACAAGAACAAAAATATTTTCGAACTGAGCTAGAATACCAGGCGCAAGTGTTGTTGGATACGCTAGAACTCACACTCACTGATCCTCTCTACCGTTTAGATGCGGATCTCTTAAGAGAGAGCATGAGCCAGCTCGGTGAGTATCAAGCGTTGCTAACGGTTGGTTCGATTTACGATGCTCAGGGTTATCTACTCGCAGATGCCAACAGTGCGATAGCAATCTACACAACAGAAGTTGATCCGATCGGTCGCCAACTGGTTCAAAGCTCGACAACAATGGTGGATTGGTACACTGAAGAATTACGCATTGGACGTGCGATCATTGTGGGGAGAAAACCAATTGGCGCGATTCAGATTGGTTTATCAACAACATCTGTGCAACAGCAAATTACCGCTGTACGGAATCGAGGGATTGCGATCGCAATTCTGGCGACTATCGTTGGTGCGGCCTTAGCCCAGTGGATTAGTCGTTCCATTACCCGCCCAGTGCAAGCGCTGATGCAAGGAACTCAGCAACTGGCCACAGGCAACTTTGAGCACCGCATCACCTTAAGTAGTCAAGATGAATTATCTATTTTGGCCCATGCCTTCAATGAGATGGGCGCAAAACTGCAAAAAACAGTTCACTTACTTGGTGAAAAAAATCAAGACCTTGAACAGCGCACCCAAGAACTCACACAAACCCTAGAAGAGCTACAAAATACTCAAGCACAATTGATCCAGAGTGAGAAAATGTCGAGTTTAGGTCAATTGGTGGCTGGGATTGCTCATGAAATCAATAACCCGATTAACTTTATTCATGGCAATATTGAGTATCTTGAGGAACATGCACAGGATCTTCTTGATCTACTTCATCTTTATCAAAAACATACTCAAACCTTGCATCCAGATCTTGTTGATAAGCTTGAGGAAATCGATCTATCTTTCTTGGAAAAAGACTTAGCTAATCTTTTGCGCTCAATGCATCTTGGCACACAACGTATTACTGACATCGTGCTCTCTCTCCGTAACTTCTCGCGTCTTGATGAAGCGGATCTCAAAATGGCAGACTTACATGAAGGACTAGATAGCACCTTGATGCTTCTACAACATCGTCTGCAAGCCAACGAAAAACATCCTGAAATTCAAGTCCAAAGAAACTATGGTAATATCCCTCGCATTGCTTGTTACCCAGGTCAGCTAAATCAGGTGTTCATGAATATCCTAGCGAATGCTATTGATGCACTAGAAGAGAGAAAGAAAGAATGTTTGTATCAAGATATTGAAGCCGATCCACATATTATTCAGATCAATACCCACTGCTCAAGCTCGAACTGGTTGATTATTAAAATTCAGGATAATGGACCAGGGATTCCTGAGCAGTTGCAATCGCGATTGTTTGATCCCTTTTTTACCACTAAGGCTGTAGGCAGAGGAACTGGCTTAGGTTTGTCGATTAGTTATCGTATTATTACAGATACACATCATGGCAAGCTATCTTGCCAGAGTGTGTTCGGAGAAGGGACAGTTTTTTTCATTGAGCTACCACCCCAAACTACAGCTAGTTATCACTCGCTTGATAAAACTGAAAAAGTTCATCAAACCCAAAGTTTTACGACATAGATAAGTCGTAAAAGCCAAGACAACTAGATATAGATTACTCTTCTATAACCAGGAAAGGAGATTATCGAGATTGCATTAGTCTCTCACTTACTTTTCAATTTGAATTTAAGATCCTTGGAGCATATTGAACACCGTCTGCGGCAAATTTGTGATTTGCTGCCAGAGCTGTTGAGGGCCAATGCCAAAACCTACTTGGATAATGACTAAAACTACAGCAATCCCCAGAGCAGTTTGCACGCTAGCTTTGACAACTTTGACGAGCCAAGTAAACACGCCCCAAGCAATCAACAGGGCTGCCAATAGTAAAACAATTTCCATCACTTCGAATTCCTGATGTGGCTTAACAAAAATGAAACAGAGCGACTCTATCTAAATCAGAGCGGTATATTGGAGGTAATTCACCTGTGCTGTTCAACAGCATCCCTCCAAAACCTTAACTATATCTATGTTTCAGCGATCTTGGCACTTCCTCCCAATTCTTTTATGGCTCAGTATCGTCTCAAGCCTCGCCCAGGCGACTCAAGCCAGGGCAACCACGCCACAGCCAGCTTCCAAAACGCTAGCGCAAGTGGTTGAACCATGTGAGTATGGTGGCTTTCCTAAATTTTATGCCCGCATCACCACTAATGAGGGAGATACACTTAACATTCGCGCCAATCCCAGTCCGAGTGGTGCTGTGATTGGCGCGGCTCCTCATGGCTGGGCGGTTCGGGTGTTGTCCTGGTCTCGGGATGGAGCCTGGGCTAGAATCACGGATCATTTTGGTGGGGGAGCGCCTTTGGGTGGTGCACCTTCGCTTCGAGAAGGCTGGGTATCGGCAGCCTACCTCAAAGATCTGGGTCGTTTTTGCGATAAGCCAGTATTGAACGATGGTGCGGTGGGACAACTGATGCAACCAGAACTGTTGGGGAGTAAGCCTGTTGAAGTGCAACGCGATCGCCTTGCCACAGGCGACATCCTGAGTGCGATGCTGCCCAACACTCATCTTGTTCAACCGCAAATTTAATCAGGTTCACTCAACATCATGTCCATCACTCCTCGGAAATTCTCCCTTTTGATGCTGACCCTTGGCATTATCACCAGCCTGGGCCAAACCGTGCAGGCGGCTGAACCGGCTTCAGAACTGGCTCAAGTGGTCAACCATTGCAAACCCCGATCAGACTTCCCGCTCTTCTATTCCCAGGTGACCACTGAAGGCGGTCGACTCCGTATCCGAGAGGAACCTGCGGGAGAGATTATTGGTTATATTCCCAACGGTTGGAAAATTGTAGTGTTGGAATGGACACGCAATGGGGTCTGGGCAAGGGTGACGGGGCCAGGTGGTTTTACCTTTCCTGAATATGCCTCTGCTCCTGATTTTGTCGAAGGCTGGGTCTCGGCTGGGTATCTCAAAGATCTGGGACGGTTTTGTGCCAAACCGGATGGGGTCGGGCAATTGTTGCAGCCAGAAGTGTTGGGCGTTGAGCCTGTGACAGTGCAGGAAGATTGGCTAGCGATGGGAGATGCCTTAGCAGGACAACTGTAGCCCACGCGATGCAACCAATTACTGCCCAGGCTCTCGATCGCCTCCCCCTGATTCTCGCCGCCGCTGCCCGTGCACCGGTTAATCGAGTACGGTTCCTCTCAGCAGGCTTGATCACTGCTAAAGATGAACTTGTTCCTGACTGGCAGACCGCATTTACATGGTTACAACCCCTAAGAAAATCAGAATTGCGTGCCAATCCTGGCGCTTTTCTGACCGATGCTGCTGATGTGGTCTATCGGGGACAAACCAGCGGTACAGCTGGTGGGGCTGAAAGTGAATCATTTACCTATTTCGCAGGCGATCGCTGGAACCAAGCGCGACTTGTGGCACGGCAGCACAGCTTAAGTTGGTGGGGGATTGTACCAGAAACCCCCATGCTCAATTTGGCGAGCCGTCTTGGCCCAGTGCGGGAACAGGATAGTAGCCTTTTCGGTGCGATCGATGACATATTTCTACAACAATTCCAAGCTATCGTAAGCCAACAGCCTGTGATGGTACGAGGCTATCCCAGCCGTCTTTGTGAAGTAGCGATCGCGCTTCACCATTGCCAAATACAGCCCCCGTCTGGCTCGATAGTCGCTGTGATTACCACGGGGGAATGTTTGTGGAAGCAGCAGCGATCGCTCCTCTCCGATATTTTCCGTGCGCCTGTAATTAATGAATATGGCTGCCAAGAAGCAGGGATGTCAGGCTTGAGCTGTCCTGAGGTGGGACGGTTGCATTTAGATAGCGATCGTTGTCTTTATGAGATTGTGGACGGTCAACTCCTGACCACCGATCTCTACAACACCACAATGCCAATGGTGCGATATTACAGCGGTGATGTCTTGCATCTATATCCTGATCCTTGTCCCTGTGGTCGGCCTGGTTTGACAGCCAAGATTTTGGGACGTGAGGAAGAGCAGTTGCAGCTCGGCGATCGCACTTATTGGCCGGGTGAAGTGGAAATGCCTCCTTTCCCAGAGATCCTAAATTATCAGCTCCAACTCTACCCTGAGCATCGTCGGCTCTGGGTGCAACCAACCGCTGCCATGACCGACAACGATTTAGCTCCTTTGCAACAATGGCTAGAGACCACATTGGGTCAGCAGGAGACAGAAGTGATTCTAGAGCAGCCTAAATCCAATTCACCTAATCTGCCCTCAGCACCTTTAGAGAGCCAGCAATGGTTGCAACAACTCCTGAGTCAGCCTTGGTCAAGCTGGCTAGAGCAGCCCTTACCCACAGGCAAAGGAATGGCGATCGCAGCACTGCTGAAACATCTTGCTGTTCCCCGTTATATTCTTTCCCAAGGCTTATCACCTGCAACACTGCAACGGATTCAAACCCTTAGTTTTACCTATACAACTGGGGATACAGTCCTTGAACTCTGGAAAGTGCGGGTGTTGCTCTGGGCAGTGAGCTTTATGGGCGAGACGCTCCCTGAGCTTGAAGTGCAGCAATTCTATCTAGCATTACTGACTCGACTACAATGCTGGCGGGATGAACATCAACCCGCAGATTTAGCAGCTTATGCTGCCGTGGGGTTTGATCTGTTAGCTCCGTTACTAACCCTCGATACCGCCACAGTTCAGCTGACTTGGCCTTGGGTGCAGACGCTGATTCAAAACTTTTGGCCCCAAGGCATTCAGCCAGATGCGTTCACGATGCATCATTATTTGGCAGTGCTGGAGCAAGCAGGGCAAAACGCTCAGGCACGAGCACATCCCTGGCTCCCCCAACTCCGACCGCTATCTGCCATTTTGCTCGGTGACTTTTTCCGATTTGCACCGATGCTGAATGTAGACATGATTGTAACCTGGGCAGAAATAGTTCATAACTGTCCGGGTGCATGGATGCAAAATCAGACCCAAACGGATTTTATGAGACTGTGGCAGCAGCATCGTCAGCGGTTGTTGCAACCGAAAGCGATCGCACTCCAAACCAGCCTCACAGAGCTTTTTTCGGCAGCCCAATCACCCAGCCAGAGCGCCCAATGTTGGCTAGAAAAAGGGTATACCATGCTGGTTTTAGGGGAATCCTTTGACCTTGCCGAATGGCAGGAGATTCTCCAACAGCAAGTTGGGCAATTAACTGTGAACCTGGGACAAACTACGAGCAATCCGCTGCCCTGGTCGCCGATTCTCAAAGCCCTTGCACCTCAGTTTCTACAAGCCGGCCAGCCTGAACTCGCTTACGCTTGCCTCTTTGCTGCGGCTCCCCCTAATCGTCATCGCAGCAGTTTCGATCGCCACACTAAAGGGGTGAACAGCAAACAGTCGATCATTAAGCAGATGAGTGCTGCACCATGAATGCAGAGGTTGAGCTAACCATTATGCCACCGTCAGGGGAACTGCCACTTCTGACGGCAACTGTACTCTCTGAACCCCTCACCCAATGGACAGTTAAACAACCTCTGCCGACAGCATTCCAGCATCATCAAAACCCTTTACATCTGGCAGCAGCGTTGGAAGAAGCTAACATTTCAGTTCGTTGGCACACAGCGACGAGTGTTAATCCAGAATGTGTCCCAGCCGCTTGCGGCGTCACCCCCCTTTTCCAAGGAGGGCAGGGGGGATCAAAGGTCTTAGATAGAGGAATTCCCCCAGAAAAACCAGCGCAATTCACCTGGCTCACAAACCCCACCATCCTCGCCCTCATCCCTCATTGGCGCTGTGAACCCTGGCTCACCCGCTGCCTCACCTCCCTCTGCCAACAAACTCATCCCCTCACAAATATCGTCGTCATTGACGATGCTTCACCTACGCCACCACTAGAGATCATTCGCCAATTCCCACAAGTTACCCTGCTCCAAGCGCCCGATCGCGTTGGCCCCTATCGCCTAATTCAATCCGTCATCAATCGCACCACCTATGATGCTTATCTCTGCCAAGACGCTGATGACTGGTCAAGTTGCGATCGCCTCGCTACCCTTTTGCAGACTGCTCACACCACGGGTGCAGAACTGGTCGGGAGCCAGGAAATTCGGGTACTCGAACCCGATGCCCAAGTGCAAGCCGTGGGCTATCCGCTCGATGTGAATCAATCCCTCGCTCAAGCTCCTGGCCATGCCTTACTTCATCCCACCAGCTTGATCACCCGTAGTTTGATCCAACGGTTGGGCGGCTTTGCCACTGGGCTACGTTTTGGGGGAGATACAGAGTTTTTGCTCCGCGCCCATTGGTGTGCTCGAATTGTCAATAGCCCACGCTCTTGCTACTTCCGCCGCAAGCGTCCTGAATCCTTGACTACAGCAGCGGAGACGGGGTTGGCGTCACCTATTCGGCAAGCGTTGACCCAAACCATGAAAGATCGCGCGATCGCAAATGCCCAAGCGGCAACTCAAGGTCAAACGTTGGATTTAAACCCCTTAGCAACTGCGCCAGATATTCCACTCCAGCATCTCTGGGGGCCGGAATTGCAATGGATTTAGACGTTATCATTCCCGTCAAAGATCGCCCTACCGTTGAGCAATGCGTTGCAACGCTGCTGAAGGAGAGCGATCGCACGCCTAACTTTAAGCTCAGACAGATCCTGCTCTGTGATGGCGGTTCAACTAATGCTGATTGTTGTGCCCAATTAACTAAAGTTTCCCAACAGTCTCAGGTGAACATTTTGCAGTGTCCTCACAAGGGTTTTAATAAGGGCTGGTTGCTAAATCAGGGTTTATTAGCCGCTACTGAGTTGCTTATTCTTATTTCAGATGTGGATATTGTATGGACTACCAAAACCCTCATTGAACTTAGTCAGGCGGCGGCTCAGAATCCATACACCTTCTATCACATCCAATCTGTGCAAGAGTCTCAATTCCAGAATATTGCTGTGCAGCGATCGCGCTATGCCTATTGCATCACGCAGAGTCTTACAGAAAAACGAGTTGAAATCTATGCAGACATGACCCAAGCTCAGGTTCGACCTGGCTATGGTCTCCTCTGTGCGCACCGTGAACTATTGGAGCAAGTGGGGGGATATCGCCATGATTTTGCGGGCTGGGGCTGGGAAGATCAGGATCTATTGATGCGATCGCAACTCCTCGGCTATGCCATTCGCGCCTTGGGCACAGTCACACATTTATCTCATCCTGATACCCACCGAAATCAGTTCAGCCAGCAGTGTCCCCAACAGAGCCGCGATCGCAATATTCGGCGCTGTCTTGACGGGTTAGCCCAAGGCAAACTCTGGGGCGATTTACGCGCGACATCAACAGCAGAACGCACCTATGCTGGAAAGATCAGCATTCATTATCCCCCCCAGCTCCATCATGCAGCTTACCCTGATCACCCCCTACCGCGATCGTCTTGCTCATCTAACGAATCAGCTTGAATGGTGGGCGCAATACCCAGACAAATCAGGGATTGAATGGTTTGTGGTGGAGGCGACAGCCGCACCATCAGGGCCGCTTCCGGCTCTCCTTTCATCCCACGAGATTAGATATCTGCATTTACCGTGTCCTGGCCCGTTCCACAAAACCAAGGCGCTGAATTTGGCATTGAACCAGGTGCAAGGGGAGTTTGTGGCCGCGTTTGATGTAGATTTGATCCCGGTGGGAGGAACCTTGGCTCGGCATTGTTGGCTGGCGGCGCGATCGCCCCATCTCTTGGTCACGGGCTATCGGTTGATGTGTGCAACGGAGACGGTAGCTTTGCAAGCATTAGATAACGCACTAGAGACTGCAACTATTGGCCCAGAAGATCAACCCACGGCTCTACGCAAACATTTACTCAAAGGCGAGCGGTTTGGGGTGATGCCATTGTTGCGGCGCGATCGTCTTCTGGAGATTGGGGGTTGGGATGAGGCGTTTGTGGGCTGGGGGGCGGAGGATCAAGATATGATTGAGCGGTATTTGATGCTGGAGCAGGGGTTTTGTCGATCGCCAGAGTTGGTGTATCTACATCTGGCCCACAACCCGACTCCGGGTTGGAATTCGGAGGAGTTAACCCAACAAAATCGATCGTACTATTACCAAACACGGCAGAGGTGAATGCTCCTTTGCATTACCATTAGCCTAGATTATTCATCAGACTAATTGCTCGTTACCGGTCTCTGCCTGGTAATGCGGGTTGGGAGGCTCTGCCTTCTCATCACTCAGAGGTTTGCTGTAATCTGGAGGCGGCAGAGCTGCGCATGGTGCGTGTCATGGCTTCGACGTGACACGAGGCAATGTTTATGAATAATTCAGGTAAACCCCTGGCAGCAGGATAAAGAAGACTATTACCGCAGGGCGGAAGTTCAAAGTGCAGAGTTCAAAATTCAAAGTGTCTGTATGACAGATATCGGGTGGATTTTGAATAGGTGGCTTACTTCCGCCGTCGAGTACTATTCTTCACAACAATGCTGTTTGGAGCTTCGCCCCCTGCAACCGCGCATCTTGCAAATTCGCCCCCCGCAGATCCGTACCCTGCAAACAAGCGCCATCTAAATTTGCCCCGAGGAGTGAAGCCCCTCGTAAATTTGCCTCCCGCAGATCTGCACCACGTAAATTTGCCAGCGTCAAATTAGTGTTGCTCAAATTCGCCCGGGTTAAGTTACTCTCTTGCAAATCTGCCCGCTGCAAGTCCGCTTGGCTAAACTGACTACCCCGGAGATTGCTCTCGCTTAAATCCGCCTGCTTGAGATTGGCATTCGTGAAATTACTCAGCCGTAACTGAGCACTGTGTAAGTTGGTGCCCACAAACTGACTATCCTGGAGCTGAGCTCCATTACATTTGATTTGATTGAGATCTAAACCATTCCATTCCGAGGTCGTTAGATTCAGGCCATTGAGCCAAGCTCCGGCCAACTTTACCCCAGTCAGTTGCGCACCTCGAAGGTTTGCTCCACTCAGGCGTGCGCCGTTAAGATTTGTCCAATTCAAATTTGCCCCCGCCAGATTAGCCGATCGCAAATTAATGCCATTTAAGTTGGCCCCGCAGAGGTTGACCTGAGTAAGATTGGCCCGGAATAAGGACACCCATTTAAGCACTGCACCGCTCAACCGTGCGCCTTGCAGATTAACTTTCGCTAGTTGCGCTCCCTTGAGATTGACTTTGGTGAGATCAGCAGCTTGGAGCTGTGCGCCTTGCAGTTTGACATACCTGAGATCTGCGCCGAGTAACATTGCTCCCTTGAGATTAGCCTCATGCAAAAAACAGCGCTCTAGGTGGGCTCGTGCGAGGGTTGCCTCTTGCAATGAGGCACCAGAAAAATTGGCTTGGGTGAGGTGCGCCTCAACCAGATTAGCTGCTGTGAGATCAGCGCCTTGAAAATTGCGATCGCCTATAGCATAGCGTTGTAGTAAATCGTGACTGTCCATTACTCATCTCATCCATTTGTGAGGGGAAACATGAAACCTGCGATCACATGAGTTGTCGCTTAATGCATCATCTCATCGAGCTTGCAAGAAATTTAATATTCTCTTTAGATTTCGTTCCTATTTTGGACAGTACAGGTACACCGAGCGTGGATTTGTGACGGAATTCTACATACCGCAAAGTTTCTTGAGAGATCGCAATGTTTCGTTACAGACTCAAACGTGTTTATTCAACCCCCACCGCTGGGCAAATATCTGCCAGCTCACAGCCTTGACAATCTGGTTTACGCGCCTTGCACACCGCCCGCCCGTGATAAATCAGCCGAATTGACCAATTTTCCCAATCCGGTTGAGGAATTAGCTTCATTAAATCTCGTTCCACCTTTACCGGGTCGGTCTGGCTCGTTAGACCCAAACGCTTGCTCAGTCGTTTGACATGGGTATCCACGGTCACGCCTTGCAAAATTCCAAAGGCATGGGCAAGCACCACATTGGCTGTTTTGCGAGCTACCCCTGGCAGCGTCAGAAGCTCAGCCATCTGGCGCGGAATCTCGCCTGCGAATTCGGTAACGATTTTGTGGCACGCACCCTGAATATTTTTGGCTTTGTTGCGATAAAAGCCAGTGGAACGAATCAGGGTTTCGAGTTCGTCACGATCGGCGGCAGCGATCGCGGCGGCATCAGGAAACTGGGCAAACAAAGCAGGGGTTACTTTATTAACCCGTTCATCGGTGCATTGAGCTGAAAGGATAGTTGCCACCAGCAGTTGAACAGGGGTTTCATAGTCCAGGCTACAGGTGGCATCGGGATACAGTCGCTGAAGGCGCAACAGCACTTCATTGGCACGGATTTTCTTTTGGCTCAGACGGGGCATAACGAGTGATTAGCGAGCCTGCAAGAGATCCTGAATCACCGCCAAATTCGCTGTGTCTCGGATGATCAAAAAGACACCCAAACTCAACAGCACCACTAAACCGGTTTGCATAATGTTTTCCTGCAACCGAGCTGGGAGCGGCTTACCACGCAGGGCTTCCACAATCAAGAGGGTAAGTTGACCGCCGTCGAGGGCAGGCAACGGCAAAATATTGATAATGGCCAAGTTAATGCTGATCAATGCTCCAAACTCAAAGAGATTGCCTGCATCTGATCGCGCCAAGGAAGAACCAATTTCCACAATCTTGACTGGCCCTGCCACCTGTTCGGCTGTCTCGCCGAAGTTCATAATTAGTTGCCCGAACCCAGCCACCGTCAGGGTTGCTAAACGTTGGAACTCTGTTGCCCCTTGCCCGATCGCAGCGAAGAGGGAGCTGTTCTGGCGAGAGACCTCCCGGTTTGCAGACAAAACCACGCCAATCCGCCCTTTGCCATCCTCAGCCGCGATCGGTGTAACAGGCAAAATCAGGGTTTGGTCGTTGCGTAACACCTTTAAATCTAGGGTTTGACCCGGTGCATCTTGGATCAGTTCCATTAAGCGCGGTAGAGCGGTTTCCACGGCGCCGAGTTCCTCAGCATCCACGGCGAGGACAATATCGCCGGACTCAAGGCCCGCAATTTGAGCAGCACTCCGCTGGGCGTTAGCCTCAGTGGTAATCACCTCAGGGATAATCACGCCCGGTGAATAGGTAGAAATGGGCGTTCCTACGGTGGTGATTTGGGTGACGATGAGTAGATAGGCAAATACTAGGTTGGCAATGACCCCAGCGCTAATCACGATCGCGCGATCCCAAATTGGTCGATTACTCAACAGGTCGGGGTCATCGAGCGGAATATCCCCACCGGCCTCATCATCCGGAAAGCCAACAAACCCACCCAGCGGAATGGCCCGGATTGCATATTCAGTCTGAGAACCTTGGTATTTAAATAGCACTGGCCCAAAACCAATCGAAAATCGATTGACTCGGATGCTTTGGAGTCGTGCTGCCGCAAAATGACCCAGTTCATGCACCACAATCAAGAGAGCCAGAACGCCGATCGCGGCCAAGGTTGCCAAAACTGACATAAGTCTTCTGTAATTACCCATGAAATTGCTTGAGCATTCATTGTGGCATAGATCCTGTTGGGCGATCGAGACACCAGGGAGGTTATGTCAAGGGGAATGCATAATTCACAAATACCATTTTGGGGCCAGTATGCTTTAACTGCCGCCATATCTTGGGGGAGCAACATAAGGCTGTATCCCATATATAGTGGGGGTTTAACTTCTTTCGATTCCCCGTCATACTAGAGCTATATCTCAATTAATAAAGACTCTATTGACATGCTCTTAAAACTCCTGGATAAATTCGATCGCCTCCGCGTTATTTACGATCGCGATCATCAGCAACCCTATATGTATCGCTATTATTTATTGTTCAAAGATAAAGTCCAAGACCAGGAACGGGCAAATCAACTGCCGTTTAACCTGATGTTGCATAAAATCTGCGCCAGCGATCCCGATGATCTGCATGATCATCCCTGGTGGTATGCCACTTTAATACTGAAAGGTGGCTATTGGGAAATTACACCGCAGGGTAGATTTTGGCGTGGGCCGGGTCACTTCCGAATTCGGGGTTCTCAGGACTTGCATCGTTTAGAGTTACCAGAAGGCGGTACGGGGTCTTGGAGTTTATTTCTCCGTGGTCCCAAAGTGCGTGATTGGGGCTTTGTCAAACGAGGTCGGTGGATTTACCATCGCCGTTATCTGGATGATCGAGCAGTTGCCGCCCAGCAATTGTAAGCATTAACGGTGTGGATGGTGCGTCCTGCCTGTCTCGTGCATCATCCAGGTCAAGACTCAACCCCATCCACTTTGTCGTAGAGATCTGCTAGGGCTAATACGACATCCAGCGATCGCAATTCCACCTCAGCATCTAATCCACCATATTCCTTCAGCAACCATCCCTCCTCTGTTTTGATGTAATGCTCAATGTAAGGGATGGTTTGCTCCAGGATGAGATATTCCCGAAATAAAGGCAGCGTGAGATAGGCGGCAAACTTATCGCCTTTGTCATAATTCCGAGTCGATTTAGAGAGCACTTCAGCAACCAACAGCGCATTCATCAGCGTGTCTTGCCACTCTTCATAAAATTCCAGCGGCTCCGCCACCACCATAAAATCTGGGTAAGTCCCAACTGCCACCTCCGGCAGCCATAAACGCTGATCGCTGGCATAGGTGCGACAAGGCTGATGCCGCAGCCCAAAATTCATCACTGCATTAAGATTGCTGATGATTTGGTTATGGTTCGGTGTTCCGCCCGCCATCAGAATTAACTCTCCTGCATGATATTCATGGCGGGTTGGCGCTGCTGCTTCCAACTCAAAGTATTCAGCGACGGTATAGGATTGGGGAACTGTCAGGGTCATTTTGAACTCGCCTCCACTGCCTTATTGTAAATCGCCTCATAGTGCTTCACCGACTTGAAAAAATCTACCATTGGCTGCGGATAATCCACACCCAATCGGACTTGATATCGTGTCTGCTCCTCTCGGTTCAAACGCCAGGGCTGATGCACCAGATGGGGTGGTAGGGCAGCTAACTCTGGCAGCCAATGCCGCACATAATCGCCCTGGAGATCATATATCTGAGACTGCTTGAGGATATTGAAATAGCGAAAACCCCGCGCATCATTACCCACCCCCGCCGTGTAATTCCAATTGCCGTAATTACTGCACACGTCATAGTCAATCAGCAGGTACTCAAACCATTCTGCGCCCATGCGCCAGTCAATCCCCAGATTTTTGGTCAGGAAACTGGCTACATTCTGCCGTCCACGATTGGATATAAAACCAGTGGCTTCTAATTCACGCATATTGGCATCCACGAGGGGATAGCCTGTTTGGCCCTGACACCAGCGCTCAAATTGCGGCTGGGCCTGTTGCCAGGGGAGCTTGATGCCTTGCAGTCCCTCGGGTTTGAATAAGCGATCGCCTCCCTGTTGAGCAATAAACCGAAAATAATCCCGCCAGAGTAGCTCAAAAATCAGCCAATAGGTGGAATCGTTCGCTACCCGCTCGGCTTCATAAGTTCGTACTTGTGTATAGATATAACGCGGGGAGAGACAGCCCAAGGCTAACCAAGGGGAGAACTTAGCGGAATAATCCACCCCCAACATCCCGTTGCGAGTTTCTTTATAACTCCGGAGTCGATCGCGCTCCCAGAAATATTGATGCAATCGGTCTAAACTCGCCGCTTCACCACCGTGGAAGGGTAGAACACCGCGATCGTCTCGGGGGGGTGGCGTGAGGTTAAGGCGCTCCCAGGTGGGGAGTTGGCCGGGGTCGAGGTCGGGAGGTAAGGAGGGTAGGATTTGGGGGGTCGGTTGTAGGGGGCGAATCTGCCAGTTCTGCTCAACTGTCTTGCGAAAGCGGGTGAAGAGACCGGGGATTTCTGCGATCGCCCACGGTAAATCAGTTGGATGAATCAGCGTAGTCAGTTCAAACAGGCGCAGGGGAACGGTTCCTAATGCTTTGGTCAGCTTGCGCTCCACGCGGGTTTCTTCTGAAGTTACCTCCGCAGCCCCATAGACGGCATCAATACTCTGTGTTTCAACCAACTCAAGAATAATAACCTCCGGTTTGCCCCAACGAACCAGGAGGTTACTGCCCCGTGCTTGCCATTGCGCCCGCAACTCAGCAACGGATTCCAGCAAAAACTGGGCTCGAAACGCCCCCGTTTTTGGAAAGCCAAAGGCCGTTTGGCCAAACGCACGGGGATCAAAACAATAGAGGGGGATAAGGTCAGCAGACTGGGCGATCGCCGTCGCTAAGGGTTCATGGTCATGCAAGCGCAGATCACGGCGATACCACAGGAGAATACGGGTCATGCTGAATTAAGCGATCGCAGCCTCAACCTGTGCTTTCTCCAGTTCCCGACCAATGACTACCAACTTGGTTTGTCGGGTTTCATCGGCTCCCCAAGGACGATCATAAAAAGAATCAAAGCGATTACCGACACCCTGGAGCACTAAGCGCATGGGCTTATTCGGAACGTCCACAAACCCCTTAATCCGATAAATTTCCTGTTCCTTGACTAAGGCTTGGAGTTTTTGGGTGAGCGCTTTGGGTTCAAAGGCTTGATCGAGGCTCAGTTGCACAGAGTTGATGTCATCATCATGGTCATGCTCTTTCTCATGATCATGATGACTATGGCGTTGGTCGAGATTGTCTTCCACAGCCGCATTAAAGCCCAGGAGCAGCTCTGAAGCGATCGCCCCCTGCTGGCAGGGCACAATCTTAACGCCTTTGGGAACTTCGTCCTTCAGCCATTGTTCCACCTTGGTTTGGGTCGCGCCATCAACGGCATCCGTTTTGGTCAGCAACACCAGATCGCTACAAGCTAACTGGTCTTCAAACAGTTCCTCAATTGGTGTTTCATGTTCGAGATTGGGGTCAGCCTGACGCTGTTGTGCCAGGGCATCGAGATCGCCCACCACCTGGCCCGCCGCCAAGGCTTCGCAGTCCACCACCGTTACCACACCATCAACCGTGGCTTGGGTGCGAATCTCTTCCCAGCGAAAGGCCTGCACAAGGGGTTTGGGCAGCGCCAGTCCCGAGGTTTCGACCAGAATACAGTCAAGGCGATCGCGCCGTTTCAGCAATTCTTGCATCGTGGGGTAAAACTCTTCTTGCACGGTGCAGCAGAGACAGCCATTGGTCAGCTCGACAATATTGTTATCAGCAGCCTCGTCTTCATCACAGACTTGGCAGGAGCGCAGCAGATCACCGTCAATCCCGACTTCACCAAATTCGTTCACGAGCACTGCAATCCGCCGTCCTTCGTTGTTTTGCAGCAAATGGCGCACCAGGGTAGTTTTGCCAGCGCCAAGGAAGCCAGTAATCACGGTGACGGGGATTTTATGCATGGATGAGAGAGATGAAGTAACCAGTAAAAGGTAACAAAGAACGAGGTGGAGGGATAGAGAGTTGAGGGCGATCGCACTTAGCGATCGCCGACTTTGGCCATCGATTGCGCTCCAAAGACTGCCTCTGGATGAGCATAATGTTTGAATTCCAGCAGATTATAAAAGGGATCTTCGAGAAAAAAGGTCGAGTGCTCTGTGATTTGCCCTGCAAAGCGGGTGCGGGGTTGCTCCCGAAATGTGAGTTGATGCTGTTGAGCCCTCTCTAAGCAGGCTTGCCAAGCAGCATACTCATCAAAAATTAAGCCAAAATGTCGAGGATAGAGACCCTTTTGGGGAGTGAGAGGTATGGGGGTCATGTGAGTTGTTACCTGATGACCGCCAAAGTTCAAGATCATGGCCTGAGGTGATTCACGCCCGACGGAACATCCTAATGCTTCCACATAAAAGGCTTTGGCTTTGGCGATGTCATTAATGGGAATGGCTAGATGAAACGTACCGTTAAATGCAGTCATATCGTTAACGTAGTGGAACCAAGAGTGACTACCTTGTGAGTTCAATCGTGATGATGTTCAGGCGTATATTTTAAGGCGCGTCATCAGTTAACACCAGAACCCTTATGGGGCAAGGGATAGAGCGCCCGACCCAAAAATCAGGAAAGGGGCTGTCAGTCAGTCGCAGCAAGATTTTGAACTCTAACTGACGACAGCCCCTAGTTGGATGAGGCCTGAGCGAACACTAACGCAACCACCTCATCAATCGCTGCTGCCAAACTTACTGGGTCAACCCCCAACACTGTTTGCTGTTTGCTCAGGTGTTGGGCAGCGGCTGCATGGAACCAGGCCGCTGCTGCTAAGGTTGTGGCAGCTTGTTCAGGAGCAGTCTGTGCTAGCCAACCCCCTGCTAATCCGGTAAGCACATCGCCGCTGCCGCCCCGAGCGAGGGCGGGCGTACCGTTAGGGATCGCCCAGATTTCGCCTTGGGGTGTTGCAACAAGGGTTCTTGCACCTTTGAGCAAGATAATTGCTTGTCGTTGTGCTGCGCCTTGACTGATCGCCGTCCAGCGATCGCTGACTTCCTGCTCCGGAAACAACCGCCGAAATTCTCCGAGGTGAGGCGTCAGGAGCGTGGGAGATTCACGGGGCGTAGCAGGGGTTTTGAGCGCCAGGAGGTTCAACGCATCCGCATCGAGCAGGAGTGGTGCAGGGGTTGTCCAAATGGTCTCTAGGAGAGCCAGGTTTTCTGTGGTTAAGCCTGGCCCGCAAGCTACGGTGGTGAATTTACTTAGATCTAGATCAGCAGGCAAAGCAGCGATCGCCCCGGTTGACGTTTCCGCACAAGCCACCACCAGCGCTTCAGGCAATTGGCTCAAAACTAGGGGTTTAAGCGATTCAGGAACCGCGATCGTCAGCATGCCCACGCCGCTAGCCCGAGCGCCCAACCCCGCTAAAACAATGCTGCCACCATACTGCTGAGAGCCACCGATAAGGAGTAAGTGTCCTTGGCGATATTTGTGGGTTGTGCGTTGACGGTGGAGGGGCACAGCCGCAAGGGCTTGAGCCTCAGTTAAGCAACCTTGTCGCGGGGTTTCGTGGCAGACTGTGGCGATCGCTTGTTCAGGCACACCAAAATCCAGGCAATGCAGCGCTCCCAAATAGTCAACCGCAGTCTCTTGAAAGCAAGCCCGTTTCCATACCCCCAGACAAAGGGTGTGGGTGGCACGAATCGCCGTGCCGAGAACCGCTCCGGTATCTGTGGCAATCCCAGTAGGCAGATCCAAGCTCACGCGGGTACACGGCCAGCCGTTGACGGTGGCGATCGCGGCGGCAAGTTCTCCCATAATTTCTCGTGTTTGGCCCAAACCGAATATCCCATCAATCAGAATCGGGCAATTTTGGAGTTCGGCGATCGCGCTCACTTCAGTAATCCCCAAATACTGCGCGTAGCGATAGTGAGCATCAGTAAGGGGTTTACGGCGCTCAAAGGGATGATAGAGTCGGACGCCATAGCCGAGTAGCTTCAACTCTCGCGCCACCACCAAAGCATCACCACCATTGTGGCCTGGCCCAACCAGAATGCCGATGGGGGTACTGCGATCGCTGGGGAGCACATGCCCTTGCAGCCATTGCACCATTTGCCCTGCCACCTTTTCCATTAGTGCCGCGATCGGCATACCTGCTCCAAACATTGCAGTTTCCAAGGCTTGCATCTGAGCCGCCGTCACGATGGGGGGAGGAGTGATGGAAGAGTCTCGCATGGGTTGTCACGGTTATGGATTACGCCCATCATCGTTGAATCTTGGATATAGGGATGGCGATGGGATGTGATTAACGTCACACTGCGTTGTAACTCTACACAATAATCTCGGATTGAAGCATAATTCTTTCGCCTATGATAGGAAAGAGTGACTCAAACCTAAACGTTATTTCGAGTTAGACTTTATAGCATTAGGGCGATTATGAACCATAGGATATCTGTGATGATTAACTGTTATTTTGATGGGGCAGGATAAGAAGAGTATCCACGATCGCCCCTCCTCATAAACCTTCACACTTGTGAACATTTCCACACATAAAAAATACCGATTTTCAAATTTTCTCAGCAGTTGGAGAGAGTCAAACACATTGGTATAGAAATAACAGCTCACGACTTAGAGTGTGCTGACTCAATTTCCAATTTGAAACCTTGTTCAAGATTGTATGAAGTCGCTCCTCCAAATTATCAAATCTACGGTTCGCCAACATTGGCTCCGACATCTCACTTTGTTGGGTTTGATTGCTGCTGGTGTTCTTGGTAATTACTTGAGCTGGCCCCTCTTTTTTGGGGTGGATTTTCTGTTTGGCAGCATTTTTGTCTTAATGGTATTACGGGTCTCAGGAATTTTTTGGGGCACAATCGCAGGTCTAGTTGCGGGCTCTTACACGTATGTGCTTTGGGGTCATCCCTATGCCATTGTGATCTTTACACTCGAAGCTATTTTTGTCGGCTGGGGGTTACGATTAGGCTGGCAAAAACGTAATTTAATTTTGCTCGATGAGTTGTATTGGTTTACCATCGGCATTCCCTTAGTGTTTTTGTTTTATGGGGCGATTTTACCTGTACCTCTCTTTTGGGGAACGTTTGTTATTGCAGGTAAGCAAGCCATTAATGGCATTTTCAATGCGATTGTCGCCACCTTGGTTTTGGACTATGCCCGGTTACTGTTGCCAAAAGCGCTCCAACCCTCTCGCCAACGCTTGCGTCAAACCCTGTCGCTCCAGCAACTTCTGTTGAATCTGCTGCTCATTTTTGTGTTTGTGCCCTTGCTCATCGTCACGATTATTGACGGTAATCAAGTGTTTCAGAGCATGCAAATGGAGATGCAAACCACGTTGAAGACCATTGCTTTGCCGCTTCAGAGCCGTCTGGATCAATGGGAAGAGCGTCATGCAACCGCGATCGCCGATTTAGCCCAGCGGGCCGCCACAGACCCTCCCGAACAGCTTCAACAACATCTCCAACGAACCCGCCGCACTTTAGGGGATGTCCTAGAACTGGCGATTATCAAACATCAAGACCAAACATTCGGGTTAGATTCAACCCTATCTCAACCGACCCCCTCAGCCCAGATTCCACGTCAACCGACCGCAACACTCCAACAAGATAAAAACGGTTTCCCGATCCTAGTGTGGGAATATCCGCTACCCCAAACGGCCCCAACACCAGGGAAAGTCTATGCTCAGATTGATTTACAACCCTTGCAAGAGTTGCTGGCAGGAACGCAAAAGATCGACGGGGTCAGGGCCGCAATTGTTAACCCCGATCGCCAAGCGGTTCTCACCACTGCTGAAACGGTTGAGCAGTTTAATCTTCAACAAGATGGGGAAATTCAAAACATTTCAGAGACCCTGTTTCAGTGGCTGCCCTATGTGCCCGACCGCACCCCAGTAATGGTGCGTT
Source organism: Spirulina sp. SIO3F2 (assembly GCA_010672165.1). GTDB lineage: Bacteria > Cyanobacteriota > Cyanobacteriia > Cyanobacteriales > Spirulinaceae > SIO3F2. The sequence continues at coordinate 23,154 of JAAHHN010000025.1, read as the reverse complement.
GGCGCAAGTCGTTTTATAGCATTCAACTCCCACTCCAGGGCATTATGGATTGGTCAGTGTTGGTGCAATTGTCACCCAATCGCTACATCAATGCCCTAGAACTGATTTACGTTAATGAGTTGGGTTTGCTCTTGGCGATCGCCCTGATTACCCGTGTTATTGCTCTACTGTTGAGCCAATGGGTGGGCAAACCACTGCAACAGCTCACCCAAATAACGACGAATGTGTCTCAACGTTTTGCCCAAAACCAAGACACCGTCCAACTACCGCGGAGCCGTATCCAAGAAATGGCATCCCTCTCGGATAACTTTCAAGCCATGATCGCGGTGCTCCATGATCAATTTGCTCTACTCCAGCAGGCGAATGCAACGTTAGAAGTCCGGGTTGACCAAAGAACCCAAGACTTGAGCCGGGCCAACCAACAGCTAGAGGAGCAGATCGGCGAGCGTGAACAAATTGAGGCCCTACTCCGGGTACGCGAACAGCGATATGAGTTGGCGATTTCCGGCACCAATGATGGGATTTGGGACTGGGATTTGCGCAGTAATCAGGTTTACTATTCGCCTGTGTGGCTACGCATCGTTGGTTGTGATGTCCAGACTAATTCAGACAATAAGCTCTCTTTGTGGTTCGATCGCCTCCATCCTGAAGATCTTTCTGTTGCTCTGAGCACTATTCACGACCATTTAATTGGCAAAACACGGATTTACCGAGATACCTATCGACTCCAACATCACAATGGGTCTTATCTCTGGATTGAAGCCAAAGGGCGCTGTCTCTATGATGATAATGATCATGCCTATCGCCTTGTGGGCACAATTACAGATATTACAGAACGTCAGCAGGTTGCAGCTCAACTGCGCCAAGCCAAAGAAGCAGCGGAGGTGGCGAACCAAGCCAAAAGTGAATTTCTGGCCACGATGAGTCATGAGATCCGGACGCCGATGAATGCAGTCATTGGCATGACAGGTCTGCTCCTGGATACGTCCTTGGATACCCAACAGCGGGATTTTGTGGAAGTGGTGCGCACCAGCGGTGAAGCCCTATTGAGCTTGATCAACGATATTCTGGATTTCTCCAAAATCGAATCGGGAAAATTGGAGCTGGAAACCCAAACCTTTCGGTTAAATGCCTGCTTGGAGGAAGCCCTTGATCTGGTGGTGGGCGTAGCGAGTACCAAAGGTCTCGAACTGGCCTATCTCATCGATCCCCAGGTTCCTGCCATGTTGATCGGGGATGTAACCCGCCTGCGGCAGGTGTTGATCAATCTGCTCAATAATGCAGTGAAGTTTACGGCTAAGGGGGAGGTCGTTGTAGCGGTCTACCCCGAGGCGCAAACCGATTTATCCCCTGATTCACGAATGATGCAAGATAGCCTCTTGCTGCATTTTGAAGTTCGGGATACAGGGATTGGTATTCCGGAAGATCGGCGCGATCGCCTCTTTAAGCCCTTTAGCCAGGTGGATGCTTCTACAACCCGAGAATATGGTGGTACGGGTTTAGGGCTGGCGATTTGCGCTCGTTTGGCCCAGCTTATGGGGGGACGGATTTGGGTGGAGAGTGCCATTAATGTGGGTTCAGTGTTTCACTTCACCATTGCAGCTCAAGCGGCACAAACCGGCGTCTCTATCAACCCAGCACAACATCCCTTAGCCAATAAACGCATCTTAATTGTGGATGATAATGCCACCAATCGTCATGTGTTGTTGCTCCAGACCCAAGCGTTTGGCATGAAGCCCACCTTGGCTGATTCTGGCGCTCAGGCGCTGGACTATCTCAAGGCGGGGGAAGAATTTGATGTGGCTATTCTTGATATGCAAATGCCCAAAATGGATGGCGCAATGCTGGCCCAGCAGATCCGGCATTTGCCCCAGAGTCAGAGTCTACCCTTATTGCTGCTCACTTCAATCGGCCTCCAAAATACCCAGGAGCTTGGGCCAAATACCAACTTATTTGCTTTAACACTCAATAAGCCCATTAAACAATCGTCACTCCATAATGCGCTCTTAGAAGTCTTAATGCCCACAGGGGAGGACAGTAGTGCGAATGGAAAACCGTCTTCTCCCCCAGCGGCGGCTGTATCAGCCGAACCAATTGCTTGGCGCATTTTGCTTGCTGAGGATAATGTGGTGAATCAAAAAGTATCGCTCAATCTGCTCAAAAAGCTGGGTTATCGTGCGGATGTAGCGGCTAATGGCGTGGAAGTATTAGCAGCATTGAATCGGCAAGACTATGATGTGATACTGATGGATGTGCAAATGCCGGAGATGGATGGCTTAACAGCCACCGAAACGATTTGTCAACAGTGGGGTGAGGCCCGCCCTTACATCATTGCGATGACGGCAAATGCAATGCAGGGCGATCGTGCCCGCTGCCTCGCGGCTGGTATGGATGATTACATCAGCAAACCGATCCGCATGCAGGCCCTGACGCAAGCCCTCAAAACCTTTAGCAAGACCTCTGCATCTTCTACTCATTCTTCTCCCCCTGTGATGATGACCCCTGTTTCCCCCGTTTTAGATCCGGTTGTTCTCGACGAGTTGCGTGTCATTGGCGGTGATGCCGCCGATGAACTGCTCTGTGACTTGTTTGATGCTTATCTCGAAGATAGTGTGGATTTGCTCCAGCAGATCGAGAATTCCCTGGCCAATCAAGACGCGCATCAACTCCAGCATGCTGCCCACACCCTCAAGTCGAGTAGCGCATCGCTTGGTGCTAATGGATTTGCGAAAATCTGCCAAACCCTGGAGTCTTTGGGTCGTCAAGGGACAACCGTCGGGGGAGACCAAAATCTGCCAGAGCTATTAGCTCAGTATGAACAGGTCAAACAGGCAATTCAAGCTGAGCGTGAGAAATTGGGGTGAGCGGAGCATCTTTAACACCACAAGATAAACGCAGGGCTGCACAGCTTGTCATACCAATGCCCAGACATCTATGATCTGAGGGCAAACCCCAGTTCAAGAGTCTGACACTTTTTTCTAACCTATGGCCGCCGCAGCACAGCCCAATGGTGAGAACCCTGATTTCATCCCATTGCCCCGCACCAGTGAATCTGAAAAGCTCAAATGTATTCGTCATACTGCCTCCCATGTTATGGCAATGGCGGTGCAAAAACTGTTTCCGACAGCTCAGGTGACCATCGGCCCGTGGACAGAAACTGGCTTTTATTACGACTTTGATAATTCAGACTCGTTTACAGAGCAGGATCTTAAAGCCATCAAAAAAGAGATGGACAAGATCATTAAAAAGAAGCTGCCCGTGATTCGAGAAGAAGTGACCCGGGAAGATGCAGCCCAACGGATTGAAAGGATTCAGGAGCCCTATAAGCTGGAAATTCTCAACGATATGATCAAGGGCGACCCCATTACGCTCTATCATCTCGGCGATGAATGGTGGGATCTCTGTGCGGGACCCCACGTGGAAAACACCAGTATGTTGAACCCCAAGGCGATCGCCCTCGAAAGCGTGGCAGGCGCCTATTGGCGGGGGGATGAAAAGCGTCAACAGCTCCAACGGATCTATGCTACCGCTTGGGAGACGCCGGCCCAGCTCAAAGAATATAAGCGTCGCAAAGCAGAAGCCCTCAAGCGGGATCACCGAAAACTAGGCAAAGAATTGGGCTTATTTGTCTTTTCAGATCTAGTGGGGCCAGGGCTTCCCCTCTGGACACCCAAGGGCGCGATCGTGCGATCGCTACTCGAAAATTTCCTGAAAGCAGAACAAGTGAAACGGGGCTACCAGGGTGTGGTGACGCCTCACATTGCTCGCACGGACTTGTTCAAGATCTCCGGCCATTGGGACAACTACAAAGAAGATATGTTCCCCATGATGGCTGACGATGAGGCCGATCGCGTGGCGGAACAGGGCTTTGTGATGAAGCCAATGAACTGTCCATTTCATATCCAGATTTATCAGAGTGAACTCCGCTCCTACCGGGAGCTGCCAATTCGCTTAGCGGAATTCGGCACCGTCTACCGCTATGAGCAGTCAGGAGAACTGGGGGGCTTAACCCGAGTTCGGGGCTTTACGGTGGATGATTCGCACCTCTTTGTGACGCCGGATCAACTGGAGTCAGAGTTTCTCAATGTGGTGGATCTGATCTTGACCGTCTTTGAGAAGCTCCAGCTCAAAAATTTCCGCGCCCGCCTGAGTTTTCGTGATCCCGAATCGGGTAAATATATCGGGGGCGATGATGTTTGGAACAAAGCGGAAAATGCCATCCGCAAAGCTGTGCAGCATCTGGGAATGGACTATTTTGAAGCACCCGGTGAAGCGGCATTCTATGGCCCTAAGTTGGACTTTATTTTCCGGGATGTGCTGGAGCGGGAATGGCAATTGGGCACCGTGCAGGTGGATTACAATTTGCCCGATCGCTTTGATCTCGAATACGTCGGTGAAGATGGCAATCGCCAACGCCCCGTGATGATCCACCGCGCTCCCTTTGGCTCTCTAGAGCGCCTGATCGGCATTTTGATTGAGGAATATGCAGGGGATTTCCCACTCTGGCTGGCCCCCACACAAGTGCGGCTGCTCTGTGTGAGTGATGAATTTGTGCCCTATGCTCAGACGATTGTGGAGCAATTATTAGCTCAGGGGGTTCGTGCTGAGGTAGGCACAGGTGAGCGTTTGGGCAAACTGGTGCGCATTGCCGAGAAGCAAAAAATTCCCGTCATGGCTGTGGTGGGGGCGCAAGAGCAAGAAAACCAAACTCTGAGCATTCGCACCCGTGCGGCTGGGGAGTTGGGGGCTTTAGCTGCGGATGAGGTGGTGCAGCGGTTGGTAACGGCGAATCGCGATCGCGTTGACTTCTAAGCGGCGTTAATCTGTTCTTAATCAAATGGGGACAGAGCGTTAAAAATTTCGATCGCAGTTATTCGTTAGAATAGGGACATATACAAAATCCTCTATTCAAATAAAATTTAGTTTTGATGAGCACCTCACCACTTCTCAACACATCGGATGTAAAAGCCCCTGTCAATACATCCCAAACTCCTGTCAACGCAGCGGTTCCCACCGCAGAGCTGCTGGATTATAGTAATTGGTCGGCGGCTGTGCGCCAGCAAATGCTCAAGGCGCTTGATCGTCGCCAACAAGAACAGGCTTGATAAGCATTGAGTGCTGACGATAATATTCAGCGCAAAGGTTACAAATCATGATGCACAAGCAGAGGGTTGACAAAGGTTCAGCCCTCTAGATTTTTGTGAGCTACTTGGTGCGACTCATCACCTGCCAAGCGATAAAGACCGCAAAACCTAGGTATCCTGCGATCGCTAACCAATCCAGCCATTCTGTTGGATTTTCATACATGACAACACCTCGATCTTGTCAACTCATCCAGACTACTCCACAAAACAGCGGGGATCATCTGCTAGTGTAAACGTTGCTTCTTCTCCCGCAAAAGGCACATGGCTAAAACAGCCCAAACCTTGTGATTCAAGCAGCTTAGACCAGGCTTGAGGGTTCTCATCACGTAAGCGAGCTGTGAGTTGTAGCGCTTCGCTCCAAAGCTGGCGATCGGCAAAATCCTGGGCTGTTCTCTCTAAAGCAGATGGGGTGAGGTGAGATGTGTCGGGCAATACACCTTCAGAGTCGTTATAAACCACAAGACCTTCAACAGTACTGTAGGTCGAGGCCCAATCATTTTCCCCACACCGAAAACTGAGCATCCAATTGTAAGTCTTGCCCGGTTTAAGTTGAAGGTCTTCAATTGTAAACGTAACCAGTCTGGGGCCAGATTTGAGAGCATCAGGGAGGGGAATGGCTTCGTCCACGTACACTTCCCGATAGCTATATGTGCGCCAATCAGGTGCGTCTGGATTAAGTATTTGCTCATCGACAATCAATTCAGCAAAGTCGGCTTGGACTTCTGGCATGTAGATCACTAAACGTAGTGTTCCATCACCCGTTGTAATTGTATTTCCCATGGGAGCGATCACGGTTACCGGTGTTACTCGCTCATCTTGGTCGAGGGTTCCGTTGGCATTGAAGTCAAAACTTTCTGTTACGCAAGTATGGGAACAACGCTGGGGTGCACTGCTTGCAGAACGATGAGGACTATCGTTTGATGAAGTGAAATTAGGATACTCCACTGCTTCACTCGCTAACGGGATCAGACTCGATAGTCCGAGACTTAAAAGACCCAGACTCAAGCAACGACGGATATAGAACTTTGGTATAGGCATAGCAGTCAGCAAAATTCTTAAGAAGGCAAATTATTGAAGATTGACTTGATAATTGCGATGCACCTTGAAACGGAACTCTAACATTACTATGTTAGAGACTTACCTGTATTTTTACATTGTATCCGTACATTTCGTGTCCTAGCTGTGATTCCCTGAGTTACTCCCCAGAATCACTTCAGGAAATATTCAGACTCTCCCCTAACAATCACAATTGATGTAATGGGCCAACGCTGTGAATAGTCCTGCCACCACTGCTAATCTTTGGGTGATTATCCCAGCTCGCAATGAAGAAACCACGATCGCCTCGGTGATTCAATCGCTTCAAGCTCAGGGGATTGATCATATTTTGGTGGTGGACAACGGTAGCGACGATCGCACCGCCGAGCGAGCAACCCGCGCTGGAGCAACGGTGATTGCAGAGCCCCAACCCGGTTATGGTCAAGCTTGCTGGCAAGGCATTCAGCATCTGCCGCCCGAAGCGGCATGGGTGCTGTTTTGTGATGCGGATGGGAGTGATGATCGCAGTCAAATTCCAACCTTTCTCCAAGCGACTGAGCACGCTGATTTGATTATTGGCGATCGCCGCGCCACCGCTACCGGACGCAGCAACCTGACCCCCGTACAAAATTTTGGGAATGGGCTAGCAACAACACTGATTCATTGGGGCTGGGGTCAGGTTCAGCATGATTTAGGGCCAATGCGGTTGATTCAACGCGCCGCATTAGAACAGTTACAATTGCGTGATCGCGCTTTTGGTTGGACTGTTGAGATGCAAGTCCGGGCGATCGAAGCGGGGTTAAACATCACTGAAATTCCCGTGAATTATCATCCCCGCCAAGGCGGACAATCAAAAATCTCGGGCACAATTCGCGGCTCAATCCAAGCCGGTATCACAATTCTGAGTACCTTGGCGTGGCTAGCAGTACAGCGAGCAGTTCGTTCAGACCCTTCATCCCAGAGCGCTACCGAGGGCAAAAGCTGGACTGCAAGCAATCAAATGATTGAATCACTGGGCATTGGAAATCTAGCAATTTTCAGCGCTCTGCTGGTTTTGCTAGGGTGTGCCATCGCGTTACCCTTTGGAGATTTTCGTATTGCAGGCACAGTCTACCGCTTTTGGGTCGGCATGGGACTGGTGGGCATCGGTTGGCTGTTTGCCGGGCAGTTACGGGCGATCGCAGCTTGGCTCTTTTGGGGCGTCACGCTGGGCTCTCGTATATTGCTGCTGCCCATGTATCCCGGCGATGATGTCTGGCGTTACTTGTGGGAAGGCTACATCCAAACCTTTGGGTTTAGCCCCTACCATTTTGCTCCTACTGCTCCAGAACTTGAAGCCTTGCGCACCGACTGGTGGCCATTGATTAACCATCCTAGCGTTAGTGCGATCTATCCCCCCATTACCCAAACGGGCTTTCATGCTTTAGCCTCAATCACCCCCTCAGTCTGGCTCTTTAAGTTGGCATTTATTGCCGCCGATTTACTAATCTGTTGGTTGCTCTGCCGTCGTTATGGTCGTACACGTACGCTGCTCTATGCCTGGAACCCCTTGATTCTCTATAGTTTTGCAGGTGGCGCTCACTATGATGCGTGGTTTTTGTTGCCGCTGGTGGCAGCTTGGCTAGTGTGGGATGGGTTGACCGCTGACCGACCGCTGACCCCGAAGCGGTGCTATTGGGCAGCGGCGCTCCTGGGCGTTAGCATTGCAATCAAGTGGATGTCAGTGCCGATTTTGGCGTTTCTGGTCTGGCGATCGCTCCGTCAGTTTGGGTTTAAGTTCGCCGTGGGTGTCGGGCTCATCGGCTTCCTACCCATGTTAATGAGTGCGGCTCCTTTCTGCCGCCCCACCAGTTGTCCACTAATCCCCACCAGCTCAACATTTGTTCGTTTTGGCCGCAGTGCAGAACTTGTGCCCTATTGGGTGGCGCAGATGGTGCCTGAGTCGAACTGGCACAATTGGTTGTATCTATTTCCACTCGCGTTAATCGTGTTGTGGTTGTTGTTTCGGGCCAAAACGTTGGGGCAGTTTAGTCAATGGTATTTAATCGGGCTGCTGGTCGTTTCACCGATTATCCATGCTTGGTATTTCACCTGGGCGATTCCTTTTGCTGTTGCTAGTCGCAATTTAGGCATTCGGCTGGTGAGCCTCTCGGCATTCGTTTACTTTATTTTGCAGCAGCAGATGGCGGTCGGGAATTGGAATTGGTATTTGAATTCCTGGGAGCGATCGTTGTTATGGGGGCCAATGCTGGCGGGTTTAGTCATTAGTGCAACTCAGGCATCTCTGCGATCGGGGGAGTTTCGGTCTCTAGGGCAGTCTTTGGCCAGCCTTCAGTACAGGACAAAAAAACAAAAATCACCAGAAACCCTGATGAATAATTAAGTTAGGGTTATGGGGTGATGGCAGGGCATATTGCTAATTGTTGGAGAATTCCCCGCGATCGCTCTCAAAGCAACTTCAAGGCTATCAATTGTTTCCCTACTGTGACTGACTTACAGCCCTTTTGCCGTTTTTTAGGTCGGGCGCTTTATCTCTTGTCCCGTCAGATCTTTGGTTTTAACTGACGACACGCCCTAAAGTGCTTCAGTCCTACACATTGTTAATGCTTCTGTTGCATTTGGCCAGGCGATCGCTATATACAATAGTTGAGACCTCTACCCCTGTCCCCCATGCAACTCAGCCCCCAAGAGAAAGACAAGCTCCTGATCTTCACCGCTGCTCTGGTTGCCGAACGTCGAAAAGCCAAAGGTCTTAAGCTGAACCATCCCGAGGCAGTTGCTTATATTTCGGCAGAGATTTTAGAAGGGGCACGGGAAGGCAAGACGGTCGCCGAGTTGATGGACTATGGCACAACTCTATTAACCCACGATGATGTGATGGACGGGATCGCAGCGATGATTCCAGAAGTACAAGTGGAAGCAACATTTCCCGATGGCACGAAGTTAGTTACGGTGCATGACCCGATTCGTTGAGGCCCAGAGCAAATGAGTGAGTCTTCTGAGCAGCAATGGTATATTGTGCAGGCTGAGGTGGACGGTTATTGCGAGATTGTGACCCAAGCTCCATCGAATGCCCAGAAGATGTGGGGGCCGTTTGGGTCTCAGGGAGAAGCGATCGCCCGTCGAGTGGGGCTAATTCGAGCGGGGAAATGTCAACCACGATAACGTAGAAGTGAATAGCGCTGGGTTTACGCGCTCACCAAGTAAGAACGCCTCTTTGCAAAGCGATTTGGATATGCAATCGCTCTCATAGTTTTAGTCATATAGAGGTTATCGCTCAAGGTTTCGGTGTGTTGGCTTATCCGCGGAGATAATTTTAGGGTTGGCCTGTTCAACTCGCCTGATAGGCTCTCGGCGTCATTCCTGTCAATTGCCGAAACTGCTGACTCAGGTGACTGTGACTATTGAACCCAGAAGCCAGCGCAATATCTAAAATCGATTGATCCGTTTGTTTGAGCAATTGCTTTGCCCGTTCAATACGCTGTACAGACAAGACCTCTCAACTCAAAATTACGCGGGCGGATGTAGCGGATTTTATTCTGAAGCAATTGGGCGATCGGTCTTACCTACATCAAGCACCCAGTTTGTCTTATTAACCTGAATTCTTCATGCTTTTCACCAAACGTCTCTGGGAACTCGGTGCAGCAAAGGGGCAGGCAAGATGCCCGCGCTATGGATAGTGAAAGTCGTAGCGCAGGCGTCGCATCTGCTTGAGCAATGATTTAATATCAATCCTTAATTCTGCTGTTGCAATTGCTCCAAACCCGCTAACAATAACTCCAACCCCAACTCAAAATCATGAATCCCATCATACGCGCGCCCCATCACCTGCTGGGTTAATCCATTGAGATAGGGATATTGCTCAGGCGGGATTAGGTCAATGAAACGGGCTGCTGTGTCAGCATACTCCGTCGCCTCAAACGGAAAATTTAACTCCTGGAGCGTGAAGCCGTAGATATGACTATCGATCGCGTTCCAGGCATGATCTGCCATCTCCCAGGAAAACCCTGCTTCTCGCAGACAGCCCAAAGTGGCATCCACATACCGCAAATTGGCTGGCCCCACATTCACCCGCGAGACGATCGTCAAGGTTGCCCAAGGATGTTGGAGCAGAACAGTATGAGCCGATCGCGCCCGTTTTCGCATCGCTGTTTGCCAAGCACTGGTGCGATCGGGCAGTTCAATCTCACCAATCACTAAATCAACAATACCGTCAATAATCTCATCCTTATTCACCACATGGTTGTAGAGCGACATGGCCTGTACTCCCAACGCCTGGGCCAGTTTCCGCATTGAGAGTGCTTCAATGCCCTCGGCATCAACAAGCTGGAGCGCTGCTTTTAATACTCGTTCCCGACTTAATGGGACTGCCTGCTGACGCTTGTTTGTCTTTGCCATTGAACTCTAATTTCTGCAAGGGTTTTGCCATTGTCCAGATGGACTATCCTTTAAAGACTTACACTGTATGTTAAACTTACGATGTAAGTCAAAAGGTTTGCACTTGGTTTCGTTAACACTCAATCTGATATGAGAGCTCATCATGACCAGTTCGAATAACGTTGCCTCAGTTGATGCTCAAGCTGCTTTGGGGGGCGATCGCGTCCCACACACCATGATGAAAGCCATCGTCCAGTATCAATATGGTTCTCCCGAAGTCTTGCACCTCGAACAGGTTACAAAACCTTTGCCCCAAGCCAACGAAGTGTTAGTGCGGGTTCAAGCCGCAGCAGTGAATGCGGGCGACTGGCATCTGATCCGAGGCACACCATTTTTTATTCGTTTGATGTTTGGTGGTCTATTCAAGCCCACGATTGCTATTCCGGGCATGGATATGGCGGGACAAGTGGAAGCAGTGGGGGAGAATGTCACTCAGTTCAAACCCGGAGATGGGGTATTTGGAGAACTATCAGAATGGGGATTTGGCGCATTTGCAGAATATGTTTGTGTTCCAGAAGCAGCTCTGGCTCCCCAGCCGACGAACCTCACGTTTGAGCAAGCTGCGGCTGTTCCCGGTGCCGCGTTGGCAGCGCTGCAAGCCCTGCGGGATTGTGGTCAGCTCCAGGCCGGACAACGAGTTTTAGTTAAGGGCGCGTCTGGGGGAGTCGGGTCGTTTGCAGTACAGATTGCCAAGGCTTGGGATGCTGAGGTGACAGGCGTTTGTAGCACTGCTAAGGTGGCAATGGTGCGTGAACTAGGCGCAGATCACATCATCGACTACTGCCAAATGGAGCTCACCCAACAGCGTGAGCAATATGAGCTGATGATTGATGCCGCAGCCTATTGGTCGGTATCGGATTATTTACCTCTGCTCAAACCCGAGGGGACTTATGTGATGGTCGGTGGCTCAACGACTCAGTTTTTCCAAGCGCTGTTATTCGGTTCCTGGCTGAGTAAGCGTAGTGGCCGCAACGTTGAATGTTTAACGACTAAGCCCAATTCAGCAGATCTAGATCTGATTCGGGAGTTACTCGAAGCAGGAAAAATCAAACCCTATATTGATCGTACCTATCCTCTCAATGAAGTCCCAGCGGCAATTCGTCGTCTGGAGGAGCGACAGGTGCAAGGCAAAGTGGTAATCCGTGTTTAATCTCATCTGACCTCAGCGTTGAGCTTTAGGGTTTGCCCAGAAAATCTTGCTTGCCAACGACCACACGATTGTGATGCAGGATGTCGTAGGCAGTGGTGACATGGAAATAGACATTGGACAAAACAAAAAAACGTCAGAATAGTTTTGCCACGAGCGCATAGGAACTGAAGTTTGATCATACGAAATAGTTATGATGAACTCTCCAAAAGCATGGAATTTTCTGGGATAGGACTAAAGTTGTGATCGCATTTATAAGTAATGGATTAGGCTCTTGGCTAGATAAGTGATGAGAGATCCAGGTGGTTATCCAGGTGGTTAGTGCTCTGGTTTTAGAAAATAGCCGATCGGCAGTATCACAACCAATAAACACTTGGCATAATGAGACTCATCAAGGTTGCATCTACTACAGAACCTGATTGTATTCCCTCTCCTAAACCGCTCTGCGGGAATCAAAAGCCCCCTTCTCCCTTGGGAGGAGGGTTGAGTAAGAGGCTAGAATTTATGACCCTACGAATTAAGAATCTCCCCTTCACTTTCTGACAGTGTAAGGGGAGATTCTTGTTAAGAATTTTCTTTAAAAGAGATGGATTCAGTTTATTTTAATGAATCTCTCATCTTATATTCATTCTGTTGTCAACTTAATTGCAGTCAACCCATCAGGAAAAGTAGCGATCGCCTCCTGATCATCACAATCTAAAATCAATCGCCCTTGTAAACGAGGTAGAAGTAAATTCCATTGGGGTGATGACAACATATTGACAACAGTGGGGGTGATTTTTTCGTCCAACGCCAACCCCTCACCCATCATTAACTCAAAGGCAATGCCGGAAAGTAATAAGTTAATGGTTTCGAGATCTGCATTGTTACCATAAAAGGCCAAGGTTACGGTTGTTTCTTGCTGAGCGAGCTGCCGAAAGACCTGGGCGATCGCTTCGCCCAGAACTTCCTCAGGTTGCGTCCAATCTGGTGCAAGAAGATAATTGACGTCTTGTAAATCTCCTAGGGGCAGCACTGCATTCATTAATCCCTGTTGAACTTTTGCTGCGGTGTTGTCCCAAGTGAATTTGGCGGCTTGCTGCAACCCGGCTACTCGTAATGAACGCCGTAATGAGGGTTTCTGAATTTCAGCTAAGGCATCCATCATGCCCTGGAGATCATCAGGTGGGACATACAGCACCGCATCACCACCGACTTCTGGGAGTGAAGATACGGGTGAAGTGATCACGGGGCAGCCACAGGCCAATGCTTCAATCACAGGCATGCCAAACCCTTCGTAACGGGAGGGGTAAACCAGGGCGATCGCGCCAGCATAGGCTAAACGCAGCTCCGCATCACTGAGCTGCAACGGATGGATGGTGGTTCCCGGCACAAATTGTCGGAGCTGCGGATCAAGCCAGCCCTGCTTACTGGTGCAGACCACATCAAACCCTGCGCGGCTGGGCAACTGAGCAAACGCTTGAAAAAACAATTGGGCGTTTTTGTAGCCAGTGCTGGGAGCCACAAGCAAGAAGTAAGGCTTTTGGATGCCGTAGTGATGGCGAAATTGCTCAATTTCTGCGCCAGTTGCAGGGGCAAATAAGGGATCAACACCGCAATGGGCAATTGTGGCAGGGAGTTCAGCTTGCGCAGGGAAATGCTCCTGTAAATCCCGGATGGTATTTTCAGAAATGCCAATGCAGGCGCTCGCATGACGAATGGCTGAATGTTTAGCTTGCCACATGGGTTCATCTAAGGTACCATCGAGTACCTCCGGAATCATGTCATAGGCCATAAAAACCGAAGGTGTTTCGAGAGGGGTGGTGTAGTAGCTTGAAATAAACAGCGTTGCCCCTTCTTCATCACAAATTTGTTGCAAATAAGTGCGATCGCCCTGCCAATTGTTATAGCTGTAGGGATTGATCGTGCGATAGGTTAGCCCCTCATACTTAGGGGCCGTGTTAGCACGATCGAGAACTGTAATGCATTGGCTAAATTCTGTCCCAGCCCATTCTCTCAAAACAGAAGACCAAACCCGTGCGATTCCGGTTTTATAGAGTTGGAAAAATACCCCATCAACCAAAATTTTTAATTCAGGTTTAGCAGAAGACTTTTGCGCTGATTGTTGAGCCTGAGCAGCTTGTAAGAGTTGTTGTTGTAAAGCAGGGAAAATATTTTGTGGTTCATACCGCTGCCAAGGAATAAGGGTATCCATATTGGACGGCAGTGGTTGATCCGTAAAGAAATGCCCCAGGCGCTGTGTCGTATACACCTTTAAGCCGAAGCGCTCAGCAATGATTTGTAGTGATTTTGGTGTGTAAAAGGCAATATGTTGTCCTTCATGAGGAATATAATAATGCCATTCTCCAGGTTTAGGATTATTACTAGGTAAAAGTTCTGTACTGAAGAGAAGATTCGATGAATGTTGGAAGAGTTGACTTAATTCTGCAATGGGATCAACCCAATGCTCAAACACTTCAAATGCAGTAATTAAGTCATAGACTCCAGTTAATTCAGTGACGACTGATTCGGGTGCAAGAATATTGTCACAGTAGCGATCGTAGCTCGAGAAATCCAAGTTTAGATAGCGCATTAGATGGGCAAAAACACCGTATCCTGCACCATAGTCAAGAAAACGCCCCCGTACATCTAAAAATTTGGTGATAATTTCTAAGGTTAGTTGTGCAAACCCCACGTTCCTAGCAACGAGTCCATAGTCACTTTTTGTGATGGGGATTTCGTAAGCTTCTGTCAACCAATAGGGATGTTCAGTTTGTACAAACCCACATTGGGAACATTGAAAATATTCAACATCGTATTTTTTTAAGATTTTAGCTTGGGCAAAATGGGTTGACTTTGCCTCACAAATTTTGCAACGCATTATGACTTAAATATCTTATGAGTTTACTGTCCTGGCTGAGGTATCCTACCTGGTGTAGGAGGACTAACGTGATGGTGTCGGAGATTGAGATTCACTGGAAGAGGCTTCAGATGGAGCAGCATCAGTGGCGTCTGGACTAGCAGAATGCTCTGATTCTGTGGGTAATTCAGGTAACTCCCCAGTTTCAACAAAGGTTTTCAGAGCTTCGAGCTGGGTTTGTAACTCAGCGTTATCGGGTTGCAGTTCGGTGAGCTGTTCTAAAGATTCGACTGCCTCAGGAAACTGCTGGAGTTGGATACTAATGGCAGCGATCGCCTGTAAGACTTGCGGATTTTCAGGATCGATCGATTGCAATGTTTTGAGGGGCTCTAAAGCTTCTTCAAGCTTGCCCATTTCCACTCGCGCTTGTACCAGGCCTTGTAGTGCTGTTAAATTTTCTGGTTCTCGCTCCAGTACAGCAGCATAGCCTTCCTCAATTGCGGTGAGTTGATCTTGCACTTCGCCAGCTTCTGGGTCACCACCACCAGCCGCAGCTGGATATCCGCCACCACCGTGCTGGGTTCCAGGTTGCTCGCCCAATAAACTCAACGATGCAAAAACGGTTCCACCCAGGAACGCAAGTCCAGAAAAAATCAATATGACACGTTGTAGAGGATGGCGGGATTGGGGCATGGGTTGTGTTTCTGTAGAATGGCGATGGTTCCTCGCTCTCATCTTACGTGACAGCAACGGAACGAGTACTCCAGCCCATTCTAATTAAAATTTTCCCTCCCATGTCTTGGCGTTCTTGGTTTGCTCTTCCCCTAATGCTCGTTAGCTTTGCCGCAGTGGTGACAATTCAGCGCGATCGCCTCACCCAACTCCAAACGGCAGCAGCTGAACCGACCTTGGCTGAATTCGAAGCCGACTTAGAACAAGAACGGTTACGCCTCGAACTATGGCGATCGCTCCCAACCTTTGGGTTTGATAATCTCTTTGCAGATTGGGTGCTTCTCCAGTTCTTTCAGTATTTTGGGGATGAGGAAGCACGTAAGCTTACTGGCTATGAACTGACGTTGGACTATTACGAAATAGTGCTTCAGCATAATCCTCGCTTTGTTGAAATCTATCCTTTCTTGGCTACCAGTGGCGCAATTTATGCTGTTGATCCCCAACGCACCGATAAATTGATGACACAGGGGATTGCTCAGATGACGCCAGAGGTGCCGCACCATGCTTACACAGCACTACAAAATAAAGCAGTTAATGAACTTTTGTTTTTGCCTGACGGAGGAAGTCGTGCTCAAGTAACGTTTGAGCAGGCCGCAGAATGGGCGAGTGTCTATGACGATGATCTTAGTAAGACTGCGGCAGATTTTGCCACAGGTATGTCACAAACGCTAGCTCTTAATCCGGATAGCCGCCTTGTACGTGTGGGTGCATGGAATGTGATTTTGCAGTCTGCTCGTGATGAACAGACTCAGATCTTGGCAATTACGCAAATTCGAGCATTGGGTGGTGATGTCATTGAAACTGAAGATGGCCGCTTGGTTCCTACCTTCCCACCAGATGCTGAGTAGAACCAAGTCATCATTCCGGTACAGCATCTAAATAACGCCACAAATACAGCGCCAAATAGGAGCGATAAGGCGCAAACTGTGCTGCTATTTGCTGAGTCTGGCCCTGCTGACCCATGAGATGCTCCAAGGTTTTTCGAGCTGCCGTATCCCCATCAGGCCAAATGTCTGGTTCCCCGAAGTAGAAAATCTGCATCATATCGGCTGTCCATTGCCCTACACCCCAGAGGGCTGTGAGTTGCTGGGTGCGCTCTGCTACTGACAGCGTTGCCAGTTCTGACCCCTCTAGTTTCCCAGCTTGGGCTGTGGTGGCGATCGCCCCCATCGCCCTGGCCTTAGCTGCCGAGAGGCCACAAGCCCGTAGCGTCTCAGGTTTTGCCTCGTGGAAGAAATCCATCAATGGCTGCTCCCCTGCGTGGACTAAAACTCGCTGCCAAATACTGGCTGCGGCCTTCACTGAGAGTTGCTGACCTACCACGGCTCGGCAAAGACGCTCTGGGAAGGGGCGATCGAGGTGTGGGGTTAGGTTAACAGCTTCGAGAGCAGTGATAGCCTCAGCTAGCTCAGAACTGAGTCTTTGGGCAACTTTTATCAAATGATGCTGGATGAGATCGGACATAGTAATGATGACCCGCCTAGCGGCCCAAAATAATTTGACGAACTTCTACACAATCACGGTTATTGTCGAGATGAATATCATCAGGTAGATAGGTTCCACAAAGTAAAGCATTCTGTATATTCGCTCCTGTTGCGCCTTGCATAAATGCAAACCATAGAATTGCCCGCTGCAAGTCGGTCTCTGATAAATTTGTCGCTCTCAAATCCGCTTTCCAGAGGTTCGCATCCTCTAAATTAGCACCACTCAAATCAGCAGCTTCTAGGTCAGCAGCATAGAGCAGCGCACCTTGCAAATTCGCTTCAACCAGACGCGCATGCATTAAATTCGCTTCATTCAGATTCGCCCAGGTCAAATTTGCCCACGTTAAGTTTGTGTCGCTGAGATTAGCGCCGCTGAAATCCGTGTCAGCGAGGTTTGCGCCACGGAGATCCGCTTTTGCTAAATCTGCTTGTTGAAACATTGCATGATGCAAATTTGCACCTTGCAGATTCATCTCCTGTAAATCAGCAGCTCTAAAATCTGGCTGTTCAATAAGCAACAGAGAGCGCCATGTATTCCAAACCGATACCCCTTCTCTGAGCATGTCGAGATGCTCTGAATTGGCCATCGCTTTACTTCGCCTCTCCAACCGCAACTTCTATTCCTGGATTGCTATTGCCATACCACCGCAGCGATAACTCGTAGAGATGATGCAGCGCTTCCGACAGCTCTTGGCCGCGGCCGGTCATACTATAGGTGACCTGCGGTGGAATTGTGGGCTTGTGCTCCCGATGAACGATTTGAATCGATTCCAGCATCCGCAGCCGCTCGGTTAAGACTTTGGTTGAAATGCCATCCACTTGCCGCCGCAGCTCACCAAACCGTAACGGCCCGTTTGTATCCAGCACCCACAGGATATAGAGTGTCCATTGGCCCGAGAGTTGCTTGAGGAGTATTTCGAGAGGGCATTCATTAGGATTCGGCATAGCAAGCGTCAGCAAAAAAGGGTAGTTACCAAATGGAAGGTACTTTACTTTAGTGGCCACTTCACTGTAGCGTCGAGATATCCACACCAAACTTAATCAGTTAGGGCGTGCAGACCGACGTTCACCCCCAGCGGTGGAACTTTTCGTTAGACTCTCATTGAAACGCCGACAACACTCATTCTGAGGTCATTGTGACGCCTGATCCCTCTGAGCAACTTGACCATCAGCCCCGCTTTCGCCCCTCTCGCCGCACGACTAAAAGCCTTGCCCTCTTGGGTTCTGCTTTACTCTTGATTGGTACGGGTATGGGCTGGCAGGTCTGGCACAAGCGCGGCAATATTGCCATTGGTCAACCCCAACAACCCCAAGGATTTCCTGTCAAGCTGGAAACCTTAACCCCTGCTACCATAACCATTTCCAGCGATTATGTAGGCTCTCTCGAGGCGGAGCAAGTCGTGGAAATTCGCCCTGAGATTACCGGCCGAGTACGGCGCTTATTTGTCCAGGCAGGCGATCGCGTTGTCCAGGGTCAACAAATTGCTCAACTCCAACCGGATCAAGCACAGGCTAACCTGGATGGCGTCATCGCTAGTGTGACCGCAGCCCAAGCCAACCGAGCCAGTTTTCAAGCCAATGTCAATTCTGCTCACGCCAACCGGGCAACAGCATTGTTTCAACTCAACGCTCTTAAGGATGAGCTGGTGGCACGGTATGCCGATGCGGAGCTGGCCTACGAAGACTATGCCCGCATTGAATTTTTAGTCAGAGAAGGCGTGCTGGCACCGCAGGAGCTGGATCGTGCTGAGCGCGATCGCGATGTGGCGATCGCTAACCTTCGCTCTTTGCGCCAACAGGTTGCCGCTGCTGAAGCGAGTTTAGCCGAAGCCAATGCTAACTTTGAGAGCGCCCAAGCTGAATTTGATGAGGCCAAGGCTGGGTTTGCCCAAGCTGAGGCCGAGCGCGATCGCGCCCAAGCCGAACTCCAGGACACCATCATTACTGCGCCCTTTGCGGGGGTTGTCGGGGATATCCCAGCCCGCACCGGCGATGTGGTCACTGACAGCGATACTCTCACGACCCTAACCCAAAACAATTTGTTGAGCCTCCGCATTTCCGTGCCCACCGAACGGGCAGTAGAGTTAACGGTTGGGCAATTCGTGGAGCTAGTAACCGAACAGGGTAATATCCTCAATACCGGCCAAATCAGCTTTATCGATGCCAATATCGAACCTAGTCGTCAGACTGTCTTGGCCAAAGCCACTTTCCGCAATGCCGGCACAATCTTGCGTAACGGCCAGTTTGTCCGCGCCCGTTTAGTCTGGCGCACCGAACCGGGCATCCTGATCTCACCCACGGCAATCACCCGTCTGGCGGGTAAACCCTTTGTATTTGTTGCCACTCCCCCAGGCCCCGAAGACGAAGCATCAGCTGACATCGAATTGATTGCCCGGCAGCGTCCGGTAGAACTGGGCAAGCTCCAAAATAATCGCTATCAAGTGGTATCAGGTCTTAAACCGGGTGAGCAGATTGTTGTGTCAGGTACGCAAAACCTCACCAACGATGCACCTTTGATGGTCTTGCCCCCGGATGCTCCTGAGTCTGATTTTGTTGCCCCCTAGAGAGCCATGTTGGTAGAAACTTTTATTAAACGCCCAGTGCTGGCGATTGTAGGGGCGATCGTCATCATTCTCCTAGGCGCAGTCAGCATCCCTACATTGCCGATTGCGCAATACCCCCAAATTGCGCCTCCCCAGGTGCAAGTCCGCGCTATTTATACGGGGGCCAGTGCCGAGGTGGTTGAGAGCACAGTCACCAATATTCTGGAGCGAGAACTCAATGGGATTGAGGGCGTTCGCTATATTTCCTCTTCAAGTACCAACAGCGGCGCGGCGGCAATTACTCTGACTTTTGAGAGCGATCGCGATATCGATCTGGCAGCGGTGGATGTGCAAAACCGGATTGCCACGGTGCAAGCTCAATTGCCGACCGAAGTCCAACGCACGGGTATCCAAGTCCAGAAACAGTCGGGTAACTTCCTGATGGCGCTGGCGGTCTATACCCCTGACAATAGCTATGATACTGCGTTTCTGAGTAACTACACCGACCTCTACATTACCGAAGCCCTCAAGCGCCTGCCAGGGGTCAGTGGTACCCAAATTTTTGGCGAACGCCGTTATGCCATGCGCCTATGGGCTGATCCGGAACTCCTGGCCAGTCGGGGTTTAACGATCCAGGATGTAATCGACAGTGTTAATGAGCAAAATATCCAAATTGGTGCGGGACAGATTGGCCAATCGCCCAATGCGCCTGAGCAAGAATTTCAATTGGATCTCGAAGCGTCCAGTCGCCTCACCACTGAGGAAGAATTTGCCAATCTGGTACTGGCGACCGCCGACGATGGCACAATTACCCGATTTCGGGATGTGGGTCGGGTGGAACTGGGAGCCGAAAGCTACAATACCCTGCTCCGGTTCCGAGGCAATGAGGGCGTCGGCATTGGGGTCACACAGTTACCGGGTAGTAATGCTTTAGAGGTAGCGGCGGCGGTGAAGGCTGAGATGGAACGCCTCAAGGCTGAGTTCCCGCCAGGTATGACCTACGATATTGGTTTCGATTCCACTGCGTTTGTGGATGCGTCGATGCGCGAGGTGGTGCAGTCGCTGATTCAAGCAATCGCCCTCGTCGTTTTGATCATCTTTGTCTTTCTCCAAGATTGGCGCACGACCCTGATTCCCGCGATCACAATTCCCACCTCTCTAGTGGGCACCTTTATTTTTGTCAGACTGTTTGGCTTTTCGATCAATACTCTGACCCTGTTTGGCCTAACGCTAGCGACAGGGATGGTGGTTGATGACGCGATCATTGTGGTGGAAAACACGTTCCGCCTGATCACCGAGCAGGGGATGCGACCGAGAGCTGCCGCGATCGCCTCTATGCGCGAACTGACCAGCGCTGTGATCGCCACCTCATTGGTATTGATGGCAGTGTTTATACCTGTGGCTTTTTTCCCAGGCACAACCGGAGCGCTCTATCGGCAATTTGCTCTGACGATCGCTTTCTCGATTGCAGTTTCTACGTTTTTGGCACTAACGTTTACACCTGCGGTTTCCGGCCTGTTACTGCGTAATAATGATCAAGTGCCTTGGTTGTTGCGCGGGCCATTTCGCTTGGTGAATTTCGTTTTGCAGCAGGCGGAGGCGAGCTATGGGCGATCGCTCCAAACCCTGATGCGTTTTCGGTTGCTGGTCGTGGGCTTTTTTATCGTGGCGCTGGGTGCAACGGCTTGGGTCTACAACTTTGTGCCTCAGGGCTTTTTACCCGAAGAAGATCAGGGTTATTTCATTACCTTGGTACAAGCGCCGGAGGGAGTTTCGCTCAATTACACCGCGGATGTGGTGGCGCAGGTGGAGGCAGAGCTGCTTAAAGTACCAGAAGTCAAAGCCACCTTCGCTGTTTCCGGCTTTAGTTTTACAGGCAGCAGTGCCAGTAATGGGATTGTTTTCTCGCCGCTTCAACCCTGGCGGGAACGCCGAGGTCGGGGTCAATCCGTGCAGGAAATTATTCGTGAGCAAGTGTTTCCCAAGGTTGGGGGCATTACTGAAGCGCGGGTGTTTCCTCTTAATCCACCCCCCATTCAGGGTTTAGGCACATTCGGTGGCTTTACCTTCCAGCTTCAAGATCTCCGGGGGGTAAATGAATTGGATACATTGGTGCAAACGGCGGGTCAGATTATTGGCAAGGCCAACCAACCGGATTCGGGTTTGCAACGCGTCTTTACCTCCTTTACCGCCAATACGCCCAAGCTCGATCTTGAAATTAATCGGGAGGCAGCCAAGGCTGTGCAAGTCCCGATTGATGATCTGCTCCGTACATTGCAAGCTTCGATGGCTTCGCAATATGTCAATGACTTTACCCTGGGTCAACGCAACTATCGCGTCTATGTCCAAGCGGATCAGCAGTTCCGGGATGATCCGGGCGATCTCGATCGCCTCTATGTCAGGGCTGATACGGGCCGGTTCTTCACGGTGGGGAACTTAGTCAAAACTTCAGCAACAACGGGGGCGCGATCGATTGATCACTTTAATCTGCAACGCTCGATTGAAATTACCGGAGGGGCAGCATCTGGCAAAAGTTCGGGGGATGCGATCGCGGCTATGGAACAGATTGCCGCTGAAACCTTGCCCCCTGGTTTGAGCTATGAATGGGCGGGTACATCGGCTGAAGAGGTGGAGTCAGGGGGCCAAGCGCCTTGGATCTTTGCTTTAGGTTTAGTGTTTGTCTTTTTGGTGCTGGCAGCCCAATACGAGAATTTTATTGATCCCGTAATCATTATGCTGGCTGTACCCCTAGCGATTCTAGGGGCGTTGCTAGCCCAGATGTCTCGGGGCCTGATCAATGATGTTTACTGTCAAGTGGGCTTGGTGATGCTGATTGGTTTGGCCAGTAAGAATGCGATCTTGATCGTAGAATTTGCCAACCAACTGCGTGGCGAAGGACTATCTCTAGTTCACGCTGCCATAGAAGCAGCACGGGAGCGCTTACGACCGATTCTGATGACCGCAATCTCAACGCTGTGTGGTATTTTCCCGTTGGTTGTAGCGACAGGAGCGGGGGCAGGCAGCCGTCAGGCGCTGGGAACAGCGGTGTTTGGCGGGATGTTTGTGGCAACGTTTTTGACCCTATTTATGGTGCCAGTGTTGTATGTGGTGATCATGTCAGTTCAGGCACGGTTAGGTTGGGATGGTAGTCAACCTAGCTCCAAGTTTGAGGGCCGTTAGTGAGATGTGTTCAGATCCCGACTCTCTTATAACGCCATTCCCTTCTGGGCATCGTCTGAATAAACATGAAACGTTAGGCCCGGCTCCAGACAAGTGACCCGATGAATGAAATTGTCATAGCGATCCGTTTGCCCCACAAACCACGTTGTTTGGCTGGGTGTAAACCGTTGATTCCCAGTTTGCTTTAAACCCATAGCGGTTTGGGTGAACAATTCCATCTCAAAAACACCACTGATCACATGGTAAAACGAGAATGCGGGATGCCCATGAATGTGGGTTTGAGCCTGTCGATCCCAGCGGATCAGCAGGGCCTCAAAACCCGGATGAGGGCAACAGTTCTCTTGGGCGATCCGATTGCGGGTGTAGGCTGCGGCTTGCCACGGGAAATGACCCGGATCGGGAAAGGTGCAATGCGTGATGTGCTGCTGGAGCCACGGCCCCAATCCGGTAAAATCCGCAGTGCGATCGCGTTGGACCAACAACTGCTTAAAGAGCATTTGGGCAGTTATTGCCTGAGCCTGGAGGGGAGTTTGAACCAGCATCAAGTTTTCTCCTGTGGAAATTCTGCTTGTAAGTGGTGAGCTATCGCACCGATCTGCTCAAACAGGCGATA
>JAAHHN010000249.1 GCA_010672165.1 Spirulina sp. SIO3F2 | reverse complement strand
ATGGGCAGTTGAATCTCATTGGTAGTATCGATATCTTGCAGTTCATAGGCACCGATATCAACTGTGCCATCAAAAATGCGGAGATAACCAGCCTGGTCAATGCTAAACATTAGACCATTGACATCAAGCGCCAGGGCGTTTTTTCCTGCATTGATAGCGGGGCTTCCCAATCGCAACGCATGGGTTTGAGTCGGGCCGCCATTGTTTTGCAAGGGGCCAAGTTTGGGGTCTTTGTCAATAATGTTGCCATTCACTCCATCTGTCAGGCTTAATCCCGTGATGCCTGCGGTGCTGGTGAGTAGACTGTATTGCACTGTGCTGCTGCTAAGATTGGCACTAATATTTGGCGTATTGCCCCCGCTAGTATCGGTATTGTTAGCAATGATAGTGTTGGCGATTTGATTGTTTTGAATGCTGGATAACCGAATCCCTCCACCGCCTCCATTGGCTGTGTTGAAGGCGATCGTGGCATTGGTCAGGGTAATTGGTGCAGTGGCAAAAATCCCTCCCCCTTGATTTCCTGCCCCATTTCTAGAAATTGTGGTATTGAACAAACTGGCTGCACCATTGGCATTAATTCCCCCACCATTATTGCTGGTTGAATTGCCTGAGACAGTGGAGCTAGAGAGGCTAACGGTGTCACCTGCTTTAATCCCACCACCATTGAGACCTGCTGAGTTTCCTGCAACGGTGGATTGATGCAAAGTAAGCGAATCACTGGCATAAATTCCCCCACCTGCGCTGCCTGCTCCATTGTTAGAAATCGTGGTATTGAACAAACTGGCTGCACCATTTGCGTTAATTCCGCCGCCATTATTGCTGGCTGAATTTCCTAAGACAGTGGAGTCAGAAAGTGTAACAGTATCACTCGCTTTAATCCCGCCCCCATTCAGATTTGCTGAGTTTCCTGAAATCATCGAGTGAGTTAAATAAATTGCACCACCCGCATTAATTCCCCCACCCGCATTGCCCGCGAAATTCCCTGAAACAGTAGAGCTATTTAGAGTAGCCTCATCATTCACATTAATACCACCGCCATTACTGCCCGCTAAATTCCCTGAAAGAGTAGAGCTATTTAAAGTAATACTATTCGCACTAATCCCACCCCCATTATTACCCGCTGAATTCCCCGTCACAGTGGAGTTCGTTAAATTCAAATTAACGACTCCGAATGTTCTAATGCCACCCCCATGACTGCCTGCTGAATTCCCTGTCACAGTGGAGTTGATGAGCGTAACAGAACCACCTGAATAATTATTTTGAATCCCACCGCCATTATTACCTGCTGAATTCCCCGTCACAGTGGAGTTGATCAGTGTGACATTGTAGGCGATAGCGCCACCTACATTATTGCCCGCAGTATTATCTGAGATGGTGGAATCAATAATGGTCAGATTATTTGCCGCTCGAATCCCCCCTCGATTTGTGGCAGCAGAATTCCCCGAAACGAGCGAGTTATTTAAAACAACCGAGCCATTAATACTGCGAACGCCAGCTGTTGTGTTGGCGACATTATTGAGAATTTGCACGTTATCTAGGGTGACAATACCCGTGCCGTTGTGTGTTATGCCACCAGCATTGCCACTAACCGAGCCACGTTGGATCGTGAGATCTCTGATGGTGACTGTATTGGCTGTGCTCCGAAACACTCTTGACGCATAGTTTCCATCAACCACTGAACCATTACCATCAATCGTCAGATTATCCGTACCCCAGACGATTTCAGTCCCATTTAAAATCACTGTTCCCACCACCCCAAACGTGATGAAATCTCCTGCACTGGCAGCGGCAATTTCTGCTCGTAATGTGCCACCGGAATTATCATCCAATAAACTGGTCACCGTTCGCATGGCAAGCTTACCGTCCCAAGCGGTCAAGGTTGAGTCCGTAAAGGGGCTGGTCGCCTCAATCTCGCCCGTGGTCTGTTCTAAAACCCAATCGCCGCCATAATTCACACTGCCCGTAGCATCTACAGACGCAGCCACATCCGCACCCGTTAGGTCTGCAATCTGCTGCACCAATGCTTCACCCGTTCCCCCCAACGCGGTAAAGCAACTGTAGAGTAGCAAATCAGCATTTTCCGTCAGGGCTTCACCCCAGCCTTGGAGCTGGGCAGCATAATCGCTAATGTTCTCCGTCCGAATCCATTGGTTCCCCAACCAGAAATTGCCCTCATTGCCCTCCGCCACGATCGCCACCGAATCCAACTTACCTACTGAGTCACTGATAACTGCTAACTGTTCACTGATCGCTGTAATCCCGTGCTGATCTTGCTCAATAATCTGGGCAACAGTTCCAGCTTCTGCTCCAAACAGCAAATCTGTTGAATTATCTGCCCACGCATCAATAAATACCGCCTGATTCGGATTCTCTCCTGTGTCTGAGAATCGAATCACGCGCGTATCCCCTTGAATTAAAGCGGCATCTGTTGGCTCAACCTGACTAGCTGCGTAGAGATCGATGTTCTCACCCTGCACTTCACCGACAATAACTACATCACCGAATTGCACAGATGGAACAATCGTTTGACCAGAACCCGTGAGTAACTCGGGTAAATCCAAGGAACTAATTTCCGCTGTTATCGCTTCGGTTGTGACCTCTAGACTCAACAACATTCCAGGTTGAGAGAGCTTCACCAGCCGTTCTCCAGGCACAGCAGCAAGGGTCACACTTCCTGCTCTAGAAACGACCTGACCTTGATTCAGAACCGTTCCCCCCACCAAGCTCACATTGTTCTCAGTGCTCAAATCGCCAAAATTCAGAATTGAGCCCGGTTGTTCACTCAAGAATGCAAACTGATTCGGCGCACCCACTAGCGCAGCATAGTCATTTGCACCTGTGGCATTAAACCAACCCCCAGCAAAGCCAATCCGGTCAGCCGTCGTCGCGGTAAAGTCGCCCCCCACATTCAGACTGGCACCTTGACCAAATACGATTCCAGCCGGATTCATTAGATAGAGGTTGGAGTTTGCCCCCGTCACTTGAATGAGACCGTCAATGATTGACGGAGCGCCACCTGTGACCCGGCCAAAGATATTTGTGATGCTGGGATTACTCAAAAAGTTAGCAATCTCACCATTGCTCAAGCCAAGGGCTTGGAAGGAATGGAAAAGATTGGCACCCGCTTGTGTACCGCCCTGGATGTGGTACGTGTTGCCATTGTAATTAACAATGGTGTCCGTACCATCTGGGGCAGCAGTAATCGATTGAGCAAAAGTCGGAGCAGTCAGCGTAAAAGGCAGAATGAGGAAACTTCCCATCTGCAACCATGTCTTGAGCATTGGGGGCTCACCTATTCAAATGTCATCACTAAAGTTATTAGTTGATGCAACCTGTGTCAGGAAAATGTTTGGGGATCATAGGATTATGCTTTGGGAGCGCGAATATCGCGATCGGTGAACAAGTTTCAAGTTACATAAAGACCCCAACAGTCGATAAACGTATACACTATACAGTCTATCGGTATTTTCATGTGACCCTATCATTTATAGGCTCTTAAACTTTTCGTAGCAACTCAAACCATTTTAATTTGGAGGTGCTCACTTGATTTTTGATTGTGATGTTTATCTTCCAACAAAACAATTAAAACAATCATTTCAGGGCAACACAACCTATTTGTTCCCCATGGTTCTTGTCTTTACCAGGGACTGCCCACCAGGGTAAAGGCACTCCAATAATAAGGATGTCTCAAGTCAGTATTGGGGTAATCAGCCAAAGTGGTGGGTAGGGCAACCTCCCCTAAATAGCCCTGCTGTACAGAAATGTCCCCATTGAGTAGCGCCAGTTGAGCTTGGCGTAGTGCTTGGGCTTTGATGGTTACATCAGGATCTGTGAGCTGGGCATAGAAGGAATTCATCAAGGCTAATGTGCCTAAATCTGACACTTGCCACAAGCTCGCCAAAACCGACTTGACTCCAGCCTGTACGGCGGCCCCAGCAAATCCGAGTTCTGTGGTTGCATCACCCACGGCTGTGTCACAAGCGCTGAGTACCAGCAGTTCAAGCGCGGGATCAGTGTAGAGTTTAAACTCCCGTAACCCTTTAAGCTGCACATCATCTTCGCCCCATAGTTGGATATAAGCGGCATCCGGCGTCCCCTTGCGGAATTGGGCATGGGTGGCTAGATGGAGAATCTGAAATTGACGCTGGTTGGCTTGCGATCGCAAATTTCCATAAGTAAAGTCCGCATTGAGGTACTTCTGTTCAGGATGCTCCGCGATCAAACTCAACTCGATGGGCACAGCAGGTAAGGGTGGCTGCTCTGCAAATTCTGAGGCCCCCATCGCTAAAATGGTGGCATTATGCAGGGGCTGGTAGCGCCAGTCAATCAGGGAAAGGCTGGGCATTAAACCAATACTGTAGTTTTCAACGAGGAACCCCTCACCATCATGGAGTGCCGCCATCGGTAGCGATCGCAGCCCCTCATCTGCCACAATCGAAAGATGCTCAATTTCTAGCGCTTGCAACTCCTCTTGCACAGGACGAATCAGCCAATCATAGAGTTGTTGGGAGGCGGGTCTATAGCGGTCACCTGCAATATTGTTAAGACCAGCACGGAACTCGCGCACTTGCTGTGCCACCTGAGAGCGTGTGATTCCCAGCGGATGCCGCACGATGGGATCGCCTTCAGGGGACACCAAGATGAGTTGTAATTGAGCATCGCCATTGATATTGTTGATGCCCGGTTCCTGAGCCTGGGTAAAGGGAACTGGCAATGATGTTTGTTCTGGCTTGGCCGTTCTACGGGGTTCGGAAAATGGGGTTAGCCCAATGGGGAAAACCCTCTCAAGTGCGTTCTCATGGGTTAATGTTGCGGGACTCTCATGGGGATGCGGTGGGGGGGCAGGGGATGATGAACCGGGCACAAACGTGAAATAGAGCACCGCAGGGCGTACCCCTGTTTGTTGCTCAATGTCTTGCATCAACGTTTGAGCTTGGGCGATCGTCAGGGGCTTAACGTCATCGTTTTCCAAGATCAGCGTTGCATAATCATTTGTGATCCTTACCTCGACCCCGTCGACCCCCAGAGACAGCAGTTGATCTGCCGCACGGAAAAGCTCCGGTGAGATCAGCGGTGGATTAGGCGTACAAGTCAGGAGACACAAGGGGTGCTTAAAATCAGAAGCGCTTTGCGACTCACTGGTGCTGATACTCACGGGTAACTCATGCCCCTGCATCTCAACTTGCCGTTCATAAGCTCCCACATCAACAATGCCCCCCATCGTCCGGAGATTGCCAATTTGGTCAATGCTGGATGCCAGACCATTGGCATCCAGCGCGAGAGTATTATTGCCCTTATTGAGAGCAGGACTATCCATCAGCAATGCGTGGGTTTGAGTTGACCCTCCATTATTTTGCAGGGGTCCTAGTCTTGGATCTTTGCCGATAATATTGCCATTGACCCCATCCGTGAGGGTTAAACCCGTGATGCCAGCGTTACTCATCAATAGACTGTGTTGCACCGTGCTGCTGCTGAGATTAGCACTGATCTCTGGCGCATTGGCACTGGTGTCAGCATTGTTGGCAATGATGGTGTTCATAATTTGATTGTTTTCAAGGCCAGAGACCCGAATGCCACCACCGCCGCTATGGGCTGTATTTGCCGCGATCGTGGCATTGGTCAGGGTAACGGGTGAAGTCACAAAAAGTCCTCCCCCTTGAACTGCCGCTCTGTTGCTGGAAACGGTGCTGTTGAACAAACGTGTGGCACCATTGGCATACACGCCACCGCCATGATTACTAGCTAAATTCCCTGAAATCGTGGAGTTAGAGAGGGTTACGGTATCATCAGCGTTAATTCCGCCCCCATCTAGACTGGCTAAGTTGTTGGCAATGGTTGAGTCGGTAACGTCAATTGCACCACCAACATGAATTCCCCCGCCTCCATTGCCCGCGGAGTTCTCGGCAACAGTAGAGCGGTTCAGGCTCACAGTCTGAGCAGCATGAATCCCCCCACCATTATTGCCCGTAGTATTGTTTGTGATAGTGGAGTCGATGACATTGACTGCTCCTGTCGCTCGAATTCCCCCCCCATGATTGCCCGCTGAATTATTTGAGACTGTGGAGTTAATGACATTAACGGAACCCATTGCGTTAATGCCGCCTCCGTAAGTGCCTGTAGTATTCTGTGAAACGATGGAATTGAGCAGTGTAACCGAACCCGATGCTTCTGGATTATGAATTCCCCCCCCCGCACTGCCTGCTGAATTCTTGGCGATCGTAGAGTTGATCACTGTGATATTGTCTGCTCGAATCCCGCCGCTAAATGTGCCCGCTGAATTTTCTGAGATGATCGAGTCAATGATAATTAGGTCATTATTGTCCACAGAAATTCCACCCCGGCCAAGCCTAGCAGAATTACCCGAAACGAGTGAATTCCTCAACATAACCAAGCCATTGGTGCTACGAACGCCCGCTGCGCGTCGAGCCACAACATTGTTGAGAATTTGCACATTATCTAGCGTCAGCGTGCCATTTCCGGTGTAACCAATCCCTGCACCATTGTTCGTAACTGAACCCTTTTGAATGGTTAGGTCTTGGAGGGTGGCATTATCCGCTCTAATCCGGAACACCCTTGAAGCATAATTCCCATCAACAACTGAACCGTTCCCTTCAATGGTTAGATTATCGGTATTCCAGCTAATTTCAGTCCCATTTAAAATCACTGTCCCTACCACACCAAACGTGATGGAGTCTCCTGCACTGGCTGCGGCAATTTCTGCTCGTAATGTGCCGCCGGAATTATCATCCAATAAACTGGTCACCGTTCGCATAGCAAGTTTACCGTCCCAAGCGGTCAAGGTTGAGGCAGTGAAGGGGTTCATTGCTTCAATCTCGCCCGTGGTCTGTTCTAAAATCCAATCGCCGCCATAATTCACACTGCCCGTAGCATTGACAGACGCAGCTACATCTACACCGGTTAGGTCTGCAATCTGCTGTACCAGTGCTTCACCCGT
Organism: Spirulina sp. SIO3F2; assembly: GCA_010672165.1. GTDB lineage: Bacteria > Cyanobacteriota > Cyanobacteriia > Cyanobacteriales > Spirulinaceae > SIO3F2. The sequence continues at coordinate 2,495 of JAAHHN010000249.1, read as the reverse complement.
CTCTCCCAGTGCAGTAAAGCAACTGTAGAGTAGCAAATCAGCATTTTCCGTCAGGGCTTCACCCCAACCCTGAAGCGGGGCAGCATAATCGCTAATATTCTCCGTCCGAATCCATTGGTTCCCCAACCAGAAATTCCCTTCATTGCCCTCCGCCACGATCGCCACCGAATCCAACTTGCCAATAGAATCACTGATCGCAGCTAACTGCTCACTGATCACGGCAATCCCGTTTTTGTCTTTCTCAATAATCTGGGCAACAGTTCCAGCTTCTGCTCCAAACAGCAAATCTGTCAGATTATCCGCCCGTGCATCAATAAATACGGACTGATTCGGATTCCCCCCTGCATCTGAGAAGCGAATCACACGTGTATCGCCCTGGATTAAATCAGCATCTGTGGGTGTAACTTTTCCGGCTGCATAGAGGTCAGCCTGCTGACCTGAAACCGCTCCAGCAATCATCACATCGCCAACTTCAAGATTCTGTAGGGGTAATCCTCCTGTGGTTGATCCAGCCCCAGTTAACAACTCCGGTAAATCAACCGGGCTGACTTCTGCTGTCAATACCGCAGTGGGTAATTCCAAACTCAACAACATCCCCGGTTGAGAAAGCTTCACTAAGCGTTCACCAGGCACAGCCGCAAGAGTCACACTTCCTGCCCTAGAAACGACCTGACCTTGGTTAAGAACCGTTCCCCCCACCAAGCTCACATTGTTCTCAGTGCTCAAATCGCCAAAATTCAAAATTGCACCCGGCTGCTCGCTCAAGAATGCAAACTGATTCGGCGCACCCACTAGCGCAGCATAGTCATTTGCGCCTGTAGCATTAAACCAGCCCCCAACAAAACCAATCTGGTTAGCTGTCGTCGCCGTAAAGTCACCCCCCACATTCAGACTGGCCCCCTGACCAAACACAATCCCAGCCGGATTCATTAGATAGAGGTTCGAGTTCGCCCCCGTCACCTGGATCAGACCATCAATGATTGACGGATCGCCACCTGTGACGCGACCAAAGATATTGGTAATGGTGGGATTACTTAGAAAATCAGCAATCTCGCCGCTACTTAAGCCCAAAGCCTGAAAGGAATGAAACAGGTTGGCACCCGCTTGCGTGCCGCCTTGGATATGGTATGTGTGGCCGTTGTAATTCACAACAGTGCTAGTACCATCCGGGGCAGCAGTAATCGATTGAGCAAAAGTCGGAGCAGTCAGCGTAAAAGGCAGAATGAGGAAACTTCCCATCTGCAACCATGTCTTGAGCATTGAGGGCTCACCTATTCAAATATCATCACTAAGTAATGAGGGCGTGTCGTCAGTTAACACCAGAAGTCTTATGGGACAGGTGAGCGATCGCCCGACCCAAAAAACAGAGAGAGGGGCTGTAAGTTGGTCACAGCAAGAGTTTGGGATCTAACTGACGACAGCCCCGAGTCGATACAACCTGTGTTAGAACACTGTTTGGGGATCAGTAGGATTGTGCTTTGGGATAATCCCTGGCAGAGTGTGAACATAAATGTTTATTTATTCAACAAGATCACGTTACCCAGAGTTTAAAAAGTAAACGAATATACATATTTTAGCGGTATTTCAATGCGGTATATCACGGTTGCGCTTCAAGCTGTTCATACAAAGATAGAAAAAATTCAGATTCGCAGAAGTGTTCACTCTTTACTTTTATTTGCGTTTTCACCCTCAAAAAAAATTCAATAGGTTGTGCTTAAGGCAAGACAGAATCGTTCAAAACCAATTTTTAGAGCAGACTCTTCACCACGGACTACCGATCAGTGTAAATGCACTCCAATAATAGGGATGGGAAAGATCCAGTTCTGTATAACGAGCCAGCTCAGACGATCGCTCCCCCACACCAGCCAATACATCTTGAGCCGTAACCTCACCCCGCAACAATCCCAACTGTGCCTGACGTAGCGCCTCGGCTTTAATGGGGATGTCCGGATGACCCAACTGGCCATAGAGCGATCGCATGTGCCCACATCAGAAACCTGCCACAAACTTGCTAACGCTGATTTTGCTCCGGTTTGCACCGCCAAACCGGCAAACCCCAGTTTTGCCTGGGCATCTCCCAAGGCCGTTTCGCAGGCACTGAGCACCAGCAGTTCCACCTGCGGTCGGTCATACCAGCCCAGGGAGCGCAACGCCTTCATCCCCACTGCTTGTTGCCAGAATTGGATATAGGACTCGTCAGCATTCCCCGCTTAGAATTTGGCGTGGGTGGCAAGATGCACGATCTGATGAACCGACTTCTGGCTATGGGTTTGGAGATTATGTAGAGTGAAGATTGCGTTGAGCAAGGGTGGGCTGGCGGTGGTGCAGGTCTGGGCGATCGCTGCCAATTCCAAGGGCACTGCGGGTAATACCAAATCCGGATAGTATAGGGAGTCTTGATATAGTTAGAGAAAAATGGGAAGAACAGTAACGTTAGAACCGCATCTGTCAAGCGAAGAAATAGAAAAGCAATATAAGCAGAGTAAAGACCCAGT
>JAAHHN010000248.1 GCA_010672165.1 Spirulina sp. SIO3F2 | reverse complement strand
TGGGGTCAAGCTGCATTGCTTCTGGATCAGCGATCGCCGCATTAATATCCGCAAATGCCAGCTTCATCGCCTCAATTTGTAAATGCAAATTCTCAGGGCATTCCCAAGCGTTATTTTCCGTCGATTGGAAATCGTAGCCCTCTAGGATCTTAAGTGCCAGTAATGCTGCAATGCCTTGGGTATTGGGCGGCAACTCCCATACTGTTACGCCCCGATAATTGATAGAAAGCGGCGCCACCCATTCCGCCTTCTGAGCCTGCAAATCAGCTAACGTCAACAGGCCACCTGTTTGTTCAGCAAAGGCAACTATTTTCTCCGCCAATTCCCCCTGATAAAAAGCAGCGCTGCCCTGTTGAGCGATCGCCCGCAATGTCTCGGCATGGCCAGGACTGCGCCACCAATCCCCGATTCGGGGGGCACAGCCGCCCGGAAAAAACAACTGTTGCAAGGGTTCAAACTCTGGTCCCTGAAGTGTGAGCAAAGATTTTTCCGCCCGTTGCCAGGCCGCCGCTGTCACAGGAGATACTGGAAAACCGCCTTCGGCATAGCGGATCGCGGGTTCAAAGAGCTGCTCAAACGGCAGGCTCCCCCAACGTTTCCAGAGGCGTCGCCAAGCTGAAACTGCACCGGGTATAGTGACGCTTCGCCAACCGTGGTGAGGAATTTCTCCCTCGGGGTACAGATCACGGGTCATGGCTGCTGGACTCTTGCCAGAACCATTAAGACCATGGAGAGCACCATCCCAAACTAGAGCCAAGGCATCACCACCAATACCATTGGCTGTCGGTTCAACTACGGTGAGAGCGATCGCCATCGCCAAAGCAGCATCAACCGCATTTCCCCCCCGCAATAACATTTCAAATCCTGCGGTACTTGCCAAAGGCTGGCTAGAGACGACGGCAGCCCTGGAACCGTAAAGGGGTCGAGACGCCAGAGCATCGAAATGGTGATAGTCCTCAGGGTGTCGCATTGTGGGAATTCAGGATTCAGTCTCAGGAGTTGATGCTATCCCATCAAGGTCTTGCAGCGCCTGTTGCGCATCTTGATAGCAGAGCAAACGACTGGATTCAAGGCAACGCTGGGCAGCTTCTTGAAGATCGGTTTTGGCGGCAGGCAAATTACCTTGTTCGGCATGGGTTAGACCGCGATCGTAGTAGGCTAGCAAATGATCGGGATCAAGTTCGAGGGCTGCACTAAAGTCGTCGATCGCTCCAGCCAGATCCCCCAACTCAGTTCGTGCCAATCCCCGGTTGTAAAAGGGTTCCGGGTCTTGATTATCCAGTTCAATGGCGATGTTATAGTCGGCAATCGCCCCCTGGGCATCCCCCAACCGTCGGCGCACCAAGCCCCGATTTTGATAGGCAAAGGTATGGGTGGGACGGAGGTTAATTGCACGATTGCAATCGGTCAGCGCACCTTCATGGTCATCCAAATTCGAGCGGGATAAACAGCGGCTAACGTAGGCTGGAGCTAACGTTTCATCCAGCGCGATCGCTTGATTAAAATCTTCCAAGGCTTGGGGTTCTTGGCCCAAGGCCGCATAGGTATTACCTCGATTCACATAAGCTTTAACGCTATCGGGATTCGCCTGTAAGGCCTGACCAAAATCGCTCAACGCCCCTTCATAATCTCCTAAATTAAATCGGACATTGGCCCGTTGATAATAGGCCTGATCCAAACGGCTACGGCGCTCAATGGCAATGCTGAAGTCTTCGAGGGCAGCCTGGCGATCCCCCAATGCCTGATGGACTTGGCCCCGCTCGTAATGGGTTGTGCCCCGATCGGGTTGCCAATCTAAGGCACGATTATAGGCGGTGAGGGCAGCTGACCAATCTTCTTGCTGGCTAGCGGTTTGACCTTGATTGCGCCAATAGGCACTCAGCAGACGCTGAGGGATACGCGCTGTGGTCACTAGACCCGCGATCGCGAGTAGCATTACAATCGCCAGACCGCCCATCCAGCGACCAGAACCGCTGGCAACTCGATGGGGTTGGGTTGTTGTTTCGGGTGCTGACACCTCAGGAGGTTCAGTATCTGTGACCGTATCGGCTGGCTCAGAGGAACGACGCCGAAGGGCTTGAGCAATACTGCTCTGTAAGGATTGAGCGAGATGTTGATGCCAAACAGGAGGAACGGCAGCACCCTCGTGAGGGAATGAAGTTGGCGTGGGTTGGGGAGCGGGCGATCGCGGTGGCGGTGGCGGGGGTTGTGCGGGCAGTTTCGGGGAAGCTGAGATAGACGCAGTGGAAGAGCGGCTTGGACGATGGCCATTAACTGGCGGTTGAGTCTGGTGGAGGCGATGACCATTACTATTCGCTGAGCGAGTGCTCCCATTTGTGGTGGTTAAGAGCGCGATCGTCTCTAACGCATCGAGGGCATCGGCCGCCGCAGCATAGCGCTGTTGCGCATTGGGATGAACCATTTTTTTGAGCACGGCGACCAAGCTGGCTGAAATGGTTAATTTGCTCTCCCAAGTCGTGCTGTCTTCATCGGTGGTGATTTGCACCACATCCTGGGCACTTTGACCGGTGAGGGATTGAATCACCATAACCCCGAGAGCATATAAGTCACTATTGGGCTGGGCCTTCCCAATCGCCTGCTCAGGAGCAATATAAGCGGTTGAGTTTGTGTTGAGTACCGGGCCAGTTTGGCCCTGCTGCCGCAGGATCTGGTTGCGAATTTCCCGAAAGGCCCCAAACCCTACCAACATAATTTTGCGATCGCTTTGACGGCGCAGGATACTATCCGGCTTAAGACAACGGTGGATCACTCCATTTTGATGGCTAAATTCGAGAATGGGCAGAATTTCGCGCAATAAACGAACGACTTGCACCTCACCAAAAAGCTGCCCGGTCGCCCAGTCCATTGCCACAGAGCGACCCGCGACATATTCTTCTACAAGGTAAAAACTCTGGCCTTCATAGAAGTAGTCCAAGATTTGCGGAATCTGGGGATGATGGCCAATTCGTTTGAGTCGCTCAGCTTCGTTCTTGAGCAGGCGGAGGCTGAATTCTAAAGTTGTCGGATTGCTGCTAGGGAGTCGAAGTTGTTTAAGGACACAGGGAGGATGACCATCTTTCTGGGTATCCCCCACCAAGACCGTTTGACCCGACCCGTTGACGCCGAGGGACTGGAGAAATTGGTAGCGTTGATTGAGTAACTGTGCCATGTCGCTTGCCCCAGCGCTAGGGCGCATCATCAAATCATGCTCAAAGCCTTGAACAGTAGGCGACGAAGCGCCTGACCCAACATAAGGCGTAGCGGTGGTAAACCCCACTATCCCAATGCTTTCACATTCAGTCAATGACAGCCCCGAGTTCACCTCCATTATAGGAAGTCGAGGGAGCGCGATCGCTAAATTACCGCAGAATTACGTTGAACCTTTCGTTGTGCTTAAAAACAGGCTTATTTCGTTCAGGAGAGAAAAATAATCAACCCTTTCATCCGGCATCAATCACCAACTATTTATTGCATTTGAGCCTGAATTTTCTACTTAGATGAGCATCCCGCTGTTTTGGAGCATTATTTTTGAGGAGCATGCTAAAAAATTAGCTCAAATTATTGCTCGTTACCGAGCTCTGCCTGGTAATGCGGATTTAGAGGCTCTGCCTCTCATCACTCCAAGATTGCTCTGAACTGTAAGGCGGCAGAGCCGCAAACGATACGTATCACGGCAGAGCCATGACAAGAGGGAATATTTGCGTCCCGCCTCCCTCATGAATAATCCAGGCTAAAACAAACCACGAATTGGCCCAGAGCAATTTCGAAAACCGGGTAAACAAGGCAATTGAATCTTGGGATAGAGATTATTTAAGGTAATTTCAAGGTTTTCAATATCGGGCAATACCCCCTCAAAGTTATTAAAGACCCCACTTCGCAAAAGCACTCGAATATCTTGTCGGTCTAGGGTGCGTCGGGCTCGAAATCGACCATCTGGCCCCACGGTCACTTCCTCCCCTGCACTAATTCGCTGGATGCGCTCTTCCTCTGGACTCGACTCATCGCTCAAGGCAACTTCGACAATGCCTTCAAGGACTTGAATGCGATGGGTTTCAGTATTTTCATCTTTTACGATCGCATACATTGTGCCTTCAACCCCGATCGCAAAGGTCGCCGTGCAACCGTTGGCTGGGCCAGCCGCCAGCAAAATTCCTTGCTGCACCTCAATGCATTGACCCACAGTAATACGGGAATTCCTTCCCATCCGTCCCACTGCACCATTGTCAAATGCCAGAGCAGCGCGTGAGTCTTCGGTCACGACGGTTTCTTGGAACTCAACAACGGTATCAATCGCCGCAGGAATGCGATCGCTGCTTCCTGCACCGTCCTCGACGAATACTTCATTACCGTCCAGGATTTCAACGATCGTGGCTTGGGTAATCTGGGCGATCGCTGGACTGCTTAATCCCAGCAAAATCCCAGCTCCAACTAAATGACTCAACATCAACTTGGAAAGCCGTTGGCCAGTTAAAACGGTTGTCCAAGACGAGAGCGGGCTGGTTCGATTGATCAACTTCATGGCAATGGCAAAAATCTAAACGCTTTCTAACCGTTACAGCATTGCACACAAAAATCAGAATGGACTGGGAATTGAGGGTCGAATTGGTAGCGGCAGATCGAATCCAGGCAAATTGGGTAAATCCAGATCGGGGTACAACTCTTCGATTGTCGATTGCAATGCTGCCATCCCCGGTAGCTCTTGCTCAAACCCATCAAAAAGCACACCATCCAAAATCAGCAACATATCCTCGGCGGAGATAAAGCTTTTCTCGCCAAATTCACCAGCGGGTGTGATCGCAATTTGTTCCCCCGCCTGGATGGTTTGAGTTTGGAATTCTGGTTCCGTTGTGGATTCAACACCAGGCTGTTCTTCATCAACTGAAACTTCCGGTGCAACTGGGTCTTCCGGACTCAAAGGCTCAGGATCGATTTGTTTGGGCAGCGCCTCTGGTTCTGGTGCTGGAATCGCGTCTGACGAATCGGGTTGGAGTGTGGGTTTAGCATCCTGTCCATCGTTGCCCACAGGTTCATTGAGCGTCACAATCACTTCCCCTTCGAGCACTTTGACCGCTTGGGCTCCGGTTTCGTCGATCGCGATCGCATAGATTGTCCCTTCTACCCCGACAGCAAAGGTGGCAGTACAACCATTGGCGGGGCCAACCGCGAGCAAAAGACCTTGCTTCACTTCAATGCATTGACCCACAATAATTTGCGAGTTCGGGCCTATACGCCCAGCCGCACCGTTGTCAAACAAAAGGGCAGCCCGCGCATCTTCGGTGCGCACGGTTTCTTGGAATTGCGCCACAGCATCCACCTCAGCCGGAACTGCTTCTCCATCCGTTTCCCCTTCTACTGCGGGATTAGTGACTTTGTCGATAAAGACCTCATCCCCATCCACAATCTCGGTAATCGTGGCTTGGGAAATCTGCGCGATCGCAGGGCTAGTAACGAACAGAAGTTGTCCCATGCCCAACAAACTGCTGACAAGCAGACCTGAGATAAAGGGAGTGAGTGCGCTATTTTTCCAGGGGGAAGGCGGTGTGATGATAAGCATGGGTCAATATTTCTTCCTTCAGACGATTGATAATGATGATTTTTTTGCACCCGTCGTAAAATCCCTAAGCCAATCCTAGCTGAAACAAAAAACAAATGCCCAACATCCAGATCTATGGCGCAACCGTTGCCCCTAAACGATTGGTTACGCTGGAGATATTCAAGCGCTTTTGGTGTTAACGATGTTGCCCTTGCCCTTCAAACGATTTTTGCCTCTGCTGCTGATTAGCTTCTGCTGGGGCATTGCGCCACGTTCCCTGCACGCCGAACCGGATGTGAACCCCGAGCTAGAAGCTTTAGATGACAGCAGGCGGGCCTTGGAGCTCTATCGTCAAGGCACACCGGAGGCTTGGCGAAGCGCGATCGCCCTCTGGGACGAGAGCCTGAGCTGGTGGGAGGCAGCGGGCGATCAAGCACAAATCACCCAAACCCTCACTTGGCTGGGTGCAGTTAATTATCGTTTGGGTAATCTTGATGCTGCTCAGAAGATCTACAATCGCCTTCTCACACTCCATCGCCAGACGGGCGATCGCTTCTCTGAAGCCCAAACCCTCTCTGCCTTGGCGGAACTTCAGGAAATTCAGGGTCAGTATCAACAGGCGCTCCAAACCCAAGAGCAAGCCCTTGCCCTGTGGCAAACCCAAACCTATCGTTCTGGAGAAGCCCTCAGTCTGAATCATCTAGGACGTTTAGCCCAAACCTTAGGAGAACCTGAACAGGCCCGCGAATACTACGAACAGACGTTGGCGATCGTGCGCACCGTGGAAAATCGCCAGGGCGAGGCAGCAACGCTCAATAATTTAGGTCAGGTCTATGATCGCCAAGGCAAAACCGCTGAGGCGATCGCCCAATATCAAGCAGCACTTCAACTGTGGGAACAACTCGGCAACCGACGTAATCAAGCGGCGGCTCTCAACAATCTCGGTTATGCTCAAACGGCCAACGAGCCAGAGTCAGCTCAGGCGAATTTGGAGCAGGCCCTCAAACTCTGGCAAGCGGTGGGCGATCGCCGGGGTGAAGCCAGTACCCTGAGCAATCTGGGGGTATTGCTGGCTCAAAAAGAGCAATATCTTGCGGCCCAGCAATACCAAGAACAAGCCCTCAAGCTACGTAAAGCCACAGGCGATCGTCTCAAAGAAGCCCTCACCTATTACCGCTTGGCGCAAGTCAAACGCCAATTGGGTAAGCAGCAACCTGCTCTCCAGGATATTCGTGCCGCGATCGCCATCGTCGAGAACCTGCGCACCACCATCGAGCGCCAGGAGTTGCGCACCAGCTTCTTTGCCACCCAACAAGACTATTACGAGTTCTATATTGATCTGTTGATGGAACTCGACGCCCAAAACCCGAACCAGGGCTACGCCGCAGAAGCCCTCAAAGCCAGTGAGAGCGCCAAGGCGCGATCGCTTCTCGATGTCTTAGTCGCAGCCAATGCAGATATTCGTCAAGGGGTTTCTCCGCAACTTCTCGAACGAGAACAAGTCATTCAGGCACAACTCGATGCTGCCGAAAAACGCCGAATTAGCTTGTTTGCGGCTCAGGCAGGGGGCACAAGCAACAGCAGCGATCGCGGTCTAGAGGTATTGGCGATCGCCATTAGCCAAGAAATCAGCCGTCTGTTGGTGGAATATGAACAAGTCCAGAGCAATATTCGCCTCACCAGCCCCCATTATGCGTCGCTGACGCAACCTCAGCCTCTGAGTGTGACCCAAATTCAACGTCAAGTCCTTGATGCAGACACGGTATTACTGGAGTATTTTCTGGGGCGCGATCGCAGTTATCTCTGGGTAGTGACAAGCAAGGGCATTACCAGCTACCGTTTACCCGGCCGTGAGGAAATCACTCGACAGACCCGACGCACCTATCGGCAACTCGGTCGGGCGATGCCCCCGGAACGGTTGTTGAGTCGGCTCACTACCATGAGCGAGACGCTTTTAGCCCCCGCAGCCCAACAGCTCCAAGGCAAACGCTTGCTGATTGTGGCGGATGGCATCTTAAACTATCTGCCCTTTGCTGCGCTGCAAGATCCTGAGCAGCTTGATGCCCTAGACTATACACCGCTGATCGCAGACCATGAAATTGTCATGCTACCGTCGGCTTCGACCTTGGGAATTCTGCGGCGGGAGCACCGCGATCGTCCTCCAGCCCCAGAACAATTAGCTATTTTGGCTGATCCAGTGTTTGGCCTCGATGATGACCGTGTCACGACCAAAACAGGCTCAAAACTTGAAATTCCCACTGCCCTTGCCCGCGCTGCCGCTGAAGCTAATGTGGTGCTCTCGCGGCTACCCTTTACCCGTGAGGAAGCCGAGACGATCGCGGCTCTCTTTGATCCAAAAGAAACGATCACCGCCTTGGGAACCCAAGCCAACCGGAATTTTGTCACCAATCCTGACCTGAATCAATATCAGATAGTGCATTTTGCCACCCACGGTCTCCTCAACAGCGCCACGCCAGAATTATCGGGTTTAGCGCTCTCGTTGGTAGATCGGCAAGGCGAACCCCAAAATGGCTTCCTGCGCTTCCATGAGATCTTTAATCTGGATCTCAATGCCGAGTTGGTGGTGTTGAGTGCCTGTCAAACCGGAATTGGCCCAGTGGTGCGTGGAGAAGGGGCGATTAGCCTGACGCGGGGCTTTATGTATGCAGGGGCAGAGCGGGTATTGGTGAGCTTGTGGAATGTGGATGATGAGGGCACAGCGCGGCTGATGGAGACCGTATATCAAGAGATGCTGGACAAAGGGCTGACACCAGCGGCGGCGTTGCGAGCCGCGCAACAGAAGTTGGCCAGTTCTGAGCAATGGCGATCGCCTTACTATTGGGCAGCCTTTACCCTACAAGGGGAATGGCAATGAAGCGGCATCATTAGATTGGCGAGAGTTTGGAGTTAATCCATCAATCTCGCTGGATGGAATAGGGATCAAGACTCGCCAGATAGTCAAGAATCGCGGCTCGCTGGGGATGGGGATCAAGCCAAGTTTTCAGCTCCTGAACTTTGGCATAGTCAGTTTGGAAAGTTTGGGCGTAGATGCCCTCCAGCAGTTGACGTGCCTCATCTTTGCGAATTTGAGATTGCCACGGTGCTGAAAAAATCAGATGCACTTCGTCGTGCAAGTTCCGTTGCTTGAGGGCTTCCCATTCATTGGCATCGAACCAAATGCCATTACAACTGCCACATTGATCGAGCCGAAAATTCAAGCCATGCCCGACTTTGTAGCGCAGCATAATGCGTTGACAATCTGGACAGAGCTTCGCCTGTTGCTGATCCGCCGCTTTAATCGGAATCCCTTCCGGTTCTTTTTCCGGCAGTGTGTCACCATGCTGCTCCAGCCAATGCCAATAGTCATCGGCGGTGATCCACTTGCCTTCACAGGCGGGACAATGGGCAGCTTTGAGGTGAGATTCAAGATGAATCGTCTGAAGCGTTGAACCTTTACATGCAGGACACTTCATTGTGTTTATGAACTCCAAAATACTGTAGCGATATCTTGATCTACAGTAGGTTGGTGCATGTTTTCTGATGCTGATGCCCAATCATCCACGCGAATTGTCTGAGCCACAGTTAGTTCTCTCTGCTTCCGTTTTAAAGCAGTGACTCTAATTAGCTGAGGCAGTTTGTTGCAGTGGAATTTGAATAATAAACTCTGCGCCCTGCTCAACATCTGGGTTACAAATAATCTTCCCTGCATGCTTGCGGGTCACAATTTGATGGCTGATCGACATGCCCATGCCTGTGCCCTTACCCACAGGTTTTGTAGTGAAAAACGGTTCAAAAATTTTCTGCCTGAGGTCGTCTGGGGCATCGACCTACAAAACCCCGACCTGCGCCAAGCCTTCACCACCGAAATTCGTAGTCACTTCACCCTCGCCCACCCCAATCGCCGCCTAAATATCTCCCATTCCGTGATCCAAGGCGACTGGCCCACC
>JAAHHN010000247.1 GCA_010672165.1 Spirulina sp. SIO3F2 | reverse complement strand
ATGAAATTCAAGGAGGGTCAGGTTCGGCCAGGTTTAAGCGGCTCACCATTACTCAATCGTCGAACGGGGAAGGTGTGTGGTGTGGTAAAGAAAACCCGCGATCGCGCTAGTGATTTAGGCGGTCGAGGCATTCCAATGAGAACGGTGTTTAAGGTTTTCCCACAGTTGCAGCCCCAGCAGGTTGTAGCCACAAATCCCTTTATGCAAAAGGGAATGTTAAGCAATCCAGATGATGTATATGGGCGCGATCGAGAAATACGCCAAACCTTCGAGTTTTTGAATAGTGGAGCAAGTGTGGCATTTGTCGGTCGTGACGGTTTGGGAACTTCCTCACTACTCTGTGCTGTTGAAAAGATGGCTCTTGAGCAACTTCCTAAAAGAAAACCTATTTATCTAAATCTGCACGAGATTCTTGACCTTGAAGACTACTATGCAACATTGGCAGATGCGGCTGGGATTCAAGCAAATACCCCATTGCAGTTTAAGCGTGAGTTAAAGCAACAGCGTATTTTATTATTGCTCGATCGCGTGGAGCAGTTGCAGGCGAACTGGTTTAACGACGGTGTGCGCAGACAACTGCGGGCTTGGGCCAATGCAGGCGATCGCTCTCCCATTCGTTTAGTCGTTGCTGCCCATCGCCCCCTCACCGAACTCTTTGAAGACAGCGGCTTTGATTCTCCCTTCGCCAATATCTGTCATGAGATCACGTTGCAACCTTGGCATGCTGAAACGATTCAAGGCTTTATTAAGACTCGGTTAGCGGGCACAGGGGTTCAGTTCACCGCTGAGGAGATCAATGAAATTGTAAACGAGAGCGGTGGGATTCCCAGTCAGGTAATGCAATGGTGCTACCGGGTTTATGAGCGCTATCGTGACTGACTCACCAACTTTTTCATAATTTGCACCACTGGGTACAGCTCATTCCCCGAACGCCGTAGCACAAACACATCCGAGAGTGCATATTGTGGCGCTGCTCCTGGCACAACTTTAGCGAACTGAAAATAGCCCCCATTGGTGATCATGCCGTAGCTGGGGCGTTCTGCTGTGGGGTTAGCTAGCATATAGCTCAAGAGTTGGGCAATGCCTGCTTCGATCGCAATGCCAGCCTGCTTCGCTTCAATCACCAACAACCAGAGTTGCTCTTGCAACACCAACGCATCAATGCGCCCTTCAACGGTTGTGCCGTCTTCGTCCTGGAGGTTCAGAGAGACTGTTTTTTCAGGCTTAACGTGGAGCGGGGCAACATAGAAGTTGGCGATAAAGAGTAGAGGATGCAGCACCGTGAGACGCACAGCATTTTCTAAAACTGGGGGATGTTTGAGCAGGTTGAAATAGCCTAAACGGACGCGATCGCAGCTTTGTTTTTCCCAGTCCCCAAGTTCTGGCAAGTCGGTTTGCCATTCACTGAAAAATGTGGGATCAGTTTGCTCTTGTAGCCCTAGCGTTGTTTCGAGGGTGTTGAGCCCAACGGCTGAAGCAGGGATGGTGTGGGGCATAGCAGCGCGGATGTCCAATGTCGCTTTCATTGTAGTGAATCCGATGCTCCGCAACGCTCTCGTACAGAACGGCAGAAATAAGCCATCCATTCAAAATTCACAGAATGCCTGTTGTACAAGCACTTTGAACTCTGAACTTTGAACTCTGAACTCCGCCTCGCGGTACTAGATGTTTGGCCAACGCTAAACTAAGAAAATCAGTCCAGGAATTTGGAGCATTGATCCCCATGAGCATCCAAATGCGCCAACGGGCTCAGGAACTTCTTGATGGTGTGCCATCAGAACTACTGCCCGATGTGATCAGAACCCTAGAGTCGTTTTACCATCACCCTGCCGTCCCTGAACCTCAAGCCGAGGAAGCAGAATTAATTAAGCTGATCAATCGGCGCTTCACACCCACAACCCAAGAACAGATTGATGCTTTGAGAGAGAAGAATGAACTGGGAGCGCTCACTGAAGCAGAGCATCAGGAGTTAATGAAATATGTTGAGCGTGCTGAAGACATGGATGCGGTACGTCTTGAGGCCATGATGAAGTTGGCAGAGCTTCGTCAAGTGAATTTGGAGCTAATTGCGGCTGAGTTTGCCCCTAAGCACAACGAAGAAAATGACAAAGCGTAAAAAAATTTCGCGCTCGATTCGAGAGCTAGTTGCTCAACGTGCAAAATACCGTTGTGAATATTGTCAATGTCCAGAGGATTTTGCAATCCAGGCGTTTACAATTGAACACATTTTGCCTCGTTATGCTGGTGGTGATGATGAAATAAGTAATTTAGCATGGGCTTGTTTTGGATGTAATAGCGCGAAACACGTCAAGGTGAAGGCGACAGATCCCCAAACTGGCAAACTTGTTGTACTCTTTCATCCGCGCCAGCAGCAATGGCATCAACATTTCGATTGGAATCCTGATTCCACAGTAGTGGTGGGCAAAACCCAGTGTGGTCGAGCAACAATTGAGGCATTGCAGATAAATCGTAAAGGAGTGGTGAATTTACGACGCTTACTGGTGAAAGCCAATCGTCATCCGCCCAAGGATTAAGCCAAAGTAGTAGCGATCAAGCACGAATTTCTAGTTCTTATTTCCATCCCTTTCCTATGGACAAACAACAACTCCTTGCTCAAACAATGGCGTTTTTGATGTGTACTACGCCGGATACACCGTTGGGGAAGCTGCTTAATTTTTGTTTGGCAACCAAGGTGATCGCGGGTGAGGGCAACAAGACATCGTTGGAACTGGCGGAGGCATTGCTGGACAATCCGGACACCTTGCTCGATTGGCTGGCGGAAGTGATTGATAGCGATAGCAATTACAGCCAGACGGAGTTGCGGGCAGTGTTGGATTTGCCATTGAAGACAGAGGGCAATAACCAGGCGTTTATGGCAGGAGTGTTTGCGGAGCTGGAAGGGTTGGAGGGGCTTTTTTGAATTCGGAATTTGGAATGTGGAAGTCGGAACTCGTATATTTCAGCTTCAGCTCCCCGCTAGAATAAAGGCACACTTTACGTTTTGAGCTAATGTCTACCTTTGAGCAAATTCTGGATCAGGTGTCAGCGTTGCCTGTGGAGCAGCAGGAGCGTTTGGTTGAGGCGATTCAGCAGGGAATTCGGTCGGCGCGGCGCAAGGAGTTAGCAGCAGAAAACCTGAAGCCGTTGAACACAGATGAGGCTGGGACAACACTCAGAATTGCGATCGCGGAGCCAGATGAGGCGGAATTGATCGAACGGATCAGGCTTGCGCCGCCTTTTGATGGGGAGCGATTGGCGGTGTTGCAAGCCAAGCGGGATGCGGGGACGTTGCCGGAGGCGGAGTTGTTGGAATGGCAGCAGTTGAAGATAGCGGCTGACATGTGGCAGGTTGAGCACCAAGCTGCATTGGTCAAGCTGTCGAGCTTGCGGGGGGTAGATCTACCAGAAATCCAAGCTGAGTTTGGTTTGCCTGTAACTAAGCAAAAAATGAAAGGGCGACTTGATGAATTACGGGCAATTTTGGCAGAGGATAATTTTACGTTGGTTGCTCCGGAGCGCAGCAGCCGAGCAACTCCGTTTGATTAAGTTGGAGAGCAGATATGTTTGTTTGTGATACGAATATTGTCAGTGAGCTGACCCGTCCGGAACCGAATCGGGGTGTTGTTAATTGGGTTGACAGCAAGCCTTTCCTGTATGTCAGCGCGGTGACTGTGGAGGAAATGACTTTTGGTTTGACTATTAATCCTAAGGTGAGGGCACTGGAGTGGTTTAAAGCGCAGTTCAAAGAAAAGTTTAAAGTATTGCCGATCGATGAAGAAATCGCGGAAATGGCTGGAGTTCTGCGTGGGAAGTTCCGCAAACAGGGCAGACCCAGAGAACAGGCGGATATGCTGATCGCGGCGACGGCGAAAATATATGGATTGACGCTGGTGACGCGAAATGTGCGTGATTTTGAGGGGTGTGAGGTGGCGGTTTTGAATCCGTTTAGTTGAGGCGAAGTGATGATTCTTTTGTGGCTACACCCGAACCCACCCCAGTCAGCGCAGTGCTTGACCGCCCCTCCCCAGAGGGGATTTTGAAGTAGAAAATCTCCGCCTGGGAGGAGTACGCCGAAGGGGGGAGGTGGGTCAGGTTTTTATCACAAATTGGCTAAACCAAAACTACACAGAAAACCATGATGCAATAACAATCTAAACCCGACCCACACCGCGCTAAAGCGCCCCCTCCCAAAAAGTAGGGCTGTTTTATGTTTACCAGAGAAAATTCCAGATCTGCTGTAGGGACTCGATTTCCGTGCCCCCGCGTAACCTTTAATACCATCCTGCCAATGAATTAAGTGGGTGGCAGGGCAGCGAAACGCAGCCCCTACCTGAGAACCTTTGGGTTTGCTTTTTTCTTTCAGGAATATTAAACAGTCCTACTCCCAACATGGGAATTTCTAGAAGAAAAATATCCTCCAGGGGGGAGTACCCCAGAAGGGGGAGGTAGTTCAGGTTTCTATCACACATTAGCTAAACCCCATCCTGACCCTTTAACCTTAAATTGGCTAGTACAGAACGGCAGAAATAAGCCATCCATTCAAAATTCACAGAATGCCTGTTGCACAAGCACTCTGAACTCTGAACTCTGAACTTTGAATTCTGAACTCTTATACTCCGCCTCGCGGTACGTAGGTTCACTCTCCAAAAATCAAGCCCCCCCAACCCTTCAACCCATCCAAACTCTGAACCCTGAACCCTGAACTCTGAACTCATGAAAGAAATGCCCCGCCTCGACCTTGCCCCCAAGCTGAAGCGGCCGCTGTCGTTATGGAATCCGTTGGATTATTTGCGCCTGTTGTATTGGGTGTTTTATTTTCCCCAGGCGTTGCGGTGGTATGTGGATGAGTTTGGGGGTGGGTATATTCCTCAAAGCGAAATGACTGTTCGCAAGGGTTTAAGAAATCCACGAGAAAGCGCTATCCAAAGGGCTTTATTGGTTCAGGGAATGACAATTTCTCTCATCTTATTTTATTGGAATTTAGAGCAACTTGGTTTAGCGACTGACTGGTTTTTTTTGGCGTCAGGTGTGTTATTTTTGACGTTCGTTTTAGCATCGTTAGGTGTAACGCTAGGTGTGGCATCAAGTATAGCATTAGGCATGGCGCTACGTGTATCATTTGTATTGGGAAGTTTTATAGGAAATGTGGCAGATGTGGTAGGAAAATTAGTGAGAAATGTGGTAGCTGGTGAGGTGGGACATTTCTTGGCATCAGGCGTATCAAATGGTTTGATTCTTGGTTTGATGTCTGGTTTAGTTTTTGGTTTAGTGCGTGGTGTGATGCTAGATGTCATGGGCAGTTCAGTTGGAGCTGTTGCGCTAGATGTCGTGGGAGGTTTAGGGGGAGTTTTGGCGCTAGGTGTTGTGGGAAGTTCAGTTGGAATTTTGGCATTGGGTTTGATGGGAAATTCAGGGGGAGGTGGAATATTTGGTTTTGTGATGGGAGTTGTTGCAGTAGTTATAGCGTTCGGTGTTGCAGTAGTTATGGCGTTCAATTTGGCGTTCAATTTAGCTCTCTGGCGACCTGATAGCTGGCTAATGGGTACATCCTTAAATCTTAGAACAATTCAAAATAGTAGTTTTTTGTTTTCCAGAGTAGCAGTTATTCCTCTACCTTTTCTGAAGAAAGAACTTAAAAAGAGCTTGCGCTCTAATTGGGAAGAAGGGCTACATGATAGCAATGAGTTACTAAGATATAGTCATCAATTTATCCCTGTCGTTGATTCCATAAATCAAGTCATCTCTAATACAAGTGGTGAACAACTCATTTGGAAAACGGCTCGTCTAGCACACCAACCCTTCGACTGGAAATTAGTTGAATTTGCATCAATTTCTTTAAGGCAAAAAATGCAAGCAACATTCAAGAGAAATCTGCTGTTTTGGAAGACTTATAAAGAAATTGACTATAAAATCACTGAATCCCTCCGCCTCGACACCCTTCCCCGTGCCACCGCCGCAGGCTTTTGGTATCTCCACGAAAAAGACCCCACCCACGCCACCGAAGCCTTCACCGTTGTTCGCCATATCCTCTATGGCGAAGAAATGTACATCCTCGCCACCAACCTTGACCAATGCACCCAAGCCAAAACGTTTAAGCAGATCCACATAACCACAGTTCAACCCTGCCCCGAACCCGACCCCAGCAAACGCCTCCGCCAGACCAGCTGGCCCGCCCTCGAAGCCTTCGGCCGCATCACCCAAGACGCCCAACTGATCCACCAAAGCCGCAGCAAAGCCACCAAAGCCCAAGCTCTCGCTCGTGCCCAAGGCGAACTCAAAACCATCCTCGATACCCAAGATCAACTCCCCCAAGCCGAAGGCGGCCTGATCATTGATATCGCCACCACCTGGCGCGACGCCCTCCTCAGCATCGCCAGCGAGATCGGTAATATCGAAATCCTCGAACCCGTTGTCAACCCCTACACCATCGGTGACCCCGTCGAAGGTTCCCGCTTCGTTGGCCGCGAAGATCTCCTCCGCGAACTCGAAAGCCTCTGGCTCAACGCCGAAAACCCACCCTCAGTACTGGTTTACGGCCATCGCCGTATGGGCAAAACCTCCATCCTGCGTAACCTCACAGGCGGCTCTGATCTCAAACTGATTTACGTTAACCTCCAACTCCTCGGCTCCGTCACTCAAGGCCTTAGCGAAGTACTCCTAACCATCGCTGACGACATCGCCCAACACTTAGAAATTCCCGCTCCCCCCGACGACGCCTTCCTTAACTTTCCCCAACGCACCTTCGAGCGCTACCTCCGCGACATCCTCACCCAACTCAACTGCCGCGCCCTCATCATCGCCCTCGACGAATTCGAGATCATCGAAGACCTGATCCAAAAAGGACAACTGCAACCCGACTTTATGGGCTACCTGCGGGGACTGATTCAGATGGATAAACGCCTCGCCTTCGCCCTCGCGGGACTCCACACTCTCGAAGAAATGACCCGCGATTACTTTGAACCCTTCTTTGGCAGCACCTACGGCATTCCCGTCAGCTTTTTATCTGAAGCCGCCAGTCGCCAAATCCTAGAAAACCCTAGTGATGATTTTCCCCTCGAATATGAACCCAACGCCATTGATGAAATCTATCGTCTTACCCACGGCCAACCCTACCTTGTCCAACTGATTGGCTTCCAACTCGTGCGCCGCTTTAATGAACAGGTCTTTGAAACCGGCCGAGAGCGAGAACCCCGCCTGACCGTCGCTGATGTAAAAGCCGTCACCGATATTTCCCAAGCCGACCTCTTCCGCAATGGCCGCTACTACTTTGAAGGCGTCTGGAACCAAGCTGCCCAAGGCGCATCCGACCAGCAAGCCATTCTCCTCACCCTTGCCCCCCATCCTGAAGGGTTAACCCTGGCTGAACTCCAAATCCAACTACCAGACCCCGGCAACCTGACCACCGCCCTCGATACTCTCAAACGTCATGATGCTGTTGACTACCAACCAGATCGCTACTCCATCCGAGTGGAGCTGTTTCGCTTGTGGTGCTGTAAGCGGGCTGAGGATTAAGGATGACCATCGATCGCTTCCCGATACACCGCCACCAACTGACGAGCGATCGCGCCCCAATCAAACACCTCAAGAGCCAGTCGGCGACCATTTTGCCCCAACGTTTTGCGCAGTTCTGGGCTGTGGAGCAACTGGGCGATCGCCCCCTGCCAAACCTCAAGCTCTGCCGCCTGAACCAAACCCGCTTCAGCCGCCGCAACCGTGGGCGCAAGTTGAACTTCAGGGGTAATTACCACGGGCAATCCTGCCGCCATCGCCTCCGCCACCGCGATCGCAAAGTTCTCCGCAAAAGAGGGCAGCACAAACAGATCTGAGCCTTGCAACACCAGTTCTTTGTCCGCCCCTGTGACCAAGCCCATAAACGTAACGCGATCGCCTAAACCCCAATCTGCCACTAAACTCTGAAGATGCTCCAGATAATCTGGCTCGTGGGCTGTCCCAGCAAAAAGTAAGTGAAAGGGCGTCTCTTTGAGTCCGGCCAACACCTCCAACAAAAAATCTGGGCGCTTTTTGTAATGTAAGCGACCCAGATAGAGAATGATCGGTACATCGGCCGCCAGCTGATAGCAATCGCGCAGTCGAGCCGAGGCATCATCGATAGGCGCACCCGGATAAACCCCCAGCGGTAGCACCCGCGTCGGGGCAGTAATACCGAAGCGTCGCACATCGGCCGCCTCACCCTCGGTTGTGCAATGCACCACAGCCGCACGATTCAGGTTTTTCCGTTCCCGCAACCAACTATAAAGCCGTTTTTTCGTCTGGCTTTGGGCCAACGCCCAAGGGGCAAGCTGGCCCATCGTCCGCATCGTGTAAGGCACATGCCGACGACGGGCAATCATTGCGGTAGCCGTGGAGCCAAACGCAAACAGATAATGAGTATCGAGCACATCGTAGGTGGGAATTTGCTGCCATAGCCACCGCCCCAAGGCTGGCGAGAAGAGAAAGGCGCGATCGCGCCCAATCGGCAGGGTTAGGCGGGGGAAAAAATAGACGGGTGCGCCCAGATAATTGATGCGATCGCCGAGCGGCACATCTAAAACGTCAGGGCCATCATCATTGGTGGTGCAAATCTCGGCTGTTATTCCTAGCTGATTCAACTCCCGCACCAAATTCAGCGCTACGGCTGTAGGACCACCCCGCTGGGGCGACAGAGACGGAATCACATGGAGCACACGCATAGAATTTCTGGTTTAGGCGAGTGCCACCGCATCCTGGGCCACAAACTGCAAGATTTCTGTAGCCACCCGCGCCGACTGTTCCAGGTGCGGCACATGGCCCGCTTCAGGAATCCAGACCAGTTTGGCGTTGGGGAGGAGCTGAGTAAAGACATTGGCATCTTTTGTTCCGAGGATCGCATCTCGTTCACCCCAAAGGAGTAAAGTGGGCTGCTTCAGGTCAGGTAATTGCTTGGCAAATGAGCCATAGCCACCACTTTTGGTAAAGTTCATTAGCGATAGACTCCAATCGGGCACGTCTAAATGCAACGCTGCGCAACAGTTGGCATCGGCTGTGACCCATTTCTCATCCGCATAAGCTTTGCGGCTAATTTGCTCCCGAACTTTTGGGCTGCGGAGAAATTCGGTCGCCCATTTATCCAGCGGTGGGAACATTAAGCGCCATGTCCAGGGACGTTGGGGAATGCCTGCACTGTCGATCAAAATCAGTTGACGGACGGCTTCCGGATGACTCAGGGTAAAGTCGATCGCGGCCGCTCCACCCATTGATGCCCCCACTAAAATAACAGGCTGCTGAATCTGGGTCTGCCAGAACGCTTGGATATGGGCTTTGATCGCCTCTGGATTGTAGGTCAACTCTGGGCGACGTTCGGTAAAGCCAAAGCCAAATAGATCTATTGCCCAAACTTCATGCTGAGGGGCGAGTTTGGGGAGCAGGCGGCGGTATTCAAACAAGGAGCTATCAAACCCGTGCAGCAGGAGGATGGGGGGCTTTTCGCCTGCTTGGTGAACGTAGGGGGTTTGAACAGGGTCAGGACTCGACGGGGTCAGGATGGGGACAGCTTGGATGGCTTGGGCGATCGCGATCGACTCTGGCTCA
>JAAHHN010000246.1 GCA_010672165.1 Spirulina sp. SIO3F2 | reverse complement strand
TGGGTGAAGACTTCTTCGGTGATGTGGTCGTCAGTGTTAAGGCTGCTAACGGGTACTTTGCTTACATCTTTGAAGATGTCAGTGGCCCTGATTTTGGCGGTCAATTCAGCCTTGCCAACAACAAAGACCTCTCTCACCTGACTGTTGCCACTGTGGACAAGCCCGGTGGTCCGGTTGACCCCAATGCTGCGCCTGAGCCCTTCTCCATGATTGGTGCAGGTTTGGCGCTGGGTGCAGGTGCGCTCCTGAAGAACCGCAAGAAGTAGATTCTCACTCTGATTGTCATTGCTAGCGTCAGTTCAGCTAGCTCCAAGTTTCCCTCCCAGGAACATGATTGCCCTGGACTAAATCGTCCGGGGCGATTGCCTCAAAAAGAAAGGGGAAGTTTGAGGATTACTCACCAGGGATTACCAATCAGCGTAAACGCTGACCAATAATAGGGATGCCAGAAGGTGTAATCGTCCACCCCTTGCAAACTTTGAGGCAACGAAATATTTTTCTCCACTTCAATTAACTGTTTATTTTCCAATCGGACTGTCCCGTTCAACAGCGCCAACTGCGCCTGTCGCAGCGCCTCACCCTTCGGTTGCCCTAGGCTCAATTGTCGATAAAACTCCCGCATCAACGCCATTGTCGCCGTATCATTTGCGCCCCACAGACCCGCGATCGCGCTGCGCACCTGAGCCTGAACCGCCAAACCCGCAAAGCCATATTCAACTGCTGGATCACCCAACGCGGTTTGGCAACTACTGAGCACCAACAATTCCACCATCGACTCTGACCAGCCCATCTCCTGGAGCCTTTGCAGATCTAAGCGCTCGTCATTCCAAAAGCGAATAAAGGAATCCGCCGCCTGCCCCGGCCGAAAGCGGCCATGGGTCGCTAAATGCACAATTTGGCGCGGGGTGGTTTGGAGTTCCTGTTGTAAGCGAGCAACAGTGACTTGCTCATTGGCAAGATTCAAGGTTTTGGGGAATTGCTGTTGAATTCCTGCCAACTCTAGGGGCACCGCCGGTAAGGGTTCGATCCGGTTAAACACATCAATGCCCAGAGCGAGAACAGACGCGTCTTGTAAATTCGGGCGATGGGTAGGGGTCAACGATAAACTCGGAATCAGACTTGTTTGATAGGTCTCAATCAAAAACTGCTCGCCATTATGGAGTGCTGCTAAAGGAATCGCTTGTAACCCCTCATCCAAGTTAAACAAAATATGCCCAATCCCTTGGGCTTGGAGCACCGATTGCACGGGTTCAATTAGCCATTGATAGAGTTGCTGAGCGGAGGCAAGGAAGCGATCGCTCTTACGTAGCACCGGATTGGTTAACGCCTGTTGCAGTTCCACCACAGCTGTTCTTACTCGCTCCTGTGAGATTGGAACTCGATAATGGATAGGGTCTCCCTCGGCCGTCACCGTAATTAAATGCAGTTGATCGGTTTGAGCAACTACCGAAAGCATCAGGGCATCCTGGGGGAGCTGCTGTTGCATTTCTAGACAAGAGAGGCTGCGATCCGCCACCGCCTGCCCCAAATGCTGCTGAAGGGTTTGGGTGTGATAGCGATCGATAGTTTCAATGGCAGCGCAGATTTGATTATTGCTAAAAAATTGATTGAGGCGATCGTGGAAAATCGATGGCTGTAGCGACTCAGGCGCTGAATCCACTGCCTGATCAAGATTGGCAATAGTTGAAGAATCAGTGGGTTTTAGACTTTTCGTAATTGATACCCCATTAAACGCACCAATATTCACTGAGCCAGTCGGATTACTTTTAGGGTTAGGGTTCGGTGCTGGGCTAGGACTAGGACTTGGGTTGGGATTCCCAGCACCAATAGCAGGGCTACCAGGCAAAAGTGAGTGGGTCAAAGTAGACTGACCATTATCGGCCAATGGCCCCAGCAAGGGATCTTGTCCAATGATATTGCCATTAACACCATCACTCAGCACCTGACCTGTAATCCCTTGGGTATCTTGAATCAGGCTATGGCTGACCATACTTGTGCTCAGATCACCTTGCATATCCGCCGCTTGCCCACCGGGGTCAACATTGTTGGCAATGATCGTGTTAATCAAGGTGTGATTTTGCAGACTGCTCAGGAAAACCCCGCCGCCATCACCCACATTATCGCCATCAGCATCTGCAACATTAAAGGCGATCGTGGCGTTGGTTGTAACGATCGCACCCCCTGCAAATAAGCCCCCGCCGCTGCTGTGAGCGGCATTGCTCGATATCGTGGCATCCGTCAGGGTAATATCCCCATTAAAGGTATAGAGCCCACCGCCGTTGCCTTGGCTCACATTGCTGGCCACAGTCGATCGCGTCAACGTGAGCGCCCCGCCGCTGGCGATGCCGCCCCCCTGACTAACAGACCAATTGCCTGCAACTGTTGAATCCGTTAAGGTCACAATGCCATTAGTGGGGCTGCTGCCGGAGCCACCGCTAAAAATACCACCGCCGCCATTGGCGGAATTGCTTAAAATGTTGCTCTGATCCAGCAAGACATTACCATCAAAGGCCCGAATCCCACCGCCGCGATCAGCTGCGCTGTTATTCGCCACCGTTGAGTTGGTGAGGGTAATATCACCGCTTAAACTGAGTAGCCCTCCACCATCACCAGAAACCCCCACCACTGAGTTTTGAGTAATGGTGGAATTGTGGATGGTCACATTACCGTTCGCACTATAAATGCCCCCCCCACTAACAGTCGCCACATTGTTGGTAATGGTGGCGTTGTCGAGGGTCAGTAACCCATTACCAGTATGCAAGATCCCTCCCCCTGAACCTGAGATTGAACCGTTTTGAAGCGTCAAGTTTTCCAGGGTGGCATTGTTAGCATTGATCTCAAAAATGCGGTCTCTGCCTCTGGCATCAACGGTCACATTTGCGCCGCTGGTATCTGTGCCGTCAATCGTGATGTTATCGGTTGACCAAACGATTGAACGGTTGAGCTGGATCGGGTTTGAGTTGGGCAAACTAAACGTAATTGTGTCGCCCGCAGCGAGGGGAACGCCAAAGCCACCCGCTCTATCTGTCAAGGCATCGCGTAGGGATCGCGCCCCGGAAGAGCTGGTTTTATCCACTGTCCGGATCGCCAGTTTGCCTTCCCAGTTCGCTAACGTCTCGGTTGTAAAGGGGTTAGCCGCTTCAACTTCACCCACCGTGGTCTCTAATGTCCAATCAGCTTTATAGTTCGCGCTGCCCGTGGCATTCACCGAAGCCGCCACATCTGCTCCTGTAAACTGAGCGATACTGGCCACCAGCGCTTCCCCTGTTGCTCCTAACGCCGTAAAACAACTGTAGAGCAGCAAATCCGCATTGTCGGTCAGGGCATCGCCCCATTGCTGTAATTGGGCTCGATAATTAGCAATATTCTCACTCCGAACCCACTGATTCCCCAACCAAACATCCCCCATATTCCCCTCTGCCACGATCGCCACCGAATCCAGTTGCCCAACCGACTCACTGATTACTGCTAACTGCTCACTGATCACTGAAACCCCGTTCTCATCTCGCGCAATAATCTGTGCCACCGTTCCGGCTTCAGCACCGAAGAGCAATGCCTTGGGGTTATCCGCTCTAGCATCAATAAAGATGGCTTGGTCGGGGTCTTCTCCTGCTTCACTAAAGCGAATGACTCGAGTATCCCCTTGGATTAAATCTGCATCTGTGGGGGTGACTGTCCCTGCAGCATAGAGGTCAACCTGCTCGCCTTGCACCTCACCCGCGATCACCACATCCCCGTCTTGAGGCAATTCTCCTATGGTTGCGCCTGAACCAGTTAACAACGTGGGTAAATCTGTGGGTTTGATGTCGGCTGTCAATGCTGTTGTCGGAATCTCCAAACTCAACAACATGCCCTTTTGAGAGACCTTGACCAACCGCTCTCCAGGCACAGCCGCGATCGTTACATCTCCTGCGGTTGAAACAACCTTGCCTTGATTGAGCACAGTTCCACCCACCAAGCTCACGTTTCCTTTGGTGGTGAGATCGCCAAAATTGAGAATTGCTCCCGGCTGCTGGCTGGCAAATGCGAATTGATTGGGTGTACCCACTAAGGTTGCGTAGTTGTTTGCACCTGCGGCATTAAACCAACCCCCCTCAAAGCCAATGCGATCGGCAGTGGTGGCCACAAAATCGCCGTTGACATTTAAGCTTGCCCCAGCACCAAAGACCAAACCTGCCGGATTCGTCAGATACAAGTTGGAATTGGCCCCAGTGACCTGAATTAAACCGTTAATAATGGAAGGATCGCCGCCCGTTACACGCCCCAAAATATTGACGACTGTGGGATTACTCAGGAAATTGGCCACTTCACCCGAACTCAATCCAAAGGCTTGAAAGGAATGGAAAAGGTTGGTTCCGGCTTGGGTTCCCCCTTCAATATGGTAGGTCTGGCCAGCAACAGTAACGAGCGTTCCTGTACCATCCGCAGCAGGGGTAATCGATTGGGAAAAGGCAGACATCGCCATCAGTCCGCTAACCGTGAGGGCAGATAGCAGGGAAATTCCCACTCGCGCTGGGGCATGCGAGGGGAGGAAAAGGGCATGCGATCGCGGCACTGCACCGCTCCTAGGTTGTGAAGTCAGCGTTAGTCGAGATTCTTTCATTGTACTTGTCGAGAATCTGTACTAAATAGCAACAGCTTCAATGGTGCAACTGCATCTTAAGACGGTGTTATTGTCTCGCAGTTCCATCTAACCAGCAGGTTTGTATTGGTTATTTGTCTTGTTCAAGCACCACAATTGAGTTTGAAAATTTATGCAAGTTGAGAAGTTATGCAATATCCACCTCAATCAGTTTGAGTGTGGCGTAATTACACATAGCAGTATTATTGCAGGTGATCTTTTTTTGCGGTGAAAGGCAAATCATAGGGCTTTACATTGGTTTACCAAAAATGAACGTAATTGTTAGCATCTCAGCGATCGCCACCCCAAAATGCCAAGTCAAAGCCTAAATAATCGCGCAGCGTAGCAAGGCATGGAGAGATTGCTCCAAACCCAACCTCTACAAACATTTCAGCCCCTTCTTAACCCGCACTTCTCCCATCGTCTTCCGCCAATTCACCGAAACTTTACAGAAAATCGAGAGATCTATACGAAAACTTCACCCAAACATCCCAACCCTGCATCTATTCTGTAATTAAGGGCGATGTGAGACAAACAACCACACCCCCATTAAAAATCTCAGTTCATTACAGCCCAATGGGAGGGGAAAATGAAAGGACTATTTACAAAAGCGCTCACTTCAACAATCGTTGCCTCGGCAATGCTAGCCGCAGCAGCTAATGCAGCCAATGCCTTTGACTTTGTGCCTCAGCAAGAAGGCGAAATTGATGTCGGTCTCGGCTGCTACGACGGTTGCATTCAGCTTGACCCCATCTTTGAGAGTATCATTTCCCTGACTGATTCCAGCAACGGTAGCCGTAGCCGTTTGTTTGTGGATACGCTTGCAACAACCAACACCTACAACGCTGGGGGTAGCAACGAGCTGTTCTTCAAGAAAAAGGATGCAGGAACCAACAACAGTGGCTTCTTCTTCCGTCCCTCTGAATACAATGAGGGTAGTGACTACTCTGAAGAAACGGGCCAGCTTGAAGTGGGAACCTACCAGTTCAACTTCAGCTCTGTACTCTCTGAGTTAAGCATTGACTTCTTCGACACCGAGTCTACTCGAACCACAGGTATCACCGCCATCAACGGCGAGAGCTTCACAGATTGGGTCGCACGTGGGGGAAATAATAACCTGCAAACCAAGACCTTCAATGATGTAAGTTCCATCACCATCACGTTTGGTAACGATAGTCCCAGCGGCACTGGTGATGGTGTGAACTTCCGCATGGAAGGTGCTAAAGCTGCTCCTGAGCCCTTCTCCATGATTGGTGCTGGTTTGGCGTTGGGTGCGGGGGCACTGCTCAAGAACCGCAAGAAGTAAGTCGTTTATTCTGACTGTCACTGCTAGTTCTCAGTTACGCTAGCCTCAATTTTCCCTCCCCTGGAATGCGATCGCCCTTGACTGATAAATGGTCTGGGGTGATTGTCTTTGTGGGCAGAATTGCGGTGAGGAAGAATTTCACGCTCGACTACCAGGGATTACCAATCAGGGTAAACGCTGACCAATAGTAGGGATGCCAAAAGGTGCGATCGCCCAACGCTTGCAAATCTTGGGGTAGCGGCATATTCTGACTAACCCCAACCAACTGCTTATCCCTGAGTCGGACGGTTCCATTCAACAGAGCCAACTGTGCCTGTCGTAGTGCTTCCCCCTTCGGCTGTCCCAGACCCAACTGCCGATAAAACTCTCGCATTAAGGCCAAAGTTGCCACATCATGGGCACTCCAGAGGCCTGCCACCGCCGCCCGCGCCTCCGCCTGCACTGCCAAGCCCGCAAACCCATATTCCACCGCAGGATCACCCAACGCCGTTTGACAAGCACTCAAGACCAATAGCTCTAATATATTTTGATGCCAATCTATCTGTTCAATTTGTCTTAAATTAAGCTGCCCATCCCAAAACTGAATATAGGAGTTTTGGATTTGACCCGGTCGGAAATTGCCGTGGGTCGCCAGATGCACCACCTGACTGGGTAATTGCCGGAGTTGACGCTGAAAATTGCGCAACGTCGCTTGCTCTTCCACAAAACTAGCCGTATCTGGGAATTGGGCTTTAATGCTGGCCAGTTCCACGGGCACAGCGGGCAGCGATGCAAATTGCTCAAAAGCCGAGATGCCAAAGGCCAAGACCGAGGCATTGGCTAACTGAGAGCGGTGGGTGGGGGTTAAGGACAAGCTAGGAATCAGCGAAGCTTGGTAGTTTTCCAGTAAAAACTGCTGGCCATCGTGCAGTGCCGCGATCGGCAGCATCCGCAGTTCTTCATCCAAGCTAAAGAGAATACTGTGGATATCATGGGTTTCCAATTCACTTAACAATGGTTCAATCAGCCATTGATAAAGTTTTTGGGCGGGGTCAAGGAACGCTTCGCTACGACGCAACACCGGATTGGTGATAGTGTGCTGCATTTTGATGACCTGTTCAATAACTGCTACCCGAGAGATGGGCTGTTCATAATGCATCAGCTCACCCTCAGCACGCATAGCAATAAGATGAACTTTATCGGTTTGCGCAAAGAGGTAAAGTAAGGCAGCATCATTCGGAAGTTGTTGTTGCAGTTCAGCACAAGTCTTGGGCTGCGTGACCTGGAGCCGACCAAAATATTGATTGAAGGCTTGGGTTTGATACTGATCGAGAGCCGCCGCCGCTGCACAGATTTGACCATTCGCCAGGAGGGCAGCAATGCGATCGCGACTCATGGTTGCAGCCTTGGCCAACTCCAGAATGTTGAGGGGCTCCAGAGGAATATAGTCCAAGGGAAACATGTCCATCATGATCTTCGAAGATGAGGAAGCGGAGGCGTCCGTGCTCACCTGGACTTCAAACGCACCGAGATCAACCGTGTCGTTAGCAATTCGAGTTTGTCCAGCTTGATCAAAAGTGGAAACAAAAGTATTGTCTCCAGCGTCAAGGGCGGGGCTGCCAGGTTGCAGTGCATGGGTTTGAGTCAGCCCCCCATTGTTGGCAAGGGGAGCGAGCAGGGGATCTTGACCAAGGATATTTCCGTTAGCGGCAGTGGGCACACCTGCACTAATCCCGGACGTGCTTTGAATGAGATTATGGTGTACGGTGCTACTGCTCAAATTAGCGCTGATATCTGGTGCTTCGCCGCTGGGGTCACTGTTATTGGCAATGATCGTGTTGATAATCTGATTGTTATGATTACCATCAATATAAATTCCCCCGCCATCACCGAAACCACCATTCGTCACATCGGCGCTATTAAAAGCAATTGTTGAATTACGAATAGTCACTGGTTGTCTTGAATGAATCCCACCCCCATCCTGTCGAGCGGAATTCCCAGATATGGTGGAATTGGTAATCGTTGTGGGAGCGTTCCTGGTATAAATTCCGCCCCCACTTTCACGGCTATAGTTACCTGAAACAGTTGAGCCTTGTACTATAACTGCTCCAAAACTATTGTAAACACCGCCACCGTAGGAGCCTGAATCGTTATTTGAAATCGTTGATTGGGTTAAAGTCAATGCACCGACATTATCTAATCCTCCCCCTTGATCTATCGCTGAATTGCCTGAAATGATAGAGCGATCGATTGTGATATTACCGGTTTGATTAAACAACCCACCGCCACGACCTGTAACGGAATTATTAGCAATCATTGAATCAGTAATCAGGAGTGTGCCATTACTATAAAAGCCACCGCCCCAATAAGCCTGATTGCCTGAAATTTCTGAGTTGGTTAGGGTTATACTGCCATTACTAAAAATTCCCCCACCATAGTTACTCGTGGAGTGACCTGAAATCGTCGAATTACTGACTGTAAGCACCCCACTGCCATTATGTAAAATGCCACCTCCATCATTAAATCCGGTTACGGTTCCATTGGTTATGGTTAAGGATTCAATCGTGGCGTTATTGGCCCCAATATTGAAAACTCGGTCATTCCCATTCCCATCAATAGCGACGTTCTGACCTGAACCATCAATCGTGACATCATTGGCTGTCCACGCAATTTCAGCGCCCGTCAGCGTAATCGTGCCAGAGAAGTTAAAGTTCACTGTATCGCCTGCGGCCAGCGCCCCACCAAACCCTGCCCCAACGGTTAAGGCATCCCGCAATGTACCCGCCCCTGCATCCGCACTACTGCTGACCGTTCGCATTGCAAGTTTCCCCTGCCAATTCGCTAGCGTTGCGGTTGAAAACGGATTTTCTGCCTCAATCTCCCCGTGGCTGGTCTCTAAATGCCAATCACCGCCATAGTTGTTGCTGCCTGTGGCATTGACCGATGCTGCAACATCTGCGCCAGTCATCTCTGCCAGGGTTGTAACGAAAGCCTCTCCAGTTACCCCTAACGCCGTAAAGCAACTATAAAGTAACAAGTCTGCATTCTCTGCTAACCCATCGCCCCATCTTTGCAATTGCTGCTGATAGCTAGCAATATTCTCACTGCGTAACCATTGGTTCCCCAACCAAAAATTTCCCTCATTTCCTTCAGCCACGATCGCCACCGACTTCAACGGCTTTCCTACCGACTCACTAATAACTGCTAACTGCTCACTGACCACTGCAACCCCGTCTTCATCACGCTCAATGATCTGGGCAACTGTTCCCGCTTCTACCCCATAGAGCAAGTCTTCAGGATTATCGGCTCTGGCATCAATAAAAACCGCTTGCTCCGGATTCTCGCCTGTTTCTGTAAACCGAATCACTCGGGTCTCGCCCTGTATTGAGTCAGCTTCATTCACCTCAACCTGGCCTACAGCATAAAGGTCAACCGCTGCCCCTTGGACAGTTCTCCCCAACACCACAGTTCCTGAATCGATTACTTTTGTATCCATTGCTATAGGTGCAGCCGTCAGTAATGCAGGTAGCGATAGCGGGTTAATTCCTTCGGTGAGAATAATATCGGTGGTTTCTAAACTGAGCAAATTCCCTGGCTGATTTAAGCGAACACGGCGTTCTCCAGGAATGGCAGCGATCGCAATATTGCCTCCGGTTGCCATCACCTCAC